>NZ_JAATOX010000031.1 GCF_011806385.1 Phaeobacter sp. HF9A | reverse complement strand
GCAATGCCGCCCAGGGCACCCCCACCACCAAAGAGCCCGCCCAGACCTTTGCCCAGAAGCCCCGACAGAAGACCGCCGCCACCGCCAGCGCCGCCCCCAAAGAGGCCACCACCCAGCAAGCCGCCCGCCGCCTGCGCGGCTGATCCGGCCCCTGTAAGCGACAGCCCCAGCGCAATGCGGATCTGGTTCTTGGCAAAGCTTGCGGCGAGATCCGCCAGCCCGCGCTTGGCGGCCTGTTTGATCCCATCCCACATCGAGCGGAAGTCGCGCAGACCATCGGCGATCCAATCGCCAAAAGAGCGCGCCACGCCATCCACTGCCGTTGAAAGCGGCCCCTCCAGCTCAGAACTCAGATCCCCCGCCGCTTCGGTGGTGGTTTGCAGGCTGCCCGCCACACCGCCGCCGGATCCGTCATCCAACGTGTCATCCAATGTGTTCAGCGTATTGGCCAGCGCATCTGCGCTGTCATCACCCGCCTCAATGGCGTCATTGGCGCTGTTCATCTGGCCGGAGAGAGTGCGCATGGCCGCCCCGGCTTTCTCAAACCCCGCCGTGAGCTGACCTGCAGCCTCTTTGCGCAACCGGATCACGCGCCCCTCAAGGGAGCTGGCCGCAAGATCCAGCTCCATCACCTTGTCGATGGCCTGATCGGAGGCATTGCGCAAACTCTGCTGCACCTCAGACAATCCGGGGAGACCCCGCATCCCTTGCGCGAGCGTCCATAGGAAGTTGCCCCAATTTAGCGACAGATCCTGCAGCATGCGGGTAAAGCCCGCCTGTACCTGCGCCCAGATTGCGGCCAGCGAGGGTTTAATCGCCGCCGCGCTGGTCTTGATCCCCTCCCAGACGCCCACCGCCAGAGTGCCGAGCGCTCTGAGCGCCGCCCCCCAGCCGCCGGTGGCCACCACCAACTGGTGGAACTTCATCGCCAGATAGCCAGCCCCCACCACCAGCGCGCCAATGCCGGTGGCAATCACTGCACCGCGCAACAGCACCAACCCGCGCTGCAGGCCTTTTATTGCGAGGCTCGCCACCGCCGCTTTGGTCGAGGTGGCCCCAAGGGCGATTTCCAGCGCAATGGCCGATTTGGCCGCAGCCGCAAAGCGCAGCGGGGCCAGGGCCACCGTGGAGACCACAGCCCCCATCGCCACCGCCAGCGGGGCCGAGATCTTCAACATCAACCCCAGCGCCAGCGCCGCCGGGCCCACCGCTCCGGCAATCAAGCCGGTGGTGGCAATGATGCGTTTGGTGCCATCGGACAGCCCATTGAACCAGCTCGCCAGATCCGCCGCGCGATCACTCAATGATTGCAACGCCGGGGCCAGCGCCACGGTCACCTGATTGGCGAGGCCCCGCCCGGCAAGGCTCATCCGCGACAGCGCGTCATTGGTGAGCTCGATCTGATCCGCATCCACCTCGGAGATTGCCACACCAAAGCGGCTCACATCCTGCGCTGCGGTGCGCAGGGCGGCCCCATCGACGCGGGTGAAGATCAACCCCGCCCGGCTGCCAAAGAGATCCGAGGCCACAGCCGCGCGCTCGGCCTCTGGCACATACTCCGCCAATGCCGATTGGATCTTTGACAGGCGCTGATCGAGCGGCAGCGCCTGCAGCTCCGCAGCACTGAGTCTAAGCCGCCCCAGCGCCTTGGCCGCCGCCCCACTGCCACCCGCCGCCTGGCTCAGACGTTTGGTGAGCTGCAATGTGGCCTGCTGCATCTCGCCCATGGAGACCCCGGAGAGATCTGCGGCGCGCTCCAGCACCTGCATCGAGGCAACCGTGGTGCCCAGCGATTGCGCCATCTTGGCTTGCGCATCGACGATCTGCAGGCTGGAGCGGATTGCCACCGCTGCCGCCCCGGCCATCGGCAGGGTGAGGCCAAGCGCCATGCGACGCCCGGCGCGCTCCATATGCCCCGCCAGGCGCACCATGCGCCGCTCCACCGTGCCCATGGTGGCCTTGGCCCGCTTTGCGCCCGTCTCAAAGGCTGCGGAATCCATCGAGAGCACGCCGCGCAGCGCGCCAATAACTGCGGACATCTAAGGCCCTTTCTTGCTTTGGAAGTGCATATTCATCAGGCCTGCGCGCAGAGCGGCCAGCTCATGCGCAGGATCGCGGCTGCCTTGGCCCTTCTGGGCCGAGGCTTTGGTAAAATCCGGCATCTTTTTGGGATTGTGGAAGGCATGGCTCACCAGCACGCCCAGCTCTTGATTGAGCACCCGGCGCGCTTCCACCTGCGCATCCTTGGCCCGGATCCGCGCGCGGGTGATGAGATCGTATTCCTTGAAGGTCACGCCCTCAAAGCTGGCGTGGTGCAAGCCCAGCTCGCACCACGACGCATAAAGCGCGCTCCAGTCTACGCCCCCGCCGGGGGGCGGGCCTTTCCCGCTGTCGCCTCCCCATCACCGGTGCCGGGTGCATCACCCTTGGGCGGCGGGAAGGCTTTGGCGATGGCGTCGCCCACAAAGGGCACCACCTGGCGCGCGCCGCCCGCCGCATCGACCAGCGCAATTGCCTCTTCGCGGCTGACGCCTGCACCATCCTCCAGCCCCGCCGCCAGCGCCGAGACCAGCAGGCGCACACCGCCTTTGCCCTGGATCAGATCATCCAGGAGCACATCAAAGGCGGTGCCGTTATTGTCCTCTTCAAAGCGCATCAGCGCGCCGGTGGTGAAGCGCAGTTTATGGGTGCTCTTGCCCTGCTTTAGTGTTGCTGCTGCAATCATCCCTTAGCTCCCTTTGGTCCAGCTGATGAGCCCAGTGGGGCGCAGTTTGAGATCGGTCATCAGATCGCCCTCATGGTCGACCGCAGGAACCGAGGGGTTCACGAAGGCTTTGTAGGCAAAGACATCCCCCGTGGTGGCCTGACCCTCCATCGGCGGCAGCTTCACCCGGAAGAACACGGGCTTGCCGGCCGCCTTATAGGCCGCCGCCTGCTCATAGAGCGCGGAGGAATAAAAGCAGCTCAACGTGAGCTCGCTGGTGTCGGTGAGGCCCACGCCCCATTCGCGCGACCGACCGGGGCTATCCAGCGAGGTGCGATCCCGGTATTCCGGGTTTTCCTCGGGGATGCCCACGGTTTTACAGCCCTTGATGACGACAAATGTCGCCTCTTCTCCATCCGGGGACCATTCAATATCCGCCAGATCGCCTGCGATGACATTCTCTGCCATGGCTTGTCCTTTCATAAAGTGGTGGAAAGCGCCGGTAGCCCGGCCACATCAGGCGCGGTAGCGCACCTGCACATCCAGCATTTGCAGCCGGATCACATCACCGCCGGTCTCCACATGGGAATCCCGCCGGGTCAGCTCTTTGATGCGGATCACCGATCCGCCGCGATAGGTGGTGAGCGTGGTCGAGACCTCGCGGCCAAGGCTCAGCAACGCGCCATAGGTCTTGGCGGCAATGTTCACCTGCACCCGCGCGGTCTCGAGATCCGCGCGCCCCCGGAGTGAGTAGCGTGTCACGGTTGAGATCCGCTGCAGGGTGATGCGGGGAAAGCCCACATCTCTGTCAAACGCGCCCCACACCACCGGCACCCTCAAGGTCTTCAAGAGATCCTTGACCTCGCGCTCCATACTCATGCGCGCGCTGCCTTGCGCCGGGCGCGTTCCAGGCTTTTCTCGATCTCCGCCCAAACCTCGCGTTTGAGTGTCGCCAGCATCATGGCTTGGCTCGCGTCCCAAGCCGGGCGCAGGAAAGGCCGTGCCGGCATCGCCCCGGTGGCGCGTCCCGTTGAGCTTTGCACGCGGGGGCCGGTGCCAAACTCATAAAGATGCGCATGCGGGGCATCACCGCCATCCGGCTCAACCGGCCCCACATAAAGCACCACCTTGCTGCGGCCCCGATCTCCGCGCGCCTCACGCGCCTGGCGGGCGGTCAGTTTAGCGGTCACCGCAATGGCAAAGGGCGAGGCCGTCTCCGCCATCTGCGCCACGGGCTTGAGGCTCTTCTTCATGGCGCGCCGCATCACCCCTTTGGCGGTGCCACGCGGCAGTGCTGCCAACGCGCGCTCAATATCGCCCGCGCCCTTGATGCGCATTTTGACGGCCATCAAGACACCTCCGGGATCTTCCAGGCGGTGATCTCGATCTCTCCTTTAAAGCCGCGCTGTTTGAGGCCGGTGATCTGCCAATCCGCACCGTCAAACCGCAGCCGATGCGCGCCGGTGATCTGCACCATGGGCCCTGACCACAGCACCCGGAACCGCGCATCGCTGCGCTGTTCCACCGCCGCCGCCCGAAGCCGCTCGCCATCGCTCACCGGCTCAAAGGCCGCCCAGCGGTGGAACAGCACCTCCCAGCCGGTGACCTCCTCTTCGCCTGCGTCATTCTCTTCGCGCCGGGCCTGCAGGAAGGTGATCCGCCGATCCCGTTCGGTGACCTCTTTCATCACCGCCACCAGCTTTTATAGGGGGCCACCAGATGCGCGATCGACAGGGGCACCTCTGCCGGTTTGCCCTCCAAGACCACTGGTGTCCGCGCCTGATAGAGATGCGCCGCAAACAAGAGGATGGCATGGCAGATGGGCTTGGGCACATCGGCAGCTGTGCCAAAGCCTGCGGTAAAGCGGATCTTGAGGGGCAGGGGGCAGCGCCCCGGGCGGGGCCAGTTGCGCGCTTGGACATAAGAGCGCCCACCGAGCTCAAAGAGCTCTGGCGATGTGACAACCTCCCAAGTTCCCGCAGGCGTATAGACCTCGATCTGATCCACCGAGGCCACCGGTCCCAGCATCAGCTCCACCGATCCACCAGCTCCGGGCACATGGGGGAAGCTCTGCTGCCAGACCTGATGCACCAGTGCGAGGCCCAGCTCGCCATCGTCGCCGTCAAACTGCGCCACCGCCACATCCAGACAATGCTGCAGGTGGCCATCCTCTTCGCCCTCTTCCAGCCGCAGATGCGCGCGCAGTTGGGCGAGATCCACCGGCACCTCTGCCGGTGGGGTAAGACGCTCCATCGCCATGGCTCAGGCCGCTTTCATCTGCAGGACTTTGATGGCCTTGGTCTGCGCCGGGGCCCCATCGATGCGATGCACGCCCATGATGGCGAGGTTGGGGAAGAACTTCTCGCGTGCCACGCCAAGGAGCGGATTGCCCACTTTGCGCACGTAATATTCCGAGAAGTCACCGTAAGCGATGGGTTTGGTGCCCGCACCGATCTGCGCCATCGCCTGGTTAAACGACACAGGCCGCCCATTGAGCGTGGCAGGCACGCCCTTGGTGACATCGCCATCGGACCACAGATAGCGGCCATTGCCATCCTTGAGCTTGCGCAGTGCCTTCACCGACTGGTCATGCATCTGATAGCGCACCTTGGGCCCGCCGCGATAGGCCGGGTCCACCGAGTGCTCCAGATCAAGGATCTCATCAAAGGTGAGCGCCGTAGTGGCAGCCGCCACGTGGCCCACCGGCGCGCCGGTGACAAAGCCCAGAGGTTCATTGTTGCCGCTGCCGGTGGTGAGCCAGGCATTGCCCTTGCGTCCGATCCGCTCGCCAATCAGCTTGCCCAGAAGGGGCTCAAAGCCAAAGGCGGAATCCTGCGCCAGCTCAAAGGACCATTTGATCCAAGGTGTCGCCAGCGCATAGGCCAGCAATGTGGTCTTGCCGAGTGCGATGTCACCGCTGTCGTCGTCCTTGCCCTCATCGCCCTCCGCGTGGGGTTTGGCCTCTTGGGTGGTGTCATCCACCGTGGGCAGATCAAAGGGCGCGCCATTGGCGAGGTTGATCTCCGTGGCAATCTGCCCATCCATCATCGGGCCATGGGCGGCAGCGGCAACATTGATAAAGCCCGCCAGTGTGGTGGGCACCAAAAAGCCACCCTGCGCCCCGGTGCCTGCGTTTTGCGCCCGGTCTTCGCGGTAGCCCCGACGCAGGGCATCACGTGCTTCACGGTCCAGCTCCGACAGATCGGCCCCGGTGGCCAGATACAGCCGGAAGGCCTCGCGGTATTCTTCGCTTACATCCGCGTCGGGCTGATGGCGGGTCTCATTCTGACCCGGACGGCGGCTCTCGCGCTCTGCACGCTCTTCCTGCTCGCGGCGTTCCTCGGCCTCGCGCTGTGCCTTCATGGCCCGCTCTTCGCGCTCGGCCTCTTTGATGAGACCGTCATATTGATCCATCATCGCGTCGAACTTGTCATTGGCGGCGCGCGCCTCTTCCAGCGGTGTTTTATCGGTGATCCCATCGCGCAGGCTGGTGGCCTCGGTGAGAAGCTTTTGCGCCTTCTCGCGCAGTTCTTTGATCTTGCTCATGATATCCTCATTGGATGTGGTGATCTGCGCTTGCCCAAGGCGCGGCATGGAAACGGGCAGGACAAAGCGCCGATCAGCGCAGCCCCGACAGACGCCCGCGCATCTGCATCCGGCGGCGCACGCAGAGCGCGCTGCCGCCAAGAGCCGCCGCTTTGGAGCGAAGGCCAATCTCTGTGCCCTGATAGGCAGGGTCGGTGACAATCGAGACATCGAAGAGCCGCACCGAGCCGATGCTGCGCAGCGGGTGCGCGCCGCTCTCATCCCAGGTCTCTTTCTCGGCAATGAAGGCAAAGCTCATCTTTGAGAGATCGCCGCGCCGCATCTTGGGCAGGATCCGCTGCACATCGGGATCCTGCCGGTCCAGCTCCGTCTCCACCCGCAAGCCGCGCCGATCCTGCGACAGCATCAACGTGCCGGAGCTGGTGCGCGCCAGTGGCAGCCCTTCATGGTCAATCAAAAAGGTCACATCATCGCTCCGGTCCAGGGCGGCGCTGAAGGCCCCGGCCTCCACCACCTCTTCCCAGCCCCATTTATCCAGCGGGCCGATGGCGGTGCGCTCGCCAAACACCGCCGCATAGCCCGTGACCGCCAGCGGTTTGTCTGTGTCTTCGCGCAGCTCAATGGGCGCGACGGCGCAATAGCGCACCTCGCGTGTTGGATCGCTCATCCAAGCCTCCGTTAGTTTGTGTTGGGTTCCGCGTTGCCGTCCTGATCGTCAGGATCGGCGGGGGTGGTGTCGTCTGTTGGGGCAGGGGGCGGCGCGGCCTCCACCGCCGCGCCTTTGGCAAAGGCCTTGCCGGCCAGCTCAATCGGCACGGTTGCGCCCTGTACCAAAAGCACATCGCCGCCGGGCAGCGGCGCACGATTTTCCAGTGCGCGCCCCTCATTGGGGGTCATCAGGCCGTTCTGGATCGCTTTGACAATCGCCTCGATGCGGGTCTTGAAGTCGCCCCGCATCATGCCGTCGAGGTTCAGTTTGACATAGCGTTTGGAGCCGCGCCCGAAGATCTTCAGCGTCAGCTCCTGTTCGAACTTCTTCACCCAGCGCCGCAGCGTGTGTTTGACCAGGTGAAGATCCTGATGCTCGATATTGTTGTAATTGCCCTTGCTGAGTTCCTGCAGGAACACCGGTGGCAGCTGATAGATCCGCGCCACTTGCCCTACCGCAAAGACCTGCACCGGGGTGAGCTGCATCTTTTCCGGATCATCGCCGAGCCGCTTCAGCTCATGGCCCGCTGGCAGCGGCAACACCGGCTTGCCCTCATCTGCCGCCCGCCGCGTTACCCGCATCAGATCCGCCGCCGAGCGCATCATCTCCTTGGCGGCCTGGAATGGCCCCGTGAGCACATAGGGCGGCACGCCGTTTTTGCCAAAGACCGTCAGCGCATAGCGATTGGCATTGAGCCCCTGGCGGATGGCGCTGGCGCAGGTCATCACCGGGTTGTGGCTGCTCACATGATCGGGTTTGAGCAAAAAGGCGATGTCGATCACATCCCGGCCCGGATAGGTCTTCACCCGCCCCGAGGGCTCGCGATAGTCATAAAACAGCCGCCCCTGATCCTTGCGCACCGTGGTGCGGTGATACTCCATCGGGAACAGGTTGATCACACGCCCCTGCGCGTTGCGCTCGATGTAAGTATAGGCGCGCCCGGGGCCAAAGACCTCGGCAAAGAAGGTCTCGCGCCAGCTAAACGACGTGGTGCTGTCATTCACCGCCGCGCCCAGCACATCCACCACACCGCCCTTGAGCTTCTTGTCGCCGCCCTCATCATTCGTGGTCTCAAAGACCTCGATGGGCAGACCGGCCATGGCCGCCGACAGGAAGTTGATCGCCGCCCAGACCCCGGGCAGCGACAGCGCCTCGCGCATGCTCACCCCTTCGCCCACCTCGCCTGAGAGCACCTGCGCAATGGCGGCCTCGCCGCTGTCCACCACCTCGGCGCGCTGTTCTGGCAGGCCTGCGCCCTCAGTCGCCGCGCGCCTGCGCCACCCCATCAATCCCACAGCATATCCTCCAGAGAGTAGTCCTCATCGCCCCAGGGCGAGTGTTCCTTGCCCGCCCGCTCGCGGCACAGCGCAATTCCCGCCGACATCGCCAGCGAGACCATGCCGTCGATGCGACCATGGGCCTTTTCCTTGTCAAACATCCGATGCCCGGTGCGGTTCTCCGCGTAAGTGACCGAGGCCGCCATACTGTCCAACAGCGGGTTCTGCGCCACGGTCTGGCGGCCGTCATAGATGGCGTTTTCCAGCTTGTTGATGGAATCCGGCATCCACAGATAGATCTCCACCTCTTGCCCCGGATTGGTGGGATCCGGCACCTTCTCCAGCACCCGCTTCTGGAAGCCTTGCGGATGCACCTCGGTGGGCAGCACCAGGCCTTTTTCCGTCAGACTGTCTTTGAGCCGCTCCAAGCCATACTGGTCGCAGGCAATCACCTCCGGCTGATAGCGGGAGGTTAGATCCGCCAGCGCGTCGGCCAGCCACGGATATTTAAGTCGATCCCCTGGCACCGCCTCGATGAACCCCTGCCGCACCCAGAGATCATAGGGGGCCTGATCGCGCGCCGCGCGCTCCATCAGCGTGCCCTCCGGTGTCCAGAACCAGGTCTTGGAGACCAGGTGCTCGGCATCCTTGGTGGCATCCAGCACCCAGGTGAGGGTCAGCGCTGAGAAGTCGCGCACCTGGCTAAGATCCAGCCCGCCAAAACAGGGATAGCCCTGCGCGGTCAGCTCCTCGGGATCCACCTCGCCATGGCAGGCCACCCAAGCCTCGCGCCGGATCGCCGCCGTCACCGATTGCGTCCACTGGCAAAAATGAAGCCGCGCAATGCCGTTGCGCTTGCCCGGCATCATCTTCGCCTGGTTCACCACTTTGGTGAGATATTCCTCATCGATGGTGACGCCCAACAGCGGGTTTACCTTCACCCAGCAGCTTGGATCATTCTCCCAATCATCGCCCTCATCCAGCGAGCAGATGAAGGCGAAGGTGCTGTCATCCTCGACCGCGCCGGTGACCACATTGACGCCATGCTGGTGCTCTTCCCAGCAGATCGACTTTTTGTCGGTGCCGGAGTTGGTCGCCATGCACAACAGCGGCTGTTTGCGGAACTTAAAGCCCCGCTCCAGCATATCGATCACATCCCGGTTGGGATGCTCATGCACCTCATCGGTGAGCGCACAATGCGGACGCGGGCCCGATTGGGCCTTTTCCGCCGAGAGCGGCTTGAACTTGCGCTTGTCGCCGCTGCGCCCTCGGTAGGTCATCTGCCAGACCGGGTTCTCGCCCTGCTGCTGCACCGTCCGCTTCAGCACCGGCGATTGATCCACCATCGCCACCGCATCCTGGAACAGAATCCCCGCCTGGTCTTTCTTGGCCGCCGCCGCATAGATCTCGGCCCGCGGCTCGCCATCGGCCACCATCATGTAAAGCCCAATGCCGCCCAGCATCGGCGATTTGCCGTTGCCCTTGCCTTCCTCATCGTAAAACCGCGTGAACCGCCGGAGCCACGCCCCGTGCTGGGCGCTGTATTTTTGCCAGCCAAAGAGTGAGCCGATGCGGAACGCCTGGCTTGGGTGCAGCTCAAAGGGCCGCCCCTCGAACTGCCCACCATTGAGCCGCAGCACCTGCGGAAAGAAGCGGATCGCCCGCAGCGCCGCCGCCAGATCCCATTTTAGCCCGCGTTTGGGCCCCTCAACCAGATCGCGCAGATGCCGATCCGCTGCAGCCCGCACGTAAGGCCCGGCCACAACCTCACCGGCCACAACCGCTTGCGCCCAGGCTGTCACCGGATCCTCGCTGGCCGAGACCCGCACATGCTCTGCGCTCACGTCAGATAGCTCTCGGGCCCATTGGGATCGGCGAAGTTAAATCCCATCTGGCCCGCGCCCGACAGCCCCCGCTCCGCTGCAGGTGTCATGCCAAAGTCATTGGCCAGCCCACGGATCTGGCGGAAGGTCTCATTGAGCTGCGCCACCTCGGGCCGCGCCTTGATCTGCACCCCGTTGCGCGTCTCGCTCTCATAGGTCTCGCCGGTCTCTTCCAGCTCCAGCTCCAGACGTTCAAACCGCAGCACCGCTTTGCAGAGCTGTTTGAACATCATCACATTGCTGGGCTTCAACCGATCCACCGTCGGGTGACACAGCGGCAGCGCCAGCCGGTCAAAGGTCCAGCGCAGCTCACCGGTCAGCCCCTCGGGCCGGATCTCCTCGAGGCGCAGCCGCGCCCGCTCTTCCAGATTGTGAAGCGGCGCACCCTCTTCCGCGAGGGCCACCACTTTTTCCTCTGCCGGTCTGCGCCCTCGCATATCCCGATCAACTCCTTGTTCATGTGGCTTTTTCTATTCAATTTCCACTTTGCACAGACAAAGGCTCCCCCTCCGGTTGCCAGCGCATCCGGAATTCCTTCGAACCCTCCCCCCGGGGTGCCGCCCCGCTGCGTCAGCGGTTGGCCGGGTGCTGTGGATCCACCGGCCAGCCATCCGCGCCGCGCTCTTCCGAGTACCCGCGCGCCTCCAGCCGTTGTTTGTTCTGATCATGATCATCCGGGCACAGCGTCTGCAGATTGCCCGGATCCAGAAACAGCGCCGGATCACCCCGATGCGGGATCACATGATCCACCACCAGGCGGCAGCGCTTTGGGTATCCCTGTCGAGACCCGGACGCGGTCAGCGAGCCGTCATTGACGATCCCCCGCCGCAGACACGCCCGACACAGCGGCTCCCGCGCCAGATGCTCTGGCCGCAGCCGACGCCGCCACGCCGACAGGTTGTACAAATGGTGATACTCGCTCCGTGCCGTCATACCATACCCCCGGAACGCAAAAGCGCCCGACGGTTTCCCGTGGGCGCAATCAGTGATGATGCATATTTACTGGCATGCCGGTGACAGCAGCGTCAAGGGGCGATGTGGGGGGCTGGTGAGAAACGCCTATAGTGACATTTGCAAAGTTCCCCTCCCGAGGGGAAGGAAACCTCGCGAATAACCTAGAGTTTCCGTCGGCTCACTTACCTAGGTGGCGCAAAACCGTCCGCCAGACCTGACGCTTACCGCATTCCGCAATGCTCTGCGGATGCCTCCCGACTAGCTAAATTCATCGTCTCCGCAAGATGCCCTTGGGGATTCATCATCACAGATATGTACCTCAAATCCCGTTAAATCGAGAAAGTCTGTTTTTGCGCCGTAGATATTTTCCAATTAAATATAAAGAAAAGATATTCCAACAAGAAGAGCAGACGCCAGACCAAACGCAATCCCCCTTTGTATCAATTTGAATTTTTTCGTGCATATCTTAGAGGAAAAGTATATCGAATTTAAAATCTCTTTCGATACACCCTCGCAACTAGATTCTTTATATGCAGAATGGAAATCATTCAATGAAGCATGACTAGCAACATCAACGTAAAAAAATACACCGCCCCCATTACTTCCGGTCAATCTAGGCCATAAAGCTAGCACAAACGAGACTACGGTAGAGGCAACTCCAAGAAAAGCAAAAATCAATAAGATCTTAGTTGGCCAACAAACATTGTCAGCCAACAGGACGGGAAAGTAATTTTTAATTACCCACACTAGAAGAGCAGATGAAGATACAAGGCCAATAGCCGACTTACTATCTGCCTGATTTATATAGTGACGGACATATTCATGTTGCGCGATCAGAGTATCTTGCTTGAGTTCACTCATTTTTTGTCTTTCGGTGGCAGCTTCGTAAAGTTAGCTACGCGTTTTAGAATATCAGAAAGTTCAGCTTCAGTGCGCACTTCCGCCCCGTTAGCTCCGGAATCAACAGAAGACTCCATCTTAGCTTGAGAAAGCTTCTCACCATAAGCGTGCTCCTCTGCAAGGAAATATTTATATGCAGGCGGGTCTTCCACATCCCTATCATCACAATTCAACTTCAAAACAGGACAGTCGTGTTCTAGTTCAGCCAGCTCTCCTTTTAGTATTGTTTGAAATTCAGTTGCATTCCCCCTAGGTGTCAGTAACAGACTATCCAAACTCGTCTTCGTTGTGCTAGTTGACGAGCTTTGACCGAGAAAGCCCAAAACAGGGTAGGCACGCTCATCCGCAACACCTTTAAATACTTCCCTTCTCTCAACGCTCAGACGTGAGAGTAATCCACCCTGAACATTTTGATCATCAGCCGAGGCTTCACATAAAAGACAAGCTAAACCCAGAGATATAGTTGTGAAGTCTGGCCGAGAATTCCGAGAGACACGAAAACCTATGTCCATGTCTACTCCAAGGAAATCGAAATAAGCAGGCATTTCATCAGCCGCGATCTCCAAGTCTTCATTGCTATCTCGATCTAGGTTTTCAGGACTTTTAATAACTCCCTCATGGGGAAAGGAATCAACATCTTGAGTGAAAATGGAGACGTTAGGCACCGGAAACGCAGCGGTCCATGCATTTCCTTTCAACTCAAAATCATCATACTTTCTCATGTACTCACTGATCGCCTCGGTGAAACCACTAAGGATGAATATAGCATTGTTGATGCTGATTGGCGTGATGACGAATATTAGCTCATCGCCCCGTGTCCGCCACACTTTGGGGAATGTTTTCTTTTCTTTGCTGCAAAAATCGCAGCAAGTGCCTAATTCAAGTTTGGAGTGAAAGGTTTTAGGGAACTCTTTGAAGAAATGGACAAATAGCTTCTTCCAACTTCCGTCCGGTTTTTTAAATCTAGTTGACCCAACAATATCGACTGACATGAAAAGTCGCACCCGATATTCGGGTGTAGGTAGATTTTTCGGAGATGAATGCTTCAAGCTCCATCCTCTTGTAATATTACATTACTGGAGATCTAGTGCTCTTGCACGTACATCAGCTGCACTGATACTTACATTAAAGTGATCAGCAACTAACTTAAGATCGCCATCAGAGTTAAGATAAAATTCTTTGAAGTCAGCGGCAGGCATCAAAAACGCTGCCGCGAACCAATTTGCCTCCCACTCTGCTCTCTTCTGAATCGGATCATCCGTGACGTAGCGTGTAGCACGCATCTCGCCCTCACCGTCAAAGTGCATAATCAAATGAGCAAGCTCATGAGCAAGGGTGAAGTTGTCGCGCTCCACAGACGTGTTCGGCGACAGGTATATATCAAAGTCATCAATGCTTCTGGCGATCAATGAGCCGCTCTCATGGTCGTCAAAACTAGACGCAGTGTATGAGATGTTTGCCCCGTGACTTGATAGCATTTCCTTCAATGAGCTTCCCGTTTCGTAACCGAGTTGACTACGAACCTGCTCAGCAAACTCCTCAACCCTCCCCTTATACCAATTAGTGGGAGTGGGATTACTGTAAGTAGGCATACAAGTAGGCATACGTTCCCCCCATCACATTTGAAGCCTTCAGAAGGTACAAACTCATAGAATCACCATTTTGTTCCAATAGCAAACTTTCCATCCCGTCAAGCGTCTTGAGCGTCATGATGGCCAACGATGGTCATGTTCGCATTGGGATGATCTCAAACATCACTGGCCCATCCGCCCCAACGCCTCCGCCAAAGCCTGCCGCAATGCTCTAGAGGTCTGCCCCCGGACACTCCACCCATGCGCCCGCAGCACCGCACTGATCGGCTTGTCCTCCAGACACACCATATCCACGAGCCGCCGATCCGTGATGTTCACGCGTGAGCCACGTTTGGACGGTCGGATCTTGCGCACTGCCATGGCAGTGCCAGTACCGATGCGTCTGCGGATCCGTTCGATCTCTTCGCGATCCCGCAGCACCGCATCAATGAAGCTGCCACTGCCGCCGCCGCTGCGGATGGCCTCGACAGAGGAACAGCGCACACCGGCGCAGGCGTGGCGTTCGACCAGATCCCGGTAATACCGCCCTGCAGCCACCTGCGCGCGGGTAAAGGGCGCGGGCTTGCCGTTGCTGGCCGCCTTTGCCGCCATCACGTCGAAGACGTCAGCTCGCTGCATGGCCGACCGGCCACGATAGCCAGAGGGGCGGGCTTTCCAGTCGTTTTCGCCATCAGGAAACAGGCTCATCGGTTGGAATACACGAATAGCTCCCCGGGCCGGTGCCTCGGGGATGGCATCACCGCAGACCTCAGGAACATGACCCTGTGCTTTCACCGCCTCGATGCGATCCGCCTCCGCCTTCAGGCGCAGCTGGCGCGCTGCCATGAACTTTGCCACCGGGGTCAGATCCGCCACGCCATCAGAGGCGACGATCACAACATGCTCGCTCATGCTGCTGCACCCCGCTGCGCCTGGTCTGCAATCTCCCGGCATTTCTGCAGCGCTTCAGCCCGGCGCGCGCGAAAGCTCTCATCCTCCATCGACAACCGATCCCCACGGCCAACGCGCATCTCAATATCCGCCATACGGCGCACCGCCCCATCCGCTTCATTACGGATCTGGGTGATGGTGTACGGCCCCGGCCAGACGCGCGCACCACGCAAATAGCGCAGCAACTCCGGTGCCCAGCCCTCGGCAAGTGCCTTATGTCCAAGTTCGTCTGTAAAGGCTTTCAACAACAACGGCGAAGGCCCGCTGTCCGGGAACTGGATATCGCGCGCCTTGTTCAGGATCTTGAGCCCAATCGGAAATCGATCCTTATCCTTGCCGCCCGGGTGCGCCTCAACCCAATCCCGCAAGATCGCAAGGCTGGCCGGGGTCATATACGCCAGCTTCTGGCGCAACTCACGGAGCATCACCGCAAACTGCGCCTTGGTCAGCGTGGAAGGCCGCGCCAGCCCCAACGCCTCCAGCGGCGTAATCAACAAATCCTGCACCCGCGCCTCACCGGCTGCCTGTTCTTTCGCATCCATTCCTGCACCTCTTCTTCTCAGCGTTCCGACATATCCACAGGTTGCTCGGCCCGAGTGGGAGCGGAACGAAATCTCATTTCATATTCTCTCATTTCATTTCCTCTCTTATGTCTGGAACTGTTCCATTCTGTTCGGAACTGTTCTGGTATGTTCCGTTCTGTTCCGCCCACAGGTGGCCAGATTTCTTCAATGATTTCAGGGAGCGCGGCGTGGACGACCCACAATGCCCTCAGATACGGCCTCTTTGAGAGCACGCCCGATGGAGGCTTGGAACTGCGGCATGCGCCTCTGACCGGGGTGGTGTTTGAGTAGCCAGTCATCCACCCAAGCCACGGCCAGCTCATCGGAACACAGATCCTCACTGCAGCCGATGTCGCGCAGAACCTCGATCAGCCGTTTTCGCCGTGCGTAGACCGCCTTGTCTTCATTGCTGGCCTTGTGCTCCAGATGACCGCGCAGCGCGGCCTCCATCACCTCTTGCACCACCGGATGTGCGAGTCGAATTGCGCCATTGTCACAGCGCACCGGGTGCCAGTTATAGAGCGGGTTAAACGCCCGCTCTTTGAGCGAGATCCACCGCTCCAGCGGCAACCCCAGCAGAAAGGCCAAACTGTCGTCGTCGCTGGGCAAGGTTCCCAAGGGGGCCTCACCATGCGACTTGAAGAACAGCTCCATACCGAAAAAGCCGACTTCCGGGTCGCGGTAGGCCTTGCGCCGAAAATCACTGCGGTCATAGCGATCATGGTTGAACGGCATGAAGTAATGCGAGTCCAACCGGCTTTCTGCCGAGATCGGGTATTCTGGCAGATCCGAGGCCTCCACCAGCTTGACCTGCGCAACCTGTGTCATTTGACCCTCACCAGGTTACGCGGGCCAACAGCATCTTTGATCTGATCCAGCGTCTTGGACATCGAGGACACGCGACAGATCACAGCCTCCAGGCTCTCCACCTCCAATTTCGCGGCGGTCAGGCGCGCTTGCGTGTCCTGCATGAACTTGCGGATTTCATCGCCAAGGGCGGCCATGTCGTCATTGCTGCCACCCGGCCCAAAGAACTCATCCCGAATGCCCGCGACCCAGCCCGGCATGACATTCAGCACCTTGGCCACCGTGTCATCAGTTTCGCCACCGCAGTAGCACTGCCGATCATGATCATAGACCTCGCTTAGGATTTCCATGATCTCGCGCTTTTGCACCCGCGTCGGTTCACGCGGGGCCGTTTCGGCAGGTGTTTTCTGCTCTGTTTTTGCTGCCATTTTCTCCACCTTTCTTTTTGCCTCACAGGTGCCGCACCGCAGCCGTTTGCCGATGTAGGACCACCCCAACCGTTGAATTTTGGACACCGCCTGGCCGTGCCCGTCGCTGCCATCCCGCCCATGGCGGGCCGCGACCGTGTCCTCGCGCCCGCAGTCATCGCAAATGCAGCGGTAGCGCGGTGCGCCGCGCGCATCTCGAACTGGATCAAGCGCCATAGCGGCCCCCTGTTGCGCACAACATCAGGCCGCCTCCCCGAACAGGGCTGACAGCTCGCTATCCAGCGCCTCGATCATCAGTGGGCCGTTATCCAGCGCGTTGCTCCGCGCCATTTTGCGGTAGGACCCGGCCCAGCCCCGATAGCGGCAGATCTGAGAGCAGGTCTGCATCGAGGCCTCGGTAAATTCGGCCATATCCCGCAGGGTGCATTCCCCGGCGCTGTCTTGGATTAGCCACCAGATCTGATAGGCGATCCGTTCGATACGGGGTGAGGATCTCTGCAACATCATGCGGCCCTCGCCAATTGATCCTGAAAGAATGCCGCCGCGCTTGGATCAGTGAGGATCATCAGCAAGGCAGTATGGCTGGCAGGTGCTGTCACCGCACCCCACCAGTTGAGCGCGGTCTGAAATGACACATCGCAAAACAGCGCCACCTCGCGCGGGCTATGAAACCGCGCGTGGAAATAGGCCGACCAAAGGTCAGGCGCGCTGACCTTCAGCGCATAGGGGTCCAACTGATTTGACCAAGACGCTTGGTCAGCAGACGTGCAACGCTCATCGCATGGCACATCATTGTTCACGATCAGGGTTAGACGCGGGCGGCTCATGCGGCGAGATCTCCCTCGCTGGATGGCGGATTATCAGCCATGTACTTACGCAACCTCTCGGCGACGGAAAGCGTGCAGCTTTTCCCGTCCTTCAAACGGCGATAGAGCCGACTGTTTCCAACCGCGCGACTTGTAACGGTGGCTGGTGCAACGTGCCTTTCAGCCGCATAGCACTCAATTTCAGAAATAAGCTGAGCATTCATCATGCCACCATATAGGGACTATAATCCCCATCACGCAAGGGACAATCATCTCCTATCGATAAAGGAATTGCGGGACTATTGTCTCCACATGCCTTTATCATTCCGAGAAGCGCTCAATGGGGCCATGTCAGCATCTGGGCTATCGATGCGAAAACTGGCCGAAAAGGCTGGGGTTTCGTATGAGCAGCTCAAGAAAATCAACCAGGGCAAAACCCAGAGCACCAATGCTGAAGATGCACTTCGCATAGCCGCCGCTCTTGGCATCTCACTTGAGAGCTTTATGGCTGGTGAATTCGAAGGAACGCCCACCATCGCCATCGCAGGCAAGGTAGGTGCCGGTGCTTCCGTCCCTGTATTTGACGCATATGCAAAGGGCGACGGGCCGCAGGTAATTTGCCCACCAGGACTCTCTCCCAGTGGCGTAGTCGCTGTTGAGGTTGAAGGTGATAGCATGGAGCCTGTGTATTCGGCAGGTGACCTTCTATTTTATTCGCGAAATGGTCATGACAGTGTGCCTAGTGATGTCATCGGGCATCGATGTGTGTGTGAAGATGAAGAAGGCATGGGGTGGGTGAAGCAGGTGAAAGCGGGAGATGAACCCGGCCTTTTCCATCTGATCAGCTTGAATCCGGGCGCGAACAATATCTGGAATACTCGGCTCAAGTGGGCTGCACGCGTTCGCCTACACTGGCCGTCAGACCTCGCCAGAAGGCTCTAAGCTAACTCTCATAGAAATTCTACGCTTCCCGAATCTCCCTTTGAGCAAAGGGGATGGGGTGTCGCGCGCACATTTTCGGGACAAATATCCCCATTTCTCGTTGACAGGGAATATTGTCCCCATTTATCAATCTCCCATCAACCGATGGAGGATTGAATGCAAGACAGACTGGAAACCGTGCTGCGGGACGCGCAGCAGATCGCAGGCTCACCCGAGGAACACCTCGACAGCCCGCACCTCTTCACAACTGCATGGGCAACACTGAAGGCCGCGCGCGGCCAGGGTTTTGACCCAGTGCGCCTGCGCGCTGCGCATCTGGTCGAGCGCCCGGCGCCGACGCCGGAACCGACCGAGCAGGTCCTCGATCGCGTCGGCCAGAAGGTTCGTCGCGTCATGGCAGATCGCCAGATTACTCCGCATGGCCCCCATGCGGCGTAAGGCGAGGCGCACCCGCAATGACAAACCCTATCTCTCAAGGTTCCGAACCCATGGTGGACGACCCCCACGGGCTCCGCCCGTCTAAGGTCACTGAACACCTGCGCCGCGTTGGAGGATTGCGCGGCGTACCCAACACCGAGGTTTCGCACCACACGTCTGGTGCGGATCAGGCGCGGGCGGCTCAATCCTCCAAGTTGCCCACCGCCCGCGCATCATCCACCTCAATCAACACCCTAGCGCTCTATGCCGCGACGGAAACACTCCGGGCGACACCGATGCATCAGAGGTCCGAGCAATTCGCGGATCTCGGCGGATGCATCACTGCGCCCATGTCAGATGCGTGGATCTATGACGAGGCGCTCTGGCTTGTGGACCTGATGGGCATCCAATGCACTGGCACATCCCGCCAAAGCGCGCTGAGCCTCTGGATCAAAACCGCCTCTGCGCGCGCACCCCGCCGCGCCAGCGATGGCCGCCCGGATTGCCCATACAACGGCCAATCCTTGGCGCCAACAACGCGCTGACCACCACTCACATACACACCAAATGAAATGATTGCTCCCGCAGCAATGAAGGATAGCATATGACCCAACAACTCATCGCGGTTGATGCTGGCGCGCTCAGCGACCTCATTGATCGTCTCGCCAAGATCGAAAAGCTGCTTGCATCGGCAGAGCTGTCGCGTCGTGAGGACTGGCTTTCCATCCCAGAGGCTGCGCGCATCTTGAAATGCGACCCGTCGACCATTAGGCGCAAGATCAATAGCGGAGAACTGAAAGCCAGCGGAAGCGGCAAGACCCGTCGGGTGCAGCTTAGCTAATCAGACTGTGGCAAAAAGCGAAGACCGAAACCTCTCTGCATCAACGCTGTTCATGGCCAGCCTATCAGCTATGGCGGGCAGGTTTTATCGCCGATTTGCATTCTCTAACCAGTAAGGACTACGCGTGCTGGAGACTGCCCTCGCGTACGTCGCATTGGTATCTGGCGGCAGGCGTCCCGGAGCGGACACGATCTGTGCAATCCTAGTACGGAAGCCTTCAAACAAGCGGACGAGAGAAGACCCTCGCTGCCAACATGCAGTAGCAGTCCATTTGCACTTGAGCAGACCAATCAACGATAGCTAATCGTTACAATTGGGCGTTTGAGCATTGCTTCATCTGACGATGTGTTTGCGACCAAAGGAAGATTGTTCATCATGTGGTTGTTCAAGTCAGCTGAGAGGGTTATCGTTCAGAAAATATAAAATATGCGCCTCCTCGTTGGAGTGAGCTTGCAGCTAGTGGTGTACACAAAGAAGACCATCATAATGAGGTTAGAGCATACCAATCCAGATACCGCGCTGAGTGTGGCTGCAACAGTGCAACGCTGTGTGCCACAAGTAGTAGATTTGTTCGCTGGTGCAGGAGGCTTTTCTTTAGGGGCACGCAACGCGGGTGCTCAGGTTACTTTTGCAGTTGAGTTCGACAAATTTGCCGCAAGAACCTACCGAAAAAACTTCTGTGAAGCTGGGAAGACTACACTCTACACAGAGGACATTCTTACGCTTGATCCAGAAAAGTTGGCAAAAGCACATTTCAACAATGGTGCAGAATGTGATTTACTCTTGGGTGGACCACCTTGCCAAGGTTTCTCTACTCATAGAATAAAGGACGCGGGCGTCGGCGATCCCCGTAATTCTTTAATTTACAGATACTTTGACTTCGTCAGATCGCTGCGCCCCAAAGCTTTTCTGATGGAAAATGTGCCAGGTTTACTTTGGCCAAGGCATAGCGAATATTTGGAAAAATTTTACGAACTTGGAGCTCGCGAAGGTTACACAATCCTTGATCCAGTGACTTTAGATGCCCGAGATTTTGGCGTGCCGCAACGAAGGAAGCGGGTCTTTATACTAGGTGTACGAGAAGGAGATCTAGTAGCCGATTTGGATTGGCCGCCACCCCCAACACACACTGAAATAAATGGCGACCCTTTGAAAAGATGGATTTCTTGTGAAAGTGCTTTTGTTTCAGCGCCTTGCGGCGATCCTAATGATTTACATATGAAGCATAATGACGAATTAATCAAAGCGTTTAAGAACACCCCATTAAATGGTGGCTCGAGACGAGATTCGGGCCGAACCCTCCCTTGTCACAAGGACCACGATGGCCACAAAGACGTGTATGGCCGTATAGATTCAAGGTTGCCAGCCCCGACAATGACAACGGCTTGCATAAACCCATCTAAGGGTAGGTTTGTGCATCCGACTGAGCATCATGGGATCACTGTCCGTCAGGCCGCTAGAATCCAAACCTTCCCCGACAGTTTTGTCTTTGAAGGCGGCTTAACGGCTGCTGGGAAACAGATTGGCAATGCAGTTCCAGTCAAAATGGCAGAAATCATTATAAAACAACTATTTGAGGATTTAAACTTGGGAGAGGTTGATGTGAGTGGGGCGTTCCTCAAGGAACCCAACTTATGAGGCGTTCAGGCTTTAAAACTAGAGCAAGAACGGTCGATCACTTAGGTCGCGAGCAAGTTGCGGACTGCCCTACGGCTATTTCAGAGCTCTGGAAAAATGCTTTTGATGCATATGCCACAGATGTTGCCCTGGACATCTTCGATGGCAAATCGCCAGTAGCTGTTGTGTCCGACAATGGCCACGGGATGAACTTGGAGGAGTTTCAAGATCGTTGGCTGGTTATTGGAACGGAGTCTAAAGCGACCTCTGATCGAGTCCCGATTAGAGACCGAAAGGGGCTGCAGGAACGAGTGAAGCAAGGCCAGAAAGGCATTGGCCGGCTCTCTTGCGCGAACCTTGGACCGACATTGCTCCTGATCTCCAAACGATCAAACGAGGAGTTCGTTACGTCCTTGATCGATTGGCGGTTGTTCGAAAATCCCTACCTGAATCTTGCTGACATCTTCTTTCCGACCGTCGAAGTTTCTGATCTTTGCCAAGCATTCGAACGCTTGCCAAGCATGATTGAAGAACTCGTCCAGAACATCGAACCGCTGAAGTCATCGCTCACCGACGAAGCGAGCGCCGAACAACGGGCCAACGCAGATAGAATTGCTCGAGCTTGGGTTGATTTTGACAATCTGCCTGAACGGGTTGGTGGCGTGACTTCGAAGGCGATTATTCATAGTATACGTGAGCTCAACTTCTCCTTGGATCACCTATCTGGGTGGACTGTTGCGCAAGAAGATTCGGACAGTGGTACAGCTTTGATTGTATCAGGGATCAATTACGACCTGCGGGCTCAGCTGTTGGACGGAAAACTAAAACCAACCGAAGAGAGAACCCGAAAAAACTTCCGCGAAACACTAGCTAGCTTTGTAGACCCTTACATTGACGCAAACGCTGAAAATATACCGGATTTCTTTGAAAATTTTGGATACCATGTCCGAGTCTGGAATGATGACAAGAGTAGAAAAATCATTGGAAGGGACATCGGTATATCACGGCACCAAGTGTCCAAAATGGAGCACTGTATAGACGGTGAAGTTGACGAGGAAGGCGTTTTTCGCGGTCGCGTGAAGGTATTTGGAAGCTGGTTGCCAGACGAAGTGAAAATTCTGCCTGCTTCAAACATCGAGGTTCCTACCCGCTCTGATACTAGATTAGGCCCTTTCGAAATATACATCTCAGCGATTGAATTCGACTACATGAATTCGACGCACGAGAAAGCCGAGCACGACAGGTTCAAGGAAATGGCCGGCATCTATAGTGGCTTCATGGTATTTAGAGATGGATTGCGTGTCTTGCCATATGGCAGGAGCGACAATGATTTCTTTGAAATGGACGAAAGACGTTCGAGAAACGCAGGTCGTGAATTTTGGAACCACCGCCAAATGTTCGGCCGAATTGCAACGACCCGTGAAGGCAATCCAAACTTAAAGGACAAGGCTGGCCGCGAAGGGTTCATTGACAACAGGTCTGCAAAGGCTTTGCGCGACATCGGTGTGAACTTACTTATGCAGTCGGCTCGAAAGTACTTTGGTACCGACGCGCCGGTTAGGAAAGAGGTTCTGCCGGAAGTTAAGGAAACGAAAAAGCAAGAGCGCGATGCTCAGAACCAAGAAAAGTTAAGAGCAAAGAACAAACGAACGTTTGCCCGAAACTTGAAGGAAGGCCTTACAAACCTTCCAATCTTGGTTGAGCAACTAGAGGGTGCCGCCCAAAATCTTAGCATCACAAGCGATGCTGAAATCGCAGAGAAGCAGGAACTGATTTCATCATTTCGAGATCACCTACCGTCAGCAACTATTCCTGGCGCGCCACGTTCCATGTCGCCTCGACAGAGGAAAAACTACGCGACATACAGATCTCAGGCTGCTCGTGCACGGCAGCTTTATACTACAGTTTCCAAGGCTGTCGATGAGGCAGTCGAGAAGTTCCGCCCATCCGACCCGCTGTCAGTCCTCGAGAGCCAGCTTGAAAAGTCACGCAACCGAATTTCAGCTCGCGTAAATCACTGGCAGAAGCTCGTGCGTTCACTTCAAACTGATGAATTCAAACGCATTTCAGAACTCTCGGACCAACGAAAAGCACTGTTCAAAGACGAGGCCGAGGCGGTGCTTCAGCTCTTCAAAGCTGAACGCGAGACTTTTCAATCCGCATCTACCAAACTCACAACTCTGGATCGCAACATTTCTGAGGAAAATGAGGATATATTTGAACCATACGTGCGTGCGCTAGAAGGGCTAAAGGAAAGCATCGATCTTGAACATCTCGCTACCCGTGGGATGGAAGAACTGGCTGAAGCAAGAGCCGAGCTTGATCGACTGAATAGCCTAGCCCAACTCGGGATAGCTGTGGAAATCACCGGTCACGACCTTCAAGACTTTGATGACATAATTGCCGCGGGCCTTAGGGCCTTACCGGACGAACTGTCGGAAACCAAAGCTGTACGAGACATAACGCTCGGATACGAAGGCCTCACCGACCAACTCCGCTTTCTGTCGCCACTTAGGCTGTCCGGGCTCAAGGTGGAGAAGTGGATCACCGGTGTTGAAATACGCGACTACATTCAAGACTTTTTCGGGCCGAGCCTGACAAAGAACCGCATTGAGCTAAAGTCAACCGAGGCTTTTCGAAATTTTAGGGTTTTTGATCAACCTTCCAGGCTGCTTCCAGTTTTCATCAACCTAGTGAACAACAGCATCTACTGGGTCGGTACAAGCAACAACGAGCACCGTGAGATTTTGTTCGACGTAGCGTCGGAGAAAGTTGTGGTAGCAGATAGTGGCCCGGGTGTTGCGCCTGAAGACGTCGACAACCTCTTTAAGCTGTTCTTCACAAGAAAGATTCAGGGCGGGCGTGGCGTGGGTCTCTACCTCGCGAAGGCAAATCTGATCTCTGGTGGGCATTCCATTTCATATTCCGGGGACGCCGCAAGTCAGCTGCTCTCTGGTGCAAATTTTTTGATCGTTTTGAATGGAGCCGAGTTCGAGAATGGCTGAAGATTTTCAGAGTTTCATCGAAGAAGCATTTATTGATCCAATCCGCTCTGTAGTGATTGTTGATGACGACTATCCAACGATTGAAGAAGTCCTAGGCGCCAACGCAAAAAGCGAAAGCGCCGATGCTGTAGAGCCGAAACAAAAGGAATGGGTCAGAGACCCACAACAAGTTATCGATGTTGTGAGCGAATTCCGGTCTAAGGAAAAAAAGTATATCCTCGACATACATGACGCTCAGAATCTTACTGACGATGAGGAAGTCGACGGGGCGGCACACCTTCACCAAACTGATCTCCTGGTATTAGATTATCAGCTTGATCCAGATAATGCCGAAGACCACACACGCTCTCTTCGGATCGCACGTAAACTCTTCGCTAGCGACCACTTCAATCTGATCATCGTTAACACCAATAAGAACCTCGACGAAGTGTTTGAAAGCTTTTTGATCGGCCTTCTTGAAAGCGATCGCTTGCCTGCACTGTCTGAAGAAGCTGAAGCCAAGCTTGAAGAGGCATACGAGGAAACGAAACTTCCATATAATTTTTCTGATCAACTCAGCGCGGCCGCTGGTTTTCGACAATATGCTTCGGTCGTCGCTGACTGTAAAAACATCCGAAAGGTTATGTCCGGGCAGGCCGAGTTTGCTTCGCTAAACAAGTTGTTTGCAGACATAGATCTGCACAAGAAGTATTGGCTCGTGATGGCGATGTCGGCAGTTCTTTCTTACCAAGATAGTGTTGCTGACCAATTGAGCCAGGAGAACTGTCGTGTGTCGAGCTTTCGTGACTCTGGCAACGTGAAGTGGATACGTTCAGACAGAGGTTTCATCACATTTTCATCCAAGCAATCAAAAGAGCCGCTATTAGACGCTCTACGAGCCGCATTGGCTGATTGGAAACCAAGGCCATCGCGACTTCTGCTTGCTAAAATGTCAGCAGATATCGAAAATCAGGGCGTCGAAATGCAGGATCGGGCGCTTGCAGACAACCATTCGTCCGCACTTTGGTTCAAAGAACTGCTGCTTTCTAGCCAAGAAAACCGTAAGACGACAATTGATCGCACGGTAAGGCGTCATATTGAGTCGATGATCTCCGAAGTGCTCCCAGGAGTGCGATTGTTTGCTGAAAGGCTTGTTGAGTCTCAAAGGCAAGAAAACGAGGCGGATAACATCGCGGTGGTGAGAAATCACTATCAGGTTGACCTGAGCAAGGCTGAACAACTGAAGAGGGCACAACTTTTTCACAACGCCCTGGTTTGCAGTGATGACGTTGGCGGGTGGCATATTCAGACAGGCCATATCTTTGACGCCGCAGGAGATACTTGGATTTGCGTTTCGCCGTTGTGTGACACAGTCCCGGCGCAAATTTCCCAAAAGAATATCAGCTTACATGGGAGCCGGCTTAGGTTCACAGCGCTAAAGCTTCACGAGAGAAAGTCAAACAAACTGCCTGATAATGTTCAGAGTAACCGGTACCTGTTCTTCAACTCAGAGGACGGCGTTTCGGTGTTCGAGATTGTATCCAGCCCCGATGCGATGCCTGAGACAGAGGTGTTCTATGCGGACAATCGGGGTGTCTTTGATGAAGGTTACAAGTTCAATGCTTCACGCTCTGAAATGAACCATGACGCCGACGCTTTTGGAATGACTAACCATCAATGCGAGGTCCGTTATCAGCTTAGGTACGAGTACGCTCAAAATCTCGTGCAGCGCCTTGGAGGCGCGGTCACTAGAATTGGGTTGGACTTCGCAGGTGGTTAGGTACCGGTAATTTGAATCAGGCACTTTTATCCTCGATGGCCACTCCCAGTAGAGGCCGGAGCGGATCTGCGTAGAGTGGGCTACAGTTTCAGAAACTGGAGCAAATGACGAATGTCTGAACCGCACCGGGGTTGCCGTGAAAGATAGCAATAGTTTGCAGTTTTGCAGGGTCAGCTATCTGCGCCTAGCTGACCCTTGAGTAGAGCGCCGCAAATGGATCGATAGGTGCTCTACCAGTATTCGTTACTATATGGAGTAACATCACGACGCGTACACGGGTACCGAATACATGTGACCGCAACCGCTTCCTTCGCACGATAAATGATCGATGCAGCAACCTTCGATCATTTATCAAGCCGCTTCGCAAGATCTTCGGCGCTCTCGTTGTAGTAGGTAAGAAGTTGGTTCACGTTTCGATGGCCCACCATCCGCGCCAGATCCATCACATCAAGTTTCTTGGCTAGCATCGTGATCGCCCAATGTCGTGAGTCGTGAAATGTTAACCCGTCAACCGCGGCCCGATCCCTCACCTTGCGCCACAGAACGTCTAACTGCCGCGAATCGAGTGCGAATACAGGATCAAATTCTGGTAGCCTCTCCAGCATCTCCACAGCGCGGCGTGAAAGCGGGACTTGCCGTGACGTTCCGTTCTTGGTCATGGGTAGATCCACAACCCGGCGTTTAAGGTCGATATGCTCCCACTTCATGCCGACGATTTCGCCGGCGCGCATTGCGGTTTCTCCGGCAAACAGGAATGCGTGAAACGCGCGCGCCGTCGCATTGTTGAGATCATTGCCTGCGGAAAGTTCAAGGCGCTCCAATTCCGCGCTCGTCGGCAAACGATCCCGCGCAGCTGACTCTTGCGGCTTACGAACATCGGTTAGGGGCGAATCTCCCATCAATCCCCATTCCCGCCGAGCTACGGAGAACACAGACCCCATGAGGGTCATTTCTCTCCGCACTGTTGAGGGCGCCACTTTTTGCAACCGGGCGTCACGCCACGCGGCGAAATCTGCAGGCGAGAGTTCGGAGAGGGTCTTGTCGGCAAGATCGGATTGGCCCCATCGGTTCAAGCGAAGCGCTTCCCACTTATAGCCGCGCTTCTTCGAGCTCACCTCACGGGCGTACCGTTCAAAGAGATCGCGTAACTTCATCTTGGCAGAGATCTTCGCCCCGTTCAGGATCTCATATTCTTTGCGGCTGGCCCAGTCTTGAGCTTCTCTCTTGGAAGGAAACACCTTGCTGGCGCGAACGCCTGCTCTTGCCACTTCGGCCCGCCAGCCCGTCTTGGTTTTGCGAAAGGTCGCCATGAATTACGCACCACGCTCTAAATGCGGAAAATATGCGTAACAACATGCGCATTTTTACGCTTCACAGGCAAGCGACAGTTGCACGGCCTCGCGAATAACGCATATTTTGCAGATATTTGACCAATCTTGACCACCATAAAAAGAGTTGGTGGTGCCTCAAGAGGGACTCGAACCCCCGACCTTGTCCTTACGAAGGACCTGCTCTACCAGCTGAGCTATTGAGGCATCAACAGGCGACCGTTTAAACCGTTGATATCAACCGTGCAAGGCAAAATCAGATCCGGGTATATGGTCGAAGGATTGTAGCAGGCACAGGTCCGGCCAACTCTCTCCCCAAGCTTTGCAGCTTGGCGCCGCAGGGGGGCTAAGGGTACACCTGCGATGGTCGCTATCCCCATTGAGAGGATAGCGTTTTTCTTATCGGACGACGAACTCCGCGTGCAGCGCGCCTGCGGCTTTCAGGGTTTTTAGAATGTCGATCATATCCCGGGGGGACACGCCCAAGGCGTTGAGGCCGGCCACGACATCAGACAGGGAGGTGGTTTCCTGGACCTCTGCCAGCTGAATGCCATCCCCGTTCTGGATCTGCGCATTGGTGCGGGGGACGACGACCGTTTCTCCATCGGCGAAGGGGTTGGGTTGCGACACCAGAGGCGCTTCCTCCACCCGGAGCGTGAGGTTCCCCTGGGCGACGGCAACACGGGAAATCCGTACATCGCTGCCCATCACGATCGTGCCAGAGGACTGATCAACAACGACGCGGGCCTTACGTTCAGGTTCGACCAGCACGTTTTCAATACGCCCGACCGCATGCGCCGTGGAGCGCGAATTGGTGCGCGTGATGTCGATTTCCACTGTCCCGGAATCCCGCATGATCGCGACATTGCGGCCAAACTCGTTGTTGATCGCCTGTTCAATCCGTCCGGCAGTGGTGAAATCCGGCTCCCGGAGGGCAAGGCGCATGGAGTTCAGCGAAGACAGATCAAAGTCGATCTCCCGTTCCACACGTGCGCCGGAAGGAATGACACCTGAGGTGGGCACACCTTCGGTTACGGTCGCAGCATCGCCCTGCGCCACGGTCCCACCGGCCAGGATTGTGCCTTGGGCAACCGCATAGATCTGCCCGTCTGCCGCATTGAGCGGCGTCATGATCAGGGTCCCGCCCAGCAAGCTGCTGGAATCGCCGATCGCCGAGACAGAGGCGTCAATCGTGCCGCCAACCCGCGCAAAGGGGGGCAGGGTGGCGGTGACAAAAACCGCCGCCACATTCTTGGGGCGGAACTGTTCGCCCGAGACGTTCACGCCGAGCCGTTCCAGGATGTTGGTCATGATTTCTTCGGTGAAGGGCGAGTTTCGCAACCCGTCGCCGGTTCCGTTCAAGCCGACAACCAGACCGTAGCCCACGAGGTCGTTGCCCCGGACCCCGTCGAATTCGACAAGGTCCTTGAGGCGAATTGCATTGGCCTGCGCCAGCGTTGGCAGCAACAGGCAGGTCATCAGGATTTGGAGAATTTTACGCATTACATGTAATTCAGCAGATTGAGTTTCGACGACCGCACCGTAATGGAATAGAGCGCTTCCAGCTGAAACTCGACTTCCTTGATCCGGCTGGACGTCTCGGCCGGGTCAGACAGAATAAGATCGTTCAGCGTGGTGCCGAGCGATGTCAGGGCTGCTGCATTTCGGGTTTGGGTCTCTTCAATGCGCGCCTCGATAAAACCGAGATCAGACTGCACGTTGGTCAGATCGCTCTGGGCGTTTACCATCTGCTCACCTGCGCGCTCCACCAGTCCCGATGCCTCGACCGTGGACAGACCACTGAGGTAATTCGAGCTGGCCAAAGCCCCCAGGGCAAAGCTCTTCATTGCTTGTTTGAAACGGTCATCATCCGCCCGGAGAGAGAAATTCACCTCCTCATTGGGGCCAATGCGCACCGCAGCCATGCTGCTGGTTGAGCCGTTGTACATGACAGTGTCGAACCCCGCCGGGTTGGAAAACCAGTTGTCCACCGCGGTCACGATACTATCCGGGTCGGTGAGCGCACCAACCTCGGCGACCAGAGCGGTCATCATCGTATCTGCGCTCTCGAGCGGCGTGGTTTCCGTGGCCGTTCCAGAAAACAGGCTGCGACCGGAGAGCTGGCCGTTGAGGTTGGAGACGGCTTCTCTGAGATATGTCATCGACTGCGAGGACAGCTCTTGCGCAGTGGTTTCGTTTGCGCTGCTGCTCAAGGACAGGATATCCGCACCAAGATTGAGCGCATTGTCGTTGATACGCTCCAGATAGCTTTGTGCGGTGGCGGCAAACAGGCTCGCTTCCTGAGCGGCGACCTTGTAGCTGCCCAGCTTGGAAATCGAGCGTTCCAGATCTGCGACAAAGCCGAGATCACCGCCGAGCCGCTCAGGCAGGTTCGACGCGACGCCTGTGCTCATTTCCTCGGTCAAAGTGTCGAGGGTTTTGTTCAGTTCCACTGACCGATTACGCAGGAGCAAGAACTGCGCCATATCACCAAAGGATGTTACGTTCATAGTTTAGAGCCCCATCAATTCCTGCATCATTTCGTCAATCGCCTTAATCATCCGGGCGTTGGCGCCATAAATGGTTTCGATTTGCATGAGCATTTGCAGCTCGGAGTCGGTATCGACACCCTGTTCCAATTCGCGGGCACGAATGTCGGAGTAGATCGCTGATGAATACGCCAGATCCTGTTCCGCCCAGGTGTTTTGCTGGGTGAAATTCGTCATCAAATTCGATGCGATCGAATAGGCGCTGTAGTCACCTGTGCCGAGCCCAGGAGACGAGAGAGAGTTGGTCGCTTCCAGGGCTTCTGCGTAATTATTGAGGATGGTCGTATCGCCGCGCTCGCCGAGGGTGGCGGCGTTCAACCCGTCTCTCAGGCGCCAGGTTTCGGCGCTCCCGCCGATAGAAATCACGCTGTTGATCTGAATTCGGTTGGCGATGCCCAGCTCATTGGCGGGATCGTAGAAGGCGTTCTTATCCGTGAAGATGCCAGGATCGGTTGCCCCCAGCGTGGGGTCGACAGACGGGTCCTGGAAGCGCAGGATAAGATCCCCGGCCATGGTATCCAGATCTTGTTGTGCTTCGACTGCGGCGACATCCCGCACGTGAAATTGCGCCGCCAGACTACCGCCGCCGATCTTGCCATTGATCGAGGTATCGATCTGTTTGCCGTCGATCTCCAGACCGGAAAGCTGAGTATTCGCAAGGCTCATGTAGGGGGTGACGATAGAGGTCTCGGCAAAGGAGAACTCCGCCACGGACCCGCCATCGAGCAGCTTGATCCCAGAGTTGGTATAGAGCGCAACCTGATTGTTGTCCCGGGTGAAGATCTGAACCGGGATGACCTCATTGATCGAGTCAATCAGATTGTCCCGCTGGTCTTCCAGCCCGGAGGGATCCTGGCCACGAATCTCTGCGGCCAGGATTTTCTTGTTGGTGTCTTTGAGGTTCTCCAGGTCCTTTTCCAACCCCTCGATCAGCGAAGCGATGGTGTCTTCTGCCTTGTTGCGCAGGGTGGACACGCCATCTGCGGCTTCCTTGATCGAAACGGCCAGCTCTTCCGCCTGCATGGCGAGATCATTCAGGCGCGCGTCGGATTCGGGCAGCGAGGTGGCCTCAATCAGCGCGGACTCGAAGTCGTTGAAGCGTTGGGCGACGGAATATCCGTCGTTCACGCTCCCTACCAGCCGCGAGACGCCGGTATAAAAATCAGTTGTAACCGACGTCGCAGCATGGTTCGCCTCAGCGGCACGGACACTTTTTTGAAGGGCCGGATCCAAGACGCGGCGTACACCGCCCACTGACACGCCGCCCGCTGCCCCGTTGGAGCTGAGCTCCAAGCTACGGCGATAATACCCTTCGGTGAGTGCATTTGCGAGGTTGTCGGATACCACGGAGGTCGACCTGCTGGTCGCCGCGAGGCCGCTCATCGCGTTGTTGAGGGCGGTCGATAGAGACATCCCGGATCACCTTCTGTGACTATGTGTTAGGGGGAAGCGCTGATTTTATCAGCGCTTGATATTGGTTGTTTCCTGAAGCATTTCATCGACGGTCTGGATGACCTTTGCATTCGACGAATAAGCCCGCTGGGTCTGGATCATCGAGGTCAGCTCGGTCGCGACATCAGTGCCGGATTCCTCCTGGCGATATCCGGCCACGGTCCCTGTCGGGCCGGAACCCGCGTCCCACAGATAATAGGCGCCACTGTCCGACGACGGCATAAATGTCTGGCTGTCCAGAGATTTCATGCCGTTGGGGTTGGGCATGTCTGCAAGCGGGATCTGATATACGATCCGGTTGCTGCCGTTTTCATAGAGGATATGCACGTAACCGCCTTCATCGACTTCGACGCCGGCGAAGCTGGCAGCTTCATAGCCATCCTTTTCAATAGTGGCAGCCGAGAATGCGCCGGAAAGCTGGGTCATCACACCGATTTCGATTTCGATCGGACCGCTATCTGTCGTCACGATAATCGTACCCGAGGTCGCGTCATAGGCGCCGCCGGTCGTTGTGGCGACCGACATCAGGGTGCCTTTACCAGTGGCGGAATCATCGAACGTCAGTGTGTATTCGCCAATCACGGTGCCGGTCGCGCCGTCGGTCAGCTCCATGGTCCATTCGTTGTCTGCAAGGCCGGTCGGCGTATAGACAATGTCGAGATCCTGCTGGCCACCCAGGTTGTCAAAATACTGGATGGTGTTTTCCTCAGCAGTACCGGGGGAGCCGGTTACCGCGCTATCAGACGGCAAGTTGACGCCCAGGCTCACTGCCGTGGTGGGGGCGGCGCTCAGCTGCGAGGTGTCGAATTTGATCGGCTGAAGCGGATCGTCGGTGTCGCGTGCAACGGTCGGGAATGTCTCGTCCGCGTTTGCGGGCCAACCCAACAGGACCAGACCGGATTTTGTGGTCAGGTATCCTTCGTCGTTGGTGCGGAAGGAGCCAGTGGTGGTCAGAAGCATGTTAGGCGCTTCACCGGCCTCCACCTCGGCGAGGCTCGCGACGGGCAGGAACCCCTTGCCGGACACGGCGAGGTCCGTGGCGTTGCTTGTCGAGATGAGCGAGCTGCGCTCGTCGATCATGCGGGAATTGGAGACCGACACACCGCCAGCGGCATAGGTGCCACCGGATTGCGAAATCACCATGGATTCAAATGATGTTACGACGCGTTTGTACCCTGCGGTCGACGCGTTCGCGATATTGTCTGAAATAGACGCCAGTCGGCTGGAGTTCGCGGCAAGCCCGGCTACGCCAGCATTCAGCGAAGAGGAAATGGACATTAGATACGCCTTTCTGCTGCATCTTGATTTTGTCTTCGAATAAATAACTACCGCGCTTGTGCTTAACGTGCGGCTAACAGATAAAATCCAATCTATCTGTTAGCCGCATTTGCCTTGCTTTTATGGCGCGTTCACTTCCGCAGGAGCGTGATTTCGATGCGGTTATTGCGTTCCGACATCGGGTTGGCAGAGACCAGATCCCGGTCTGCATGACCTGTCACGCGGGAGATTCGCTTGGCCTGCATACCGCCCGCTTCGAGCAGTTCACGGGTCTCATTTGCGCGGTCGTTGGACAGAGCCCAAACCGGGTTCCTTGCGATCACAACCGGGGTTGAGGCAACATGCCCGCTGATTGCCACGTGGTTGTCCACGGACGCGGTGACCCGTGCCACCATCCGCAGCAGATCGCGCATCAGGGGCGTCGGATGATCGGTGCCGTCCTGGAACAGCCGCGCATCTTTGGTTTCGAACAATTCGATGATCAGACCTTCGTCGGTGACGCGGGTCACGATATGGCGGGCCATGTCGATGCTGACCATGCTCTCGCCACCGCGGCCCATCAGCTCTTCTGCGATCTGGCGGAAGCTGGCTTCCTCCTCGGCATCGTTCTGTTGGTTGTCCGCCACGCCGGTGTCGCCCATCGCGCGGCTCGAGTCAGTCGGGTTTTCCTTGGTCGCGCCGATCCCGTTTTGCGGTTTCACATCCTCGGTGAACATCGTGTCACCCTGGAAGGCCCCATTGCCGCCGCCGGACACCCGGGCAAGCGGGATGGAGGGAGAGAAATAATCCGCCAGACCTTTGCGCTGTTTTTCGGTGGTTGCATTCAGCAACCACATCAGAAGGAAGAAGGCCATCATCGCCGTGACGAAGTCGGCATATGCCACTTTCCACGCGCCGCCATGGTGGCCGCCGCCACTGACTTTCTTGACCTTCTTGATAATAACCGGAGCTTCGTTGCTTTGAGCAGCCATGTTCCCACCACCTTTTCTGTTCACCCAAAACCGGGATACAGAGCGGATCCTTAACTAGGTCTTAACAGATAAAATTGGCCCCAGTAACACGCGTAAACGTATGGTTTCTAAGGCAAAAGTGCGGCCATCCTGGCTTTTCGAAGGTGGGGGTGCGGCAGGCTCCGGGCGGGAATGTGTCGCCTTTGTGGCGGGGGGTGGGGGGGGGGGGAATTTCCCCCCCTTTTTCCCTTGGCGGGGGGGGGCCTACCCAATGAGTTGCTGGGGTTTTTGTTTTTTAC
>NZ_JAATOX010000003.1 GCF_011806385.1 Phaeobacter sp. HF9A | reverse complement strand
GGATGACCCCCGCCCAGAAACTGAGAACGGCCGCGTAAATTCTACGACCAAGTCCCCGCAGAAACGGGGGGATTACCGGACCTCCAGCGTTTCCTCGTCGATGCCGATGTGTATCTTGCGCCAGATACGGCGCTTGGAACCACCGTGCTTACGGGCATTCCACTCACCTTCGCCCTCAGCCTTGATACCGGTGCTGTCGATCAGCAGGTTCAGCGGACCCGCGCCGCCACGGTAGGGGATATCCACCCGCCGCCACCCGCTTCTGACAACCAGTACTCAAAATGAAGTCCCGGGTAGCCCTCCATCTCTTCCGCGAGTTTCTCCAGTTTTACCAAGTCGATGATCATTGCTGCCTCTCCTGTGCTTCGGCGTCCAGATCGGGCACCGGAATGTCTCTTAAAACCGGTAGAGTTAAAGCCGACATTCGCCAATAGCATCGGGGGTGAAACGGACACCCAAGAGCCCCCTGAGAGACGTACTTGCCCGCAATATGCGGCTGCTTCGTGCTGAGAAAGGCTGGTCGCAGGAACGCCTTGCCGAGGAAGCGGGCCTCAACAGGACCTATTTGAGTGCTGTAGAGCGGTCTGAGCAGAATATCTCGATCGACAACCTCTACCGTGTCGCGAAGGGGCTGGGCGTCGAGGCTCATACCCTACTGACACACCTCGATTAGAAATTTATCTTCTTAAAATCAAATAGATAAACAGAAAACGGGCCTACCCTCTTCAGGTAGGCCCGTTGCTTTTCTACGGACATCAACAGTGCCTGACATCGACCGGTGGGCAATCTATGCGGTGATAGTGGACACCAAACCGCACCAAATGGGCAAACTATGGGTCAGTTCAGACACAACAATGTGGCGCTCCATCGGACATCACCTATCAAAAACTCAAAAAATCTTTTCTTTTCAATAGCACTCGGATCCAACGATGTATCTTTTTGATACAAGTCTTCATAAAGAATGACCTACATCCAAAGATACGTAGTCTGACCGGAGAGCGGCCCCTCCTACCTTTCGCTGGGAGGCGACAGAACGCCCCGCGTTAGCCGGGGTAGTCATATCGGCTGCGCACCTTCCCGAGACCGGACATCCATTCCATCATGCAGCATGATCTGGCACGCCAAGGTCAGAAAAGCGCAGGCAGCGGGCGATCGGCATGTGTGACAATGAGTTGGGTTCAGATCAAGAAGAAGGTGGATCGTGCCGATCAGGAAGAGGCCTTAGCCAAACCTTACCCCCGAAAACTTAAACGTCGTGATTTTAGCCCAAATTGACATTGTCTAGCAGAGTCATCTTGACCATTCTCACATGAAGCGGTGAAGCACGGGACGGACGATTGCATGCCTAAAAGCTCTCGAGATTTTATCATTCGCAAGCCGCCTGAAGCCGACATCGGGCGCTGGCGCATCCGTTTCTCTCGTTCTGACCGGCTCGGGGCTGACCGGCATACACTCCTAAAGGTTACACATGATGGGCGCAGCGGCTATTTTGTGGGGTTAGGACACGAAGAGGGAGACGGAGTTGCTTTAGCTGACTACGATGTCCGTGAACACTTGGGCCTGGGCAAAGTGAACTCGAGTGCAAGACTGGACGTCGAATTAGTAACCGGTTGGCGTAGCTTGTGCTGGTACCTTCACCACAGAGACCCGTATGTATATGTGCCAGCGTGGGTTGCCGCCTGGTCGTTAATCATAGGCGTGATTGGAATTCTTTTAGGTCTCCTCGGTCTCTGGCAGTTTCTCAAAGATATGTTCTTCTGAACTGGGCGAGTAGGCTCGACCAAAGAGATCGATTAAAATTTTGCATCACTTAAACAGCTCGCTGTCTAAAAAAATTAGTATCGCCCACTCACCAAGGGAAGTAAGCGATGCAGCCAAAGGTAATGTCGTGTCTTTGCTTCTCGGCACCTCCGCCCCAAAGTGGCCATCGGCTACGGGCGGCATGAACGGCAGCTACAGCTTGGGCGCAACGAGTTCTGCCCGCCCCCCCATGCAACCCCAAAAGGGAAACTTTCTGCCAGCACTGTAGTAGATTGCGATGTCCACTGTGACGGCGTACGGAGTATCGATTGCCACTAAGTCCCAAGTCTCGCGCATGTCATAAAGACGTTCGTCTTGCGAAGAAATTCAGCAGCGGCTTGATCGACACTTTATGAGCACACCATATACGGACAACTGCGTCACGATATAATATACAGGCTGGGTAAAGGCGGCGCGTTTCTTTGAGGGGAACAGTTTGAATACAGATTACTTCACGGACCGCGAATATGGCACGCGTCCGGCGATATCGGAAACTATCAATATACGGGTTTGGGGCGCCCTCTATTCGCTTGTAGGTTTGCGCATCGGAAATGGTGCCTTTGGCTTTCGGTTCGCCGAGCAGTGTCCGGACGGAAGGGGGGCTTGCGGCTGCGACCAGCAGGCTTTTGGACAATTCCTCCAAGCCGAAGTCCCGTGGCTCGAGTGGCCGCTACGATGCGACAAGCTCCCCGAGACACCGGTTGTGTTGGACTTACTAGAGTTCTGCGCCAAGGCGGTTGGCGAACCCATCTCCGTTAGCTACCACTCCTACTATGACCATCATCACTTGAAATGGGAAAGAGCCGCTGGACTCGCTTCCTTCGTCGCGGACGTCAACCTCCTGCTCCAGCGAAATGGGATCGCCTTCAAGCTCGATGATGACGGCCGCGCGCAGCGAATTCTACCGCAACCGGTCGCACAAGCGCTCGGCTGGAAGATGTTCAATACAGGTGACACGGAGCTTGATCGCCTGCTGGAATACGCTCGCTCGCGTTTCCTTGCCCCAAAGCTCGAAGATCGCCGGGATGCGACCGAAAAGCTATGGGATGCCTTCGAACGCATGAAGACGCTCGAACCAGGCTCGGATAAGCGCGCGCAGGCTGATGCGCTGCTGGATTGCGCCGCTGCTCCCGGGACGAAAATGCGCGCTGCGCTCGCTGACGAGGCGAAGTCGCTCACCTCTATCGGCAATAGCCTGCGAATTCGCCATTCTGAGGTGACGCAGGAAATGATCGATCGGTCGGAGCAGCTGGACTGGCTCTTTGTACGCATGTTCGGCTTCTTGCGGCTGCTCTTGCTTTCGTCCGGGCGGAGCAACAATCCAACTCCCACGGGAGGCAGGGAATGAGCAATGATGTCACGAAGGCGGATGTAGGCGTCGTGGTTGGAACCGTCACCGCCATCCTCGGAGTCCTCGCTGACCTGAAGTTCGACAGTTCGATTACCACTGCGTTGACCGCGGCGGGCGTCATCGCGACCGCACTGGCGAGCTATTTCAAGTCGCGCAGCGCGGCCAAAAGTGCTCAGCAAAGCGCGCGCGAGGTGGCCAATATCGCGGCCATGGCTTCGGTCGATAACACCGCCAAGACGGTTTTGGTGCAAACGGTCACTGCAGAGCGGGCAAAATGGCGGGCCGAAATGCGGAACCAAACCGAACAGCTGGTGGCGCTCCTGCGCTCCCATGGACGGTGCGGGGCCGGGGTCGACTGGGAGAAGTTCGACCGTCTACGGACCGGGATCAGGCTACGCCTCAACCCAACCGGTCGCGCTCCAGCGCCTGCCGCTGGTGACACGCACGAAGCCGATCGCGCGGTGCACGATGTGCTTGACGCCATAACGAACGCACGCAACTCAGAAACGCTTACGAATACCGAGTTGGCAGACCAACTCGAGGAACACATGGCCGCCCTTCTTAAGGGCGAGTGGGACAAGTCGAAGCGCGAAGCGGTGTCGGGAAAACTTGGCAGTTAGTAATGAGGCCAACGGGTCGGCGACGAGGTGTTATGAAGGTAACAAATGCAACGAAGAGCGAGACTGAGGCCCAGCTCGAAACCCGCGCGCGCGACGCGCTGCTGAAAGCACTACCGTGGCTCGACGGGAAGGAAATCGAACAGCAGACCAGCTTCACGATCCGCTTTGGCCACGCCGTCCTCCACGTGGATGGCAAGGAGCGCCAGCTTGTAACCGGGCGCGCGGACATCCTCGTGACAGTGCGCGGGGTTCACACTCTGGTTTTGGAGCTGAAGCGCCCTGGGCTCGGCATAAACGACGACGACGTTGAACAAGGCCTCTCCTACGCCCGCATCCTCCATCCCAGACCGCCGCTGGTGCTGGCAACGGACGGCACGGAGAGGCGTTTGGTCGAGACGCAAACTGGAATGGACTGGCGCCCTGCGTCTCAGGGTGAAGAAGCATTGAAGGCGCTCCTCGACAATGTTGCGCTCGTCGCAGCCGATGACATGAAACGCGCGACTTCGCGGCTCCTCGGGACCGACCCGAAGGCATGGATTGAGGCTGTCCGCGCGGTGAGCGACTACTTCATTGAGGAGCGGACGGGTGGCTGGACGACCCCGGAATTACCCTTCGTGAACGGCTTCCTCTTTTCGCGAAAAGCGGTGGCAGAAGCTGTCAAGGCGCTCAAGGACGGGAAGCGGCTGGTGTTCGTCGAGGGCGATCCCGTCAGCGGCAAGTCATCGGCGCTACGTGCGCTTGCAGAGCAGCTCAACGCCGGCGATAATTTTGCCGTGTTGACGCTCGACGCGGACAGCGGGATCGACCTGTTCAGCGCGCTGTCCGACATCCTGAGTTCGCAGCTCTTTTGGCCGATCACGCCCCATGAGGCGCGTCACTGGGTCCAGCAACTGTCGCGGACCGAGGGACCGCCCCTGGTGGTCGCGGTGGACGACTTCGGTGGCGCCCGCGGCAGATTTAGGCAGGACCTCGAGGCGCTGACGTCGCCGTTGTTCGGCGACAGGATACGCGTCGTCCTGGCGCTCGACACCGGTGCCGCGCACCGTCTGCTGACATCAAGCAACGGTCGGACCCCGTCGGCGCTGAAGCGCCGAGATCCAGAGCGCTTCTTTCTCGAGCCGCTCGACGACGATGAGTACGCGACTGCGCGCGATCACCTCAAGGAGCACGGAATATCGATCATGGCCGGCGGTGAGCGGTCGCGGGAATATCGTCTTCCCTGGGTTTTGCGCTCGATGGTGGGCTCGATTTTGGCAGGCCCGACCTTGGAACCTGGTACGGTGGCAATCCTCCCACCCATCCCAACGCTCCAACTCCTCAGTCAAGTGGAGCAGCGCTACCGCGACATGTTGGGTGCCGCTACAAACTACCGCGAGGTGGCTCAGGCGCTGGTCGAAGACCTGACCTCGGACGATTTTACATACGAGCTCCGCTTGCTATCGCTGGACACATATATCGTTCGAAAATCAGCGCTGCGAGAGCTGCTATCCGACGCCGATATTCGCGAACTGCTCGACGCAGGGCTGCTGCACGAGGGAAGGAGTGAGGAAGGCGAAGCGATCCTCTACCCTAAGCTACAGGACTTGCTCGCCTTGCACCTTGCCCAGATTTTCGCCAACCGCATCACCGAGAATGGGGACCTCGACGACGTCGCGAACGACCTCGCTGGACTGGCGTCAAGTGTACCACTCGGTCCCGTGATCGCGGCGTATTCGATCTTTTTGGCGGCAAAGACGCGCGGAACCTTGGACTACAAATTGATCGAGGCGTTGCGTTCCAGGGAACCGCGCCGCGAGAATGAGGCGTTGCCGCCGGGAAGGACTGTCACTGGCCTCGCCCCCGATGGGCATATGTTCGAGATGACTGGACTACCCGATGGACAGATTGAGCTGCGAGTCGGTGATGTCACCGATATCGTGGATGGAGAAGGCATTGGCTCTATCGTCGACATCGATCCATGGATGATCCTGTCCTATTTGGCCACTTGGCGGATAGCAGTCGATTCAAAAGACGAGGATCGATCGGCGCGCCTAGACGCCGTACTGATGTTACAGATCGGGAGCTATCCCGAGCCGCTTATCAAGCCGGGCAACGTCAGCGACATGGTTGAGACGCACTCGCTACCGGGGGGCGTCGAGGCGCTCCATTTCAACGGTATCTTTGAGCCCGTAACATACGCCATGCTCCTTTTCTTCACCAGGGAGCCGGAGCATGCGGCGACGTTCGTCGCAGCCGCGCGGGAAAAGGAAAGCCTACCGCTGATGCTCCGGATCGATGCCGCGCTGACCCAACTCGCCCATTTCAGTGGCGATGCGTCCGAGGTGGCGGCGGAGCTGCTCAGGGAGGTAGTTCGGCCCGCGGTCGAGGCGCTCCTCAAGTTCGGAGACGAGGCGGACGCCGGATGACGGTGGCTGATGCAGAGGTATTTTAGCGCGTTTTGCGGACGCCGCTTACTCGGGCGGCACGATATCATCACTAGAAGCACTGAAAAGGTTTACACCCGGCTGGAATGCGCACTAGGGTGGTCATCCGCGAACACAACAGAGAAGGCGTGACCCTACCCTGAGGTCCGCTTCAACTTTGAGGCGAGGATTTATTCTTACTCGGAGACAAGGTCTGGAAGCCACCCTTCGTGTCTAAGCTTGGCGTTATGCCACGTCTTGCGGAGTTGACGTAGACGGGCTGAGCACCCTTCATTCTATAGAGCAAACCCCGCATCACAGATCAGGCCAAGCGATGTCGTCGTGCTTGAGAGATCGCAATCGATTGCCTCGTTCCCGCCGACCCAACGGCACGTCATCGCGCAGAAATACACGCCCCCTAGCCGCTGGCGACAACGGAAGCGGCTTCAACCCGATTGCTTCGAGCTGATCACCGACACTCCGCGTGCCTTCCCCTTTGAATTCGGCAAGGTGCTTGCAGGGGACATATCGGTCCAGGAAACAATCGACGGATTCGTAGGTCACAACCTTGATCGACTTCCGTGAGTGCGGGTGCCGTGCCCGAACTTGCGTCAGGTAGCCCACCTCCACCAAATACCGGACGGCAGCTTCATTGATCCCCAGATAACGTGCTAGCGTGGACCGAAGGTATCCTTCAGGCTTGAGCAGACGCAACGCCTCGGCAACCTCTTGTGGGTCCAGCCGCACAGACAGGTAGCCACTTTCCTCAGATGACTTGGCGACAGTTTTCAGCACCCCCTTCTGGATCAAGCGAACAACGTCAGCCGCGCCTGCGACGGCTTTCCGGCAGGTCGTCTGAATCCCGACCAGGCGCTCCGCACCGCCGTCCCCTTCGCCCAGTTCGACGCGAGGTTTGATGCTGGCGAGGAAAGCATCAAGCTGGCCTTCGTCGTAATAGGGACGCCCGGCGGGCGACCCGGCAATCGGTGACAGGATACCGCCCGCAACGAGAGCATCGAACTGAGCCCTGGGAGATTGACCCTTCTTTGCGCAGCAACCTGGCAAACGGCCCCGGAAAAGCGCTCCACGATCGGCTTCAGCGCCTGCGCGTCGAGGAGTGCGCCCTTGCCGACATCACCACCAGAAGTCAGAAAGCCGTTGGCCTGCAAAAGCTCCAACGTTTGACGATATCCCAGCCCCAGATCACGCCGCAGAGCTTCGACGCTGTAAACGCGCCGAACGGCGCACGGATTGCCAAAGAGCATGTCCCCTTCACCGATGGGGTACGTCTCCGCCATGAAATCCCGCACGATGGCTCTTAAGGGTTCATATTGATCTGCGTGTGACTGCTCCAGCCAGTTGAACAGACAGCCATAGTGCCTGCGGGACAGTGAGACCGGCGATCCAGCGTCACAATGGATGGCCTCGAGCAAATCTCGCAGCCCGCACTCACCTCGCGACAAGATTTCAAAGCCTCGCGCACCGGCCTGGCTCTTGTCGCCTTCCGATAAGAACTTCGGCTTCGCCCCCACCCCGAAGAGGTCTACGATACCCAGGATCTCGGCACCGAGTGCTACTGCACCGAAGCCCAGAACATCTAGCCAGCGGTCCTGGCGTTCACCTGCCATTCTGCGAGCCAGATAGCTTTCCAGACCGGTCGGCGCCTGAGGAACGACCAGTTGTTCCAGTTGCTCGTGCTCAAATCCCAGATCGCGAATGCGGCCTGCAAAGTCATGAGGGCCACGGCTATGCGAATAGCTCTCGTCCTCGTGGAGCCTGCAACCATGCTGCTGGCAGGACCGGATCGAGGGGATGTGCCAAACGCACCTTTGGGCGGCACCACCCACCGATGGCGTCGCAATGTCTTCGGCCACGCATTTCGGGCAAAACCTCAGCCGCCTACGTGTGATCCACCGTTTCTCAACAAGTTGCCCGGCGACCAGGTACTGACCGGCCGAAGTTTTGGCCACGAGCCCTCGCAAGAGTTCGAAGCGGTCGACACCACCAAGCGGAGCAAGGATGGACAGCGCACGCTCCTCGCCATCAGCAAGAGATTGCAGCGCAAAGCCCTGATCAGCACAAAACTCCGATGCGAACGAGAGGCCGTTTGCCCAGGCCAGCCGTGACGCGAAGGAGGCCGGGGTTTCCCCCGGCACCAACGCTACCAAGATCGGTAAACGACGTATCATGCCGCGCCCCTCGTCTTGACCGGCGGCGCCTCGAGGTCCGCGCCGCCCAACAGCTGTCCGGTGTTGATGGCGCGGAAGTTCTCCACGATGAAGGGGTTCAGTGCGTCCACACAGCCTTTCTGCTTGCGATAGGCGGTCGCAAAGTGCGCTTGTTCCACCGAAGCACTGCCCTCAAGCAAAGCGATCTTGATGGCCTCGATGATCAGTCGTGTCGTCAGTCCGAACTCGTACCGGGAAGCATGCAGCAGACGCTGAACTGAGGACGCGGCCTGAACAGACTGCCCCCGCCCCAGCTTCGCTGCCGAGAGATAGGCTTCCAGCACCCCACCAACCTCATGCCCATGCGCGGCGTATGTCATCGGAGCAAAATGCACGGGCTCAAACCGCCGCTTTAGCTGATCATCCCGATTGATCAGGTCCAGGAGCTCGCAGGTCCCACTCAAGATCAGGCTGACAGGCCAGGTGGCGTATTCCAGACAGGATTTCCACACGAGCATAACCTGGTCCAGATCATGCTTCGACTTGGATCTCAGGATGTGCTGGGCCTCATCGAAGTGAAAGAACAAGGTCTTGTGCGCCCGCGCTTGGCGCATCACCTGCTGCCAGATGGAATGCGCGTTGCGCTCGCTCTTACTCTCGTATCCAAAGGCATCGAGAGTATCGACGCCGACCCCTTTGATCGTTGCACCGGTCTCAAGCCGAACGGTCAGTGCTTCTCGCAGGGGCGACCCATACGAAATTTTGGGATGCTGCTCCAAAGCATGCTTGGTGCTGACCGTCTTACCTGCCCCGGCGTTCCCGATAACAACTATGCCGCGTTCCGCGGGCATCCGCCCGACGGCCATGTGCGCCTTACGACGGTAGAGGATGTCATCGATCTGATCTTGGAGGTCACGATAGGCGTCGTGAGCGATGAAGCGGCTTTCAAGGTCAGCCACGATGTGGCTGACCTCTTCACGCGAAATGCGGGTCATTCCGCCTCCTCCATGCGCCACCGCGGGCGTTGGGAGGAAGGGGGGCTGACCATGTCCTCTTCCGATGGAAGAACGGTCAGGGGTGCAGGAGGCGCGTTTTCAGCCTTGGGGATCACGCCGGACAGCAGCCCACGCTTCTTTCTGGAAACCGCAGGAGAGTGTCCGGCAACGACATCCAGACCAAGCCAAAGCTGTTTCCGATTACGCTCGACGTCGGCCCGTGTCGGCGCGAGAGCGGAAATACCGAGCCGATGTGAGGCTGCGCGATCCTCTTCCGAAAAATCGGCGAGTGCCTGATCAATGACATCTTGCGTCAGCTCCGCCTCTGCCTCGAAACGCCGCCGCAGGTTGGTGCAGGCTTCCGTCCAAAGATCCAGAGACAGGCCGTCGAACCCCTTTGCGCGGGTGCGCGCCACGACCCATACACCATCAAGGTGAACCTCAATCAGCCCCAAGTCTTCATGATCTACCCGGATTTCGACTTCGAGATCAGGGTTGGAGAGGAAGTAGTCCTCCACCGCCTGGCAGGTATAGAAGATACCTGCAAATCGAACACCGCGCCCGGAAATGATCCGGGTATACTTCCGGCCGAACGCACCCAGGCGCTCGAACCGGCCCGGTTGCCGAGGTTTTCCGACCGTCGAGCACAGCTCCCGCCAACAATTCAGCGGCGTCTGTCCACCAAGGCCTCCATGGGGCTTGTTGTTGTACACGTCGACAACGAAGCGCACCAAGATCCGTGTCAGCTCGTCGTCGGCAAGCGCCGCATAGTCTTCAGGCTCGAAGTCGCCCTTTTCGACGACGTTCGAATACGTGCGCGCACTCAGACACTGCATCAGGTCCACACCGAAGGTCCGGAAACACCGTTCGACATGCCCCCGCAACTTGGGCACGCCCGCGGGAGGAAACATGACCGTACCACGCAGGTCAGTCACAGCAGCCCGGAAATCGAAGTTCGCAAAGGCGACGCCTTGGTCAGAGGCAACGGTCTCGAACCCAGTCCCCGGCCAATAGGGCAGTTTGCACCCGAAGAGCTTTGCCAACTCAGTCTTGTCGCGCGTGGCAAGGTCCAACGCGACAATCGCGTCTTCAGTGTTGGGGGCAGCACATACCTTTACCGACAGGATCAGCCGCGTTCGGACATCGATCACCACGTAGATCCAGCGTCGCCCCTTCGGCAACGTCTTGATCTGTTCTTCGGTCAGATGCCCGAACACTCCGGCTTCTGCGAAAAATGTGATCAGATCGACCTTCCACTCATCAACCTCCAGCCGCTCTCCGGGACGCAGGACGTTGAGGCCCTCTCCGATGATTGCAAAATGCCTATTGGCCGCCTCCAGCCCCTGGCGCTGGCACATGACGTAATAGGGCTCGAGACGGTTGATCTCCCTGTAGATGGTACTGTCGGACGGCACTTCCAAAGCCGGTAGGCCGCGGTCTACCCGAAAGGCATTGGCCAGCCGAAACGCCCGCTTTGCCTGCCGAATGACACTTTTCTTGGACGGCCGTTTGAAGCTGGCATAACGATCTGCGCACTTCCGCAGCAGTGCCGCGCTCTCCGGGCCGAATTTCACCTTTGTACGACCGGCCAAGTGTCTCTTATCGATAAGCGCCAGAACGGAACGTCCTGCATCCTGGTACTTTCGCACCCACCGCAACAAAGCCGATGAGCTAGGCGGGTCGATATCGCGTCGCGAGCGTTTCTTCCCGCCATACTTGCGTTTCTGGGCAGGCCCTTCGGGTTGAGGGATATGCTTCGCTATTTGCGGGGCCATCTTGAGAATCCAAGCGTCGACGTCCCGCCAATTCCGTCCGACTTCTTCGCGCGCCTCGGCATCCAGGAAAAAATCGCACCATGTTTGGCGGAAAAATACCTTCCCACGTTGCTTACGTGGCAACTGGGTGACGACCTGCTCTCCAAACTTGGTTCGCTGCCGCGCCGCCTCCTCGCTGTGATAGCCGTCCTGTACAACGATATGACCCGTCCTAAGGCCATCGTTGATTTCATCATAAGTCAGCTCATCAAAAGCAATCTTGCCGTCGGCTTCGCGCGTGATGGTGACCCCGAGAGGCCCCTGGTCGACGACCAAGCTGGCTATGCCCCCATGTCGGATTTGCGAGTATGGCTCCAGACGAATGATCTCGTTCATTTCGAGCCTCCTTCGACCAGCATCTCGAGGTCGATGATGCCGTCCTCAAGCGGCCGCAGCACACCAGCATAGATAGCCTTGAAAACCTCAGGCCATGCCCTCCCCCCGATGTCAGCCTGCGCGATCAACTCGCGGATGGTAACCGGTAGCTCAAGCTCGGCTGCCAAGCCAGCAATGATAGACGCGGCTTCCGGATCGTCTTCACGCCTGTACGCCAAGAGGCGGCGCGCATTCAGGGCTTCCCACTGGTCGTAATTTTCCTCAGTGATTAGAACCAAGGTCTCGGCGAATTCTGGCGGCATGGCCGCCGCCACAAAGCTCAGCTGCTCTTCAAGGTTCTGGGCTATGGCGCGTGCCGCAGGTTTCATCTCGGTGGCAGCCTTGGTTCCGTCAGTAAAGGTATAGACCTGGTCGATCACTTTGCGTCTGGATCGACCTTCTGCGTCGACGTACTCGATGGCTGGAGGTTGCTCTACCATGTCAGCGACTGGATAGATGGCGGTGATCGTGACAAAAGCGTCGAACTCACCAAGGCTGTCGAATTTCACTTTCTGGCTCTCACCGCCATAAGGTCGGAAAGCGCCTGTCTCTACATAGGTTCGCGCTTTCGAGCGTTCCGAAAGGTTCCGCGTCGAACGGCTGGCCCGGGGGGCCACGAAGATTTCTTTTTCCATGTTTTTTCAGTGTGCGGGATCGCCCGTGGGTCATACTGACCACAGTGAACCGCTCACGATCCTCTTGTCGAATGATGGAAGACGGCCGAGCACGACCGATCGGGTCAGGTGACCCGGCCGCCAGACTTGACTTTTGAGGGGAATCGAGAGACCTTCAGATTGTCGGGTACCAATCGACATAAAGGCCCTTGAGAGTCCGCTCTCGGGGCTTTTCTCCTTTCTAGATCATCCCTTCTGACCTCCCTTTCTTCTTACACCGGCAGCAGGCCACAGGTCGTCTGCGCGAAACCCAGTGCGCTCGGCGATTGCCGCTTCGATCCGCGGCGATCTCTTCCTACCGGCCAACACGTTCGACACCGCAGGTCGACTGTATCCGATACTCTCAGCAAGCTCCGTGATCGTCGTCCCGGACATCCCGAGATGCAGTTTCACGATCTGCTGGCGCATTTTGTCTGCGTCCATATCTTGCGGCCTTCAGTGGGAACAAACGTTTCTGATCAAGCCGGGCTCGCTTTCCCGACCTGAACCGATTCTAGGAAGGCCCCAGAGCAGCTTGCAAGGGAAATATGGGGGCTTTCCCAACGAAAGTCTCAATTAGTTCTGACACTTAACTTACATTCCCCTCGAAATGTCAGGTGGCGATTTCACATTGGACAGTTGAAAGGAACCGAAGGTTTTCTCAGGCATCAGAAAACCCGTCCAGCGCTCAAAGAGGTCCTCGGCTTTTGTGCAATCACATGCCATTGTCTGAGCCGGATTCAGACGAAAGCGGAGGGCATGCATTTGGCCAACTGGTATTCGGCCGACCTGCACTTCGGCCATCATCGCATCATCGACTTCTGCAAGCGCCCGTTTGCCTCGACAGCCGAGATGAACGCCGCGTTGATCGCAAACTTCCAGGCCTGCGTCCGTTATGACGATGATCTGTGGATTCTGGGGGATTTCGCGTTCGGACGCGCCGACGATACAGCCCAGTTCGAAAGCTGGTTTCACAGCCTCCCTGGGCGCAAGCACCTGATCATCGGCAACCACGATGATGAAGCGGTGATCTCACTGCCTTGGGCAAGCACCGAGTACATGGCTGAGATCCAGGACGGCGACCAGAGCCTCGTCTTGTGCCACTATCCCATGATCATCTGGAACGGCGCCCGTAGAGGTGCCCTGCAACTCTTCGGACACGTTCATGACCAATGGCCCGGCTCCCGAAACAGCGTGAACGTCGGCGTCGATCAGTGGGGCTTCCGTCCCGTGCAGGTTTCCGACATCGCAAAACGTGCCGCAAAATTGCCCGTGAACAAGCACTGGCAAGATGTGGAGCACGGAAACGAACTCACTTGAGGCCGATAAGCCTAATACGCAGCGACCGGCCCTTAGCTGGCGTTCAGGCATCTCGCAGCGAATGGCAGCTCCGAGCCCACTTTGACGGATTTTGCATCCGCAGAAATGGTGATAGTCAGGCGTATGGTTGCCGTATTTCATACTCAGACAAGCCTTCTCAATGATCTTATCTCGCTCGGCGTTCACGCGGGAGACGGGCTTTTTGTGCATGGCTCGATGAGTGCCGTAGGCGCTACCGTGGGCGGTGCCCGAACAATTGTGGAAAGCCTTCTGAACACGGTGGGTGGAACAGGTCTTGTAGGAATGCCCGGATTCTCTTCCGACGCCTACTTTCCTGCTGGAGTTGATCCGTCCCGCTTAACCCAAGACCAGATTGCCGAAATCGAAGACGCGGTTCCCGGTTTCGATGTAGCGAAATCCCCAACGTCTGGCATGGGAGTCATTGCGGAGACGTTCAGAACCTGGCCGGGAACCCAACGCAGCGACCACCCGGCCGTATCGATCTGCCTCAATGGCAAGAAAGCAAATGACTTTCTCAAGGAACACAGCCTCGCGTGGGCAACTGGAGAGAAAACGCCCCTTGGGAAGCTCCGTGATCGCCATGCCATGAAGATCTTGCTGATCGGGGTCGGCTGGAACCGATGCTCAGCCCTTCACACAGCCGAGACCTTTGCACAACACAAGCGGACAAAGACGCGGCGCTTCAAGAACGGTGGCCCCAACGGATCATGGATCGAAACACCCGACGTAGCAGATGATATGAACCGGCTGTTTCCGGCAATTGGTGAGGCGTTCGAAAAGACCGGCGCTGTTTCTTTCGGAAAATTCGGAGGTGCTGAATGCAAAGTATGCGATTTTCGATCTCTTGTCGATTTCGCCTCTGACTGGATCGACTGCGCCAACAAACGAAGCGGTGATCTCAGCTAAAGGATCTGTGCTGCCCAATGGCAGGTTTGTCCCGCCCAGCCGACCTTCAGCCTCCGAAAATGCTGTGCGATGGACGAATGGCCGGTATGGGGAAGCCGCACTGCGGCGATCGGCCAGGGACTGAACGGCAGGTTGGGGCCGCACAGCGAACTCGCGCGTTACCGGTACCGAAGGTTCGGTTTGGTGGGAAAGCCCTGGGTGAAGGACAGCCCCGGCGCGGGGAGGAGGAACGACGCCCGGCGCGCCATGAGGCGCTTCAGTCGGACCATCTGGCGCAGGTGACGCCGCCCGTCGCGGGGCGGCGTCACAGGGCGTTACAGCAGGGCCAGGACCTTCTTCGCGGCATCTTCTGACGATGCGGGGTTCTGCCCGGTGACCAGGCGGCCATCGGCCACGGCGTGAGGCTGCCAGTTGTCGACGCCGTCGAACTTTGCGCCGAGCTCGCGCAGCTTCGTTTCCAGCAGGAAGGGCACGGCCTCCACAAGGCCCACGGCTTCTTCCTCGCTGTTCGTGAAGGCGGTGACCTTGCGGCCCTTCACGATGGAATCGCCGTTCGCATCCACGACCTTCGCAAAGGCCGCCGGGCCGTGGCAGACCGAGGCGACGATCTTGCCGCTGTCCCAGGCCTTGCCGATGACATTTGCCGCAAGCGCGCTTTCGGCTAGGTCGAACATCGCGCCATGGCCCCCCGGGATGTAGAGCGCATCATAGGCGGTGACGTCCTCGTCCTCGAGACGACCGGGGTTGTGCAGAAGCGCCGTCGCCTCGGCATCCGCGCGGAACCTGGTGACCGAGGCCGGGGCATCCTCACCGCTCACGTCGGAATTCGGGTCGATGGGGATGGGCTTGCCGCCCAGCGTCACCAGCGTGACGTCGTGTCCCGCGTCGAGAAAGGCGTAATAGGGGCTCGCCAGCTCTTCGTACCAGACGCCGGTGGGGTTGCCGGTATCGCCCAAGACGTCGGTCGCGGTCGAGAGGATCAGAATACGTGCCATTTTCAGGGTCTCCTTGAGGCGTTCGCAACGTCCCGCGAGGCTCACCCCCGGAACGTCTCCGAACTGATATGGGACTGGACCCGCCAATCGAGAAATTGATGCGTGCGATCCCAGAAATCGATATACCGGACGAATGAGCGCCGACATATCCCTTCTGCGGGTCTTCCACGCCGTGATGGAGGAACGCAATGTCACCGCCGCGGCGCGACGCCTCGGCCAATCGCAAAGCACCGTCAGTGCGGCCCTGGCGCGGTTGCGCCTTGCCCTGGGGGATGAGCTTTTCCTGCGCGCGAGGTACGGCGTCGAGCCGACCGAGAAAGCCCAGCAGATTGCGCCGGACGTCGCGGCCGGACTGTCCCGGCTCGAACAGGCCTTCCGTGCCGCCGAGCCTTTCGATCCGGCCCGAAGCACGCGGCGGTTCAGGCTGTTGCTGGGGCCCTACGCGGAGGTGGTGCTGGCCCCTCCGCTGGCCGCGGCCTTCGCGCGTCACGCCCCCTGGGCGAAGCTTGAGATCGCGCCGATCGGCACGGACCTGGATCCCCGCTCCCTTGCCGGGCAGAGCTTCGATCTTGCCCTGGGACGGTTTTATCCTCCCCCGGAAGAACTTGTGGTCTCGGAGCTGTTTACCGACGGCTTCCGCTGCATCGTTGCCCCCGAAGCCTTGGCAGGCGGCGCCACACTGGACCGACCCCTCTACGAGCGGTTGCCGCATGTGGTCGTGGCACCGCCCGGCAACTGGCGCACTGGCCTGCACAAGCTGACGGCCGACACGGGGCTTCGCCGCAATACCTCGATCATCGTCTCGCATTTCCTGATGGCCGCGCCGACCGTCGCCCGCATCGGAGGCATCGCCACCGTTCCGGCGCGCATCGCCGCCATGGTCTCCGAACCCTACGGCCTCCTGGACATGACGGTCCCGGCGAACCTCGGGACCTTCCCCACACAAATCGCCTGGCATCCGCATAGCCGGAGCGACGCGCCCAACATCTGGCTGCGAGACCTTCTGAACACTCTTGTATCCGCAGAAATGGAAGGGCTTCGAGGCGCATGACGATCCTGTGCTTGTCAATTGTCTGCGGAGGCCGCTAGATCGGGGCAGCACCGAAAGGGACCGCTCCCTGCGGCGTTGTCCGATCTGGTCGTCAGCGTCACTTTACGCTTCCGACGCCTTTCGGCATTCAGGCTTGCCATGGCCGAGGCCCGCTCTCCGCTTTCTTCATTCAGACGACGCATTCGGCCCAGAGCTGCCAGTCAGCACGCGGTACTGCATCTCTTCCCGACAACCCAAAGCAGACCTCCATCGCTACTGCCGCAAGCTTCATCGCGACTAAACGCCGGAAGATTTGAGCGGGAAAACATTGGACGCGAATCGCCTATCGGCTGAAACTCTGTCGAGATGGCGCGCTGTGGGAGCGCAGGGAGGTCTCTAGCCAAATGAAGAGAAACAAGCGATCAATACCAGAAATCCGCGTAAGACTAAGGGAGCTAGCAGAGGAGCATGGCCTTGAGGAGCTTCATGCCCTTGCGGATGAAATGTATAGGCAATCCCCCGTCAGGCGAGCTTCAAACAGAAGTGTTAAGCTCACCCCTTAGCTCGCCGAAAAAATTCGTCGTTATGCTAGAAAACATCCAGGCCTACACCAACGGGACTTGGCTCAAGAATTTAACGTTAATCCTGGTCGGATTTCTGAAGCTCTAAACAATGAGATTTGAATATTGCGGCGACTTAAGGCCGAAAATGTTCGGCCCTTTGCGGACCTTCGAGCTACGCGCAGCTAAGGTCGGGAGACAGCCCAATCACGACATTCATGCAGGGCGCAGCGAAGGCGCTGCTGCGAGCGCAAGCGCTTTCCCGAAAGCCGCCGTTCAGCAGGCGGTGGCAGCCATGGCTGATGCTGCGGTCAGCTCCAGCGGCAGCGAAGCGCAGGAAGCCGACGCCCGAGGGTCCCAATATGAGCCAATTGGACCTAGCAGCCCATGAACCTCTTCACCTTCCTCTTGGTGTGCGGCGAGTTGCATACGCCATTGCGTACGCGAAGGAATGCTTGCGCATTCATGTTATCGCGCACTAAAATCTCACCGGCTGCGATCCCATTTTCCAACTTTTTTGCCCCAATGATTTGCGCTGACCTGTAAAGAACGTACGATTCGTGCCGTAGCCAAGCATGGTCATTTGCTTGGAGGATGCAGGTATCGTCGCAAAGGTCATTGACGTAACTGGAAATGCTTACGATTACCACGTCCCCGTCGTCGTTTGGGTCGCAACATACTATGCTTAAATGCTTTCTATCAGGGTCGTGCGACGGACCCGAAGGCACTAAGAGTGCGGCTTTTTCGTGAACCGGCACCTTTTCAGAGCGCTTTCAAATACGCGGAAGATCTGCGTTGCTCGCGGACAAACGTCTCCTGATCGGCGGCATTCTGGATGCCAAGAGCGTCCATCATGCGGCGCAGCGGTATTGGGGCCGACGACCCGTGTGGATCCTCCCACTCGGGGACGTTGTGGGGATCGTGAGTCCATTCAACTAACTGCCATTGGGTTAAATGCCCAAACTGTTCCCAGACATCATCAAGCACAGCAATTTCAGCGTCCGACAGTTCGTCTAGATCGTCGGGGTCGATTTGAGGGTTCGCCAGCCCTACCCGGTGTCCATTGCGGTCGGTCAGAAATTCGCTCCATCCGTTGGCTTCCTGGGGAGGGACTTCTCCGTTGATGAATCGATAGGTAGTCGAATTCACCGGCCCATGAGGCATTGAGTAGTGCGGTTCATCTTGGATGGTGAAGCCTGACCGTCGCACACTTTCGCGGTCTGCAAGGTACACGAGCTTGATTGCCTTGAGAATATTCAAAGGCTCGCGTTCATTCTTTACTGCAAGATAGGCGATAGTTTGTGCCGCCTTGCGCGGGTCATACGACATGTTGAATCTCAGGGTTTCCTCGTGGTTCACATATAGTGTTCAGCTTGCTTTCGCACAATCTGCTTTAGAAAACGTGATTAGGTAGGGCCGCATATATGCCTCACCCACTTCTTTCTCAAAGAGCGTTGCCCTTGCAATCCATCTTGTCCCAAAGGCAAACTCCGGCGTATTTCGGGGCCATATCCGTCTGCATAGGGCTGGCTGGCGTCCCCTCGCGTCGGTGACCAGGTGTTGAATCGCCGCAACCCTGCCGCCGCGACGCCGCATGTCGGCTTCGAGCCCACCTTGACTGATGCTGCGCAACGCACGAATGTCGGCTTTTGAGTTACTCGGTTTCAAGGCCGCGCTGAAAACCTTGATCCAAAGCCACAAAATTCTCCCGCTCAAGGTCCATCGCACACCGCCATCGGGTCCGCAGCGCCCGTGCATTCTCCGGTATCCGCTGTTCCAATGGCTCCGCCGAAATCATGCGCTCGGTGCGAAAGTAACGAAACCCGCCGCGAAACTCGCACCACGCGGCCAGAATACGGCCCTCATCCCTATAGCCCAGGAGGACAGGCCAAACCACACGGCTGGTATGCGTGCAGTTTCCGTCACGATAGACCAGTGCCAGCTTTCTATGGGCACGGATGGTATTTCGCAGCAGTGCGGCATCCACTGTCTCTGCAGTCGGGCTTACCGGGGCGATGCTGGTTGCAGGTTCCAATACATGCCCGCGCAACCGTTCAGGCACCACCACCTCGATCTTAGCCAACAGGTTGAGCGCAGCTTTTGCCAAGTCTGGCTCCCCCCGGCTGGCAACCCAATGCGCGCCCAAAACAGCGGCATCCAACTCGTCCGAGGTCAGCATCAACGGCGGCATGTCAAAGCCTCTTTCAAGAACATATCCGATACCAGCCTCACCACGGATCGGGACATCTTGCGCCGTCAAGGCCGCGATATCGCGATATACCGAGCGCTTCGACGACCCTAGTTCCTGCGCGATCTTTTCAGCAGAGACAGGGCCACTCACGCGCCGCAGCAGTTGAACAATCTCAAACAGGCGCTCTGCCTTGCGCATGATCACACCCCTTCGCCTTATGCTGCCACTATGCTGTCAGCATGCCATATTTATCGCGCTCAGAAAACATGACAGGACGGTGCTTTAAACAGAAAGTGAGACCACCATGATTAAAGGAAGTTGCTGCTGCCAAGCCGTTCAATTTGAGCTGGCAAACCCACCTTCATTTGTCGGAACTTGCCACTGCTCGCGGTGCCGAAAAGTTGGCGCAAGTGCGATTGCATTTGTCAAAGGCGAAGACGTGAAATGGATATCAGGCAAAGACTGCGTGCAGGTGTTCGAGCCGGTTGCGCCCTACATCTACCCGCGCTGCTTCTGCAAAATCTGTGGCACGTCCTTGGGTGAGATTTTATCGGCTGAAGACAGTTTTCCAATTGCCGCGAACACTCTGGATGGCGATCTGGACCTTGTGAATCAATTACACGAATTCGTTGGCGAAAAACCCTCATGGTATGAAATCTGCGATGATGCACCCCAGAATGTCGGGCATCCTGAGTAAGTATTTGCGGACACTCAAACCATTGTGATGAATGGCTGCTCTGTCCCGCGTCTCTACCGTTCGACCCTGAGTGTAGGCTGCACCTGCGGCGAAGGGCGGCTTTTGCGTTTGCGTGTGCGGCGTTCAGCCTAAGCCGTGCCGCCAGATCCCGCGACTTTGCAAAGTACGCTCTCTGCGCTTCGCTGCCCCTGGAGCTGACCGCAGCATCAGCCAGGGCCGCCACCGCCTGCTGAACGGCGGCTTTTGGGAAAAGCTCTCGCGCTCGCAGCAGCGCCTTCGCTGCACCCTGCATGAATGTCGTGATTGGGCTGGTTGGCGTCATCTGGCGGCTTGGATCCGGTGCGGGTTCGCCGCCACCCGGCTGCCGCAGCGCCGCAAGGCGGCTCTGAGCCCACACCTACCATCTCGGAGTGGTATCCTCAGCGAGCGAGAATTTCCTTGACCTCAAGTTAGGTTGAGATTCCAGACTGGTCATGAACCCTCAGCTTAGGACCCGCTCTTTTGACATATTTCTGGATATTTGCAGCTATCGGAACGGCCACCTGCTTCGCGATTTCGAGCCTTCTTGCCTACGATGCAGCCAAGACTTTGGGCGCGGTAGTATTCAGTTTCGTGCGAATGTCGATTGTAGCTGTCGGTTTTGGCGTTCTGGTTCTTATCGCGGGTTTCGATCCGTCGCTCGACTTGTCAGATATTTCGCTACTGGTTGTATCGGGAATTCTGGGTGTCTTTCTCGCGGACACACTGCGCTACTCGTCGTTAGCGCGCATCGGACCTGCTCTTCAATCGCTGTTGAACACGACCACTGCGCCTTTTGCGTTGGTTCTTGGATTTTTTGTTTTGGGGCAGGTCGTGAGCGGACTTTCTCTGCTCGGCACTGCCATCGTTTTCGGGGGCCTCGTCTTGGCTATTTTTTCGCGTAACTTCGGTGCATTAACCCGTTTCTCGGGTGAAAGCAGCAACGTGACCGGCGGCATCCTTTTTGGTTTGGCGTCTGCACTATCACAGGCGGGAAGCGTGCTTGTCGCTGCGCCCGTCATGCTCGACGGGGCTGATCTGGCTTCGGCGACATTCGTTCGGTCGCTGGCCGGATCGCTCAGTTTGTTGCTACCTGTGGTCCTGTCCTCGGAAAGGAAAGCGCAGATTAGGTCGATGCCGAAACCGGTCGCACATCAAGTGTTTTTGAGTGCAGCAATTGGCACCGGGCTTGGAATGACTTTGCAGCTCTACGCATTAAGCGATGGTCCAGTTGGAGTCGTCTCCACACTCACCGCAACAACTCCTCTGATCATTCTGCCCCTGATCTGGGTTTTGGGCAAAGCCCGTCCTCCAGGATTGGCTTGGATCGGCGCGATCTGTGCAGTTGTAGGGGTGGCGCTGATCGTCAATGCAGGATGAACTTGCTCGGTGGTCCGGAAGATTAACGACGGCTTTGTCCCGCTCATCGGACCATAGATGTTGCCTTACAGCTGCAAGTGCAGCGAACGGTGGCTTCTTCTAGTGCTCGTGCAGCGTGGGACCGCGACCCAGCTGGCAGGAACTAAGACTTTGCAAATGTCGCTATCTGCGCACTGCTGCCGTTCGTCCAGAGCGCAGCGAAAGTCGGCTCTCCGCCCATTCCGTTGAAAAACTCTTTGCTGCATTTGCAAATTTCGGAAATATGGGAAGCGATTCCTCGACGAGCTGATTGCACCCCGTGATGCTGCTAGAATTTGAATAATTCGGAATATTGTTCTACCAAATTTGACCTCAAAGCGCTGCATGAGAGTTTTTCAACACAATCCGCCCCTCGCGTCGATACTCTCCGGCCTCTCAAGTCGAGCCCTTTCGCCGTTCGCCACTCCCCACCACATACGCAAACGGCCTCGGATTGCTCCGAGGCCGTTTTTTTCATCTTCTCAGCCAAAATGACCTTTTGAGACGTTTAGGTCATGTCGTGTGACACACCACAAACAACAATCCCTGTGGACCCACCCATAATTTTGCCATTGCGCCAACTTCAACTCATTGTTTTTAAGGAAAATTAATTTCATCGAAGAGAAGTATACCGCCATTCCAGCACCCAAAGAAGTACCATCAAGCGTTTTCGGCCATTCCGCCCCACACCCGCTGACAATGTGCTTGACGTAGTTGGCAGCCCAACCGGTCGACCCTGGTCGGCGCAGCGGGACGGGCAGCGGGAGCACGAAGGGCGGATACTGTTGAAAAAGTCGGTGTGTTTTGTGGGATTTTCACGCTGCTGAAGACATAGCAGCCGTCTGATCCCGGCTTTCGCCAGTTGGTTTGCCGGAGACCGGCTATTTTGACCTTTCAGGTCATGCGCTGACCTCCTTTTGGACGCACTGCGTGCGGAGCTTGGCGAGTTTCCGAAGGTTCTGGGCGATGGCGGCGAGAAGGAATTCGTCCTTTGCGCCGTTCGGTCCTCGAAGCCTGAATCCCGCATCGCCCTGTGTCGAAGCGGGTGCTGAGCCTGTGTAGGGCATCCACCTTTAGGCAGGCACTTGGGCAGCTCTGCACCTCCATGGATATGAAACGCCAATCCGTGATCCAGCATCTCGGCCTTCTTGAGCAGGCCAATCTGATCAGCACCCACCGTCGAGGGCGCGAGAAACTGCATTTCATCAACCCGGTCCCGCTCTACGAGGTTTACGCGCGCTGGATCCGGAAATTCGAGGAAGGCCGTCTGGGCCTTCTCCACGACCTCAAACAGGAACTTGAAAGGAACGAAAAATGACCGATAAATCCGCCAGCTTCATCTATGTCACCTATAGAGGGTGCTCTCAGAATGGGTCAGACCACCCCGGACCGCCGCGTCCGGGCTAAAGCCCCCACGTAAGCAATCCGCATCCTCGGCTTCCCGCCCGGTGTTCACGACCTGCCAGTAGACCTTGAAACGCCCGGTCACCGTCGTGTCCGCCTCGAAGCGCAGGCTGCAATTTCTGGGAAGCGGCGCGCCGTTGCTCACGAAGCTCTGCGGCCTGAATCCCTGCTGCGTAAAGGTCGCGGCGCTAATATTCACGCGACCTTCCGCAGCCTGCGGCCACCGCGGCTTTCGCATATAGGCGGGCGTAAGGAGAAGATTGGCCGCACGGACCAGCCGCGCAGTAGCACCCGGCTTTTTGGCCGGATTGCGACGCCCCAGTGCTCGTTCGACCAGACCCTGCCCCATGCGTTCGCTGAGGACGGCACCGACACCGTCTGCGGTGAGCGCCTGATGTGCCGATGCGGAATCACCGCGGGCCTGCTGAAGCCACTCATAGAATGCATCCCGGCGTTCAGAGTGCTCTTCCCACTTGTCAGCAAAGTTCTCTTCGGGGTCGGCTGGGTTTTCGACCCAGTCCACGCCATTGCGACGGGTGATATACCGGTCCATCCCGTGAAGGATCGAGAACAGCGCATCGGAGAGGGTCCGGTTTTCCCTTGCCCTTCGGCCGACCCTGCGGAGCTGCTCGTGCCCTGCCGGTGCGTCGGATCGCAAGTCCCCAACGCGCGCCCGTCGCAGGCGAAAGCTGCAACCGCAACGCCGCCGCGCGACCGCTCAACCCTTCTTCAACCAATCTCTGAAACCGCTCCCGCAGCGCTTCTGGCAATGGTGCTGACATGATCCATCCTCCCAAACAGGATGAATCACAAAATCAGCCCCGCAGGAAGCCCAGCGCTTCAGGTCTTCGGCAGGACGCTTTAATATCTCACTTGCGAACGGCAGCTGGTACATACATATGCTCAAAGCAAATACCCCGTAAGCTCTTGCCATAAACGCGGCCCCATCGGGATGGGCACGTTATCTCTGAAAAACGCTGGCGACGGACGCTTGTGCTCTGGTGCATCTCTCGTCATTCTTTGCAGAATGACGACGACAACGCTCACAGGATTGGCCGCAGCGCTGGCTGATGCAGAGGTCCAGCGTGACCCACACCGGCTGCTGTCAGCCTGGGTGGATCAAACGCTGACATTACGCCTTCCCGGTGCAGGGCACACGTATCTCAGGATCGGGTCTCATCTTCGACGATCATTCCTAGGCGCCCTGGGTCCCGGGGCCTCGCCGGAAGCGCAAGCTGGTGCCGCCTGTCCATGGGATCCCCCCTGCGCACTGGATGTCTTTCGCCGCGAGCAATTGCGCGGTGCGCGCGGTGATGGGTTGCCCAAACCCTATGTGATCTCGACTTGGCCCGACGGTGATGACTTGATGGTCAGCTTGCGCATTTTTGGCATGGCCATCGACTGGGCCCTGGTCGCGTTCGAGGCTCTGGTTACGGGGATCCGCACGATATTGCCCTGGAGCAAAATTGCGCGCGCCCTGGAAGGGCCGCCGCAAATTGTCCAGCGAGAGATATCCACATATTCCGGTGCCGCGTCTGGATTTTCTACCGTGACCCATCATCCGGTCACGCTGGCCCGGCTGGAGTTTTTATCGCCGATGGATGCGACAGGGACAAATGTCATCGAACAGCCCCACAGCATATTGGCGCGAGCGCTGCGGCGGGTGGATGGGCTGAGCCGGTGGTGCGGTGTTGTGCTTGATCCAGAGGTCGGCGCCCGCCTGGCGCAGCAAACGCGCGCGCTGCGCTTTGACATGACAAATGTTCGCCTCGGGCAATACAGCAGCGCCAACCGCCATGCACAGCAGCGCAGAGATAAGACCATCAAGGGACAGATCCTGTTTGGCGGAGAACTCGCGGAGCTGTGGCCGCTCCTGTTGCTGGCGGAACGCGGCCACATCGGGCGCCACGCGGTAGAGGGGCTGGGCCGCATCCGGCTTTCGCCCGGCGCGCTCCCGCACTAACAGCCCAATCCACCATCATGCCATCATGCGGACAGGTGATCCAATCCGCCCTCACCGCCTACCAACAAGCAAAGGGTTTCAATCCGCCTTCATGCGGACAGGTGATCCAATCTCCGTCCAGGGCGAAAGTATCGTCCGGCGGTAGTTTCAATCCGCCTTCATGCGGACAGGTGATCCAATCGTCTCTCAGGTGAATATCTGAGAAGGAAGAAGTTTCAATCCGCCTTCATGCGGACAGGTGATCCAATCACCAGGTAATCCGCTGGGCAAAAAGCCCACGTTTCAATCCGCCTTCATGCGGACAGGTGATCCAATCTTAGGTGTTGCATCAGCAGGAAATCAATAAAAAAATCCCTCCCTCTCCCGGAGCAAAGTGCTTTTTCAGTGCTACAAGCCAACACTCGCACCTCTTCATTGAAAGATATTTCTATTTTTGATATGGATATCATGACGTTGTAATATTTCTGAACCTAATTCAGTTTTTCCACGCCCCAAAACCCAGGATTGGAGCCGCTTATGACGGTAGCGCGCCTTTCGGACCTTTGGCAAAGACTTCTGTCGCTGCCGCAGCTTGATCGCGCCTGGGAGAAGGTTCGCAGCAACAGCGGCGCGGCGGGCGGCGATGGGATGTCGCTGGTGCAGTTTCAGTCTGGAGCAGGTCGTCGCCTGACCCAATTGTCCGCCGACCTGGGTGATGGCAGCTGGCGTCCGCTGCCCTATCGCACGGTTGACATCCCCAAGACGAAGGGCGGCCATCGCCGCCTGCGCATTCCCAGCGTGTCCGACCGGGTGGTCCACACGGCGCTCTCTCAGGTGCTGTCACCGGTGCTCGACCCTCAGTTCGAGGCAGGCAGCTTTGCCTATCGCCCCGGACGTTCGGTAAAACAGGCCGTTGCGGCCGTGGCAGACCTGCGGGACGCGGGATATTGGCATGTGATCGAGGCGGATATCGTAGGCTTCTTTGACGCCGTTCGGCACGAAACCCTGCTGAAAAAACTCGAAGCCGCGCTTGAGAGAGAGCCCGGCGCGGAGCCGATCATTGATCTGATCGCCCTGATCCTGGAACATCAAGGCCAGGAAAGTGGCATCATGGGGCGAGGACTGGCGCAGGGGTCCGCCCTGTCACCGCTATTGGCCAATCTGTATCTCGACGAGCTCGACGAAGAAATCCACGGTCGCGGTGTCCGCATAATTCGCTTCGCCGATGATTTTGTCGTGCTCTGCAAAAAACGCGCGAGCGCCGAGGCCGCGCTCGAAGAGGTAGAGGCGCTCCTGGCCGAACTGGGCCTTGATCTGCATGCGGATGGCACACGGGTTCGGGATTTCGACCGTGGCTTTGCATTTCTAGGCCAGCTTTTTGTGCGCTCCTTCACCCTGCCGCAGGTCAACGACCCCGAAGAGGATTTGGTCGGGCTGCTGCGACAGGTCGCGGAGCAGGATTTGCAGACTGCCGAACAGGTGGCAAAGGACGGGCGCGCAGGATACGACCGAGGGGCCCGGGTCTTGTATCTGACCGAGCGCGGGCGGCGTCTGTCTCTGCGCAACCTCTCCTTTTCGGTCGAAAACGGTGATGGCAAGGAGCTGGCCGCGATCGCCCACACGCGGGTCGACCGGATCGAGCTTGGCCCCGGCACAGATGCAGACAGTGCCGCCATCGAGCATGCCTTGGCGACCGATACGGATCTCGCCTTTGTGAACGCGCAGGGCGAGACATTGGGGATACTGACGGCCTCACCCGGAGATGCGGCGGAATTGCAGCTCGCGCAGGCTGCGGTAACCCTGGACGCCGCCGCATCAGCCAATGTTGCGCGCGCATTGGTCGATGCACGCATTCGCAACCAGCGCACGCAGCTCTTTCGCCTCAACCGGACCCGCGAAGATGCAGAGGTCACTGCCACGCTGGCACGCATGCAACGCCACCTGCGCAAACTGCCGCATCTGCATGACGTCGCGGCGATCCGTGGCATTGAAGGCGTCTGCGCGGCCGAATATTGGCCCGCCCTCGGGCGGCTCACCGAAGGTGCGACCACACCTTTTCGACGCCAGAGGCCGGCGCAGGATCCGCTGAACTCCGCGATTAACTACCTCTCGGCAATCCTGGAGCGGGACATCCGCGCTGCGGTCCTTGCGGCCGGGCTGCACCCCGGCTTTGGCATTCTGCACCGCCCCCGCGACCGGTCCGAAGGCTGCGTCTATGACCTGATGGAGCCATTCCGCGCCCCATTGACCGAAGGACAAGCGGCGTTTCTCTTCAACGCCCGCAGATTGCGCCCCGAGATGTTCACCCCGACAGAGACCGGCATGCGCATAACCAGCGCTGGCAGGCGCGCGCTGATCGCGGGCTATGAGGCCGCCGTCGCCCGTCAGGTCACTGCGCCGGGGCGCAAGATCAAACTGGCCTGGCGCCCGATGATGAAGCGGCAGGCGCAGGACTTCGCCAAGGCCCTGCGCGCCGGCGAGCCGAACCGTTTTGCCCCCTACCTGATGGAGGCCTGACCATGCCTCGCGGAGAGATGCTGACCGTCTTCAGCTACGATGTGTCATCAAACAAACGGCGCCGCAAAATCGCCCGCCTGTTGGAGGATGCGGCGACGCGGGTTCAGTACTCGGTGTTTGAAACACGGATGAGTCGCCAGACGGCGGAGGCGCTGTGCCAGCAGTTGGCGGCGCATCTTGGCGAGGGCGACAGCCTGCGGCTTTACGTGATCGGCCATGACGGGGAGCGGCGCAGCCGGGTGTTCGGCGACGCCGCACCGTTTGAAAGCGACGAGGGCTACTGGCTTTTCTGACCCGCCCTGCCGGTGCGCGGGATACGCAAGACCAAAGACCCCATCGGAAAGCCGCCTTCGTGCGGACAGGTGATCTCACCTACATTTTGGATCAGGGGGTTGAAGTGACGTTGTTTCAATCCGCCTTCGTGCGGACAGGTGATCTCACCTTCGCGGCAATGGCCATGGCCTTCGGGCTCATGGGGTTTCAATCCGCCTTCGTGCGGACAGGTGATCTCACCCAGAGGAGGAACAGATCCAACGCGAGCTGGCCGTTTCAATCCGCCTTCGTGCGGACAGGTGATCTCACCTCCATGCTTTCGGTTTTTGGTAGACATAAGGAGATATGTTTCAATCCGCCTTCGTGCGGACAGGTGATCTCACCCTAGCCGCTAAAATAGTGCAGCTCATTGGGCTGCGTTTCAATCCGCCTTCGTGCGGACAGGTGATCTCACCTTACCCGCCGGAGTGCACTCAAATCAATATGAAATTTTCCCGCATTCCGATTGCAAGCAGCCCGAATACAGGAAACCTGCGCCAATTTTTGATAAAAATTGTGATCAAAGGCTATATTTGTATTTATTATCAATTCTCTACGCCATTTCTGAAGGTGAATTCAAAAGTTCGGCGCCTTACTTCGCAGATCTGGCGCCCCTTTCCTCTCTCAGCGGGCGGTAAAATCTCGGCACCTCAGTATTATTTCTTGCTCACACGAAAGAGCTAGGCAATGCTGGATGCATTGATTGAGGAGATTTTTATGGAGAAACTTGGTCTCACCTATTTCAAATGTGCCCCTTATGCGTTTGGCCAGACTGTGTATGACACCGGTGATTTGTCAATCACGCGCGGGGCCTCTCTGACGCTTTTGGCGGCGCCCGCTAAATTGCAGGATCATCTGGCGTCCGCCTTTCCCGCGTTTGATTTTCGCTGGATCCAGTCCTCTGCCTCTGAATTACTGTGGTCCGCCAGCAAAAGGGAGGAACGCACAGAGCTGACGATAAAGGGGCAGGCCATCAAGCCACCAAAGAGCATCAAAAAGGCGAAATGGAACAAGGCGCTTCAGCAGGCCGCCGAGACGGCAAAGCACGCCCTGTCAGATGCCTCCCTTCGCGACGCGGCGCGATCCGTCATATCAACGCTGATGTTGGGCGGGGAGGCGGATGTCGAGAATATTGCGGGCCAGATTCTGTATAAATGTGGTGACCAGAATGCGCGCGCACCTTCGCTGGATCCGGCGCAATGCGAGGCGATCTGCGACGCCGTGCGGGGCTTTTTGAGCAGCCCGCAGCAAGACTGGCCCTTTGACCTCATGCTGTTCAACGTCGCATGGCATTGCCCCACCGGCCCGAAACAAACGTCTCCTCGCGCGATTATAGCCGCCCTTGACACAGCGCTCGGCCGTTCGCAGCTACAGCGTCTTTCCTGCATCGTTCCCGCGCTAACGACCGAGTTGAACGGCCACCGGACAGAGAGCGTCGTATGCGCCTATACTGGCCTCCACGCAGCGGATGCCAAACACTCTGAAAAGGGCCGCCCCACCTCCATAACAGCAAAGCGCCGCCGGATCGTTGGCACCCGAGAGAAGCCGAAATTTTATGGTGACGTCCTCGAACATGCACGCGTCGCGGCAACATCGCTGCGGGAGGATTGGCGAACCTTGCCTGCCGTCAAAGCGGCCCTGGAGCAGATTGAACAAGCAACGGAGAGTGCAAAGGCGGAGCCGTTGCGCTTTGCGAGCGACTTTCAGGACCTCGTTCACGCGCCACCGCCCGGGCTGCCGATCAGCCTCCGCTCGAACATATGCGTTCTCAATATGGACGGAAACTCCTTCGGTAAACTCAGACTAAATGTCCGCGACATGGAGGAATATCGCGCCCTTTCCAATTATTTGGACATCCTGAAGGCGGGCCTGTTGGCGCAGATTCTGACCTGGATCCGCGCCGACAAAGAGATGCGCGATGCAAGCGGGGCGCTCGCGCGGTTTGAAACACTACTTTGGGGCGGGGATGAATTTACCTTCGTCCTCCCGGCGTGGAAGGGCTGGGAACTCGCGCAGGAAATACACGCGGCCGTGAAAAAGTGGCAAACGCCGGACGGGGAAGAGCTGACGTTTGCGACTGGTTTGGCATTTGGTCCCCACAACGCACCGATCCGCGACCTCAAGGCCGCCGCTGAACAGCTCGCGGATCACGCAAAGGAAGCCAAGCCGAATGCGGCCTGGCAGGCCATTGCCTATGAAGGCGTTGACCGCATCCATTTCTTGCCAGATCAATTCCGCGCAGATTGGCTTGGTGGCGTCGTGGAGACCAAGGCCTTCTGTCTTGGCGCAGAGGAAGCCTGCGCACTCCCTGGTGTGGTTGAAAAAATGCTCTCTGGCCTGCGCCGATCGGGTCTGCATCAGATCTACTACAAATATTGTCAAAACATCGCTCGCGTGAATGCCAACAATACCGACATTGTTGAGAAAATATTGGCCGATATAGACAGAACAGCGCCAGCCATACCCGACGTGGAGCTCAACGCCATCAAGGATGGCTTATTCCCAGAACATACGGCGCGGCCACTGGTAAAGTTTGCCCAAATTGCCCTGCTGCTGGATTATATTCAACCAAGGGCACACCTTACATGAGTTATTGTTGGCGCATCCCCACGACGATTATCTTACGCGCACCATGGTTTACACCAGGCGACACGGCGGCTGGCCCTGGCTTTGATGCGGTCCTAGCGCGCGACGCAAGCGGAGAGCGCTTTGTTTTGCCTGCATCGCTGGTCAAAGGAAATTTCCTAGCCGCTGCACAGCAGCTATGTCACGAACGGATCCTGAACGACGACGATGTCGCAGAGCTTTTTGGCACCCCGTCTGGCAATAGAAGAACCGGGGCGCCCGCCCCGAAATGGCAGGTCGACAATGAACCTGAAAGGGCGGCCCTCATCTTTCCTGATTTCCAATCAGCCCCCTCTGCCAACGACGCCGACAATACCGCACCCAAACGCACCGTACGCGTTGCCATCGATTCTGAACTAGGGACCGCTCAGGAAGGAGCGCTTCAGTTCATTGAATGCCCATTCGACTTCGGTCAGGAAGTCGCCTTTCACGGCGACGTGCTTTTCGCTCCCGGCAGTATTCCCAGTGCTAAAAACCTTGGCGAGAAAGAAGCTCGAAATCTGATTGCCAGTGCAGCACTACGGATATTTGCAATGGGCGGAATGAAAAGCGTCGGCTTCGGCAGGGTGGCTAAGCTTGAGGTAGGTGCCCCGCAGCCCTTTGGCCTTGAGAAGGTAAAACGCATACCAGCGAAGGCTGCTAAGCCGCTTCATAGATTGCGCATGGATTATTTCGTTGATCGGCCCTTCATTGTCGATGCTGAGCGCCATGGGCAAAATATGTACTTCGGTTCTGCTATTTTACCTGGCGGTGCGATTAAAGGAACTCTGGCTCGGTCATTATCTGCTGCCGGCATTGAAGCCACTGAATTCCTCTCAATGATGATGATTAGCCATGCGCAGCCAAACGGCAGAAGATCTCTTCCTCTCTCACTTTCTGCTTGCGAGGGATCACTTTATTGCAGCCTTGCTGGCGACGAACGCACTGGCCATCATAAATATCAAACCGACTGGAAGAACGAGGAGAGTGACGTACGCGCCGCACTTGCACGAACACTTGGCACGGAATGGGAAAACGATCCGGCAATTCGATATAGTGGTCGCACCCGTACGCGTATTGCGTCTGAAACACTGACCTCGGCCTACGTTCCGGGACTGGAAGGGGCTGAGGGCACGGGCCAACTGTTCTCGCAAATGGCCGTCGTTCCAACTGATGGCCTGTATTGGCGCGGCTTCATTCGCCCACCATCGGTAACCACCCCCCTATCCGAGATCCTCGCCATGCTCGATCAGGGGATTCCTGGATTTGGGAAAACCGGCGCAGTACTTCGCGGCCTCGCTACGGAGGACGAAGCACCAATCACACCAACGTCTGAACATGTGAACTTGTGCCTCGAAACCGAAGCCTGCTTGTTTGCCCCAGACAAAGCCTCCAATACGTCTACCGAGGAGCTATACCAGAGTTATTTTGAAGAGCATGGCCTGCAACTTGAACGCTTTTATGCACGCCAGCATATCAAAGGCGGCTATTTGGCGCTGCGCTATCGCGCCAATCCCAAGGGATATATCCCTTGGATTATGACCTCGCCCGGCTCAGTGTTTCGTCTGAAAGTCGTCGATAGGCCTCAGCTTGCCGATATCCTTCAACATGGTTTGCCGCCTGCATCTTGTATGAGCCGCGACTGGCGTGAATTTCCCTTCCTTCGAGAAAACGGGTTCGGCCAGGTGTCGTTCGACTTCGACCATGCCCTAGTGAGCAAGGGGCTAAAACTATGATCTTCGGAAACCGCGTTGCCGTTCAAGCGATCCTTATCGCCAAATCAGATCTGTTCGTCAGTGGCGCCGACCGCCGACTGGATGACGAGGGCCACGAAGTATCTACGATTGTCAGGTGGCACGACGGTCAACCGATAATACCTGCATCCTCGCTCAAGGGAGCATTGCGCCGCGCACTCGTCGATCTTGACGAACCAGCAACATGCACTCTTTTTGGACAGGGAAGCGAGCATGAACGTGGCGTTGGCAATGTTGCGACGCTTTGGATAGATCACTGCGTTATGGGTGGTTCGGTCAAACAGGTTCGCACCGTCACTCATGTTGCCTTGGACCCTGCGACAGGTGCATCGCAAGAAAATAAGCTCTTCAACCGTGATGAAATCGCGGGCGGCGCTGAGTACATTTTCCGCGCCGACTACTTTGGCGCCGAGATTGAGGCACTCGCTCCTGTTCTCGCGGTTCTGGAACAAGGCATTCAGATCGGCGGCGGATCATCTAAAGGATTTGGCCAGGTTTTTTTATGCCGCGAGAGCATAGAGATTCGCCAGCTCGCCGCCAACGCCGACGGACCGTTAAAGCAAACGTCGTGCGACATCACAGGTCTCTTGACCGAAATGGACCGGTACGCCTTTAGTTCTGACAACCATACCAGGCTCACGCTACATTTGCGGTGTGATGGCCCCTACATGTCTGTCGGAGACACCCATGGCAACACGCTAACCGGACGGAAAACCGCGAAGGATGAACCTGAGCTCATGCAATCAAGCATTGCCGGGGCGCTCAGATCCAGGGCCCGCTGGTTGGCAGAACGCTCACGAAACAGAGCGTCCGAACCGTGTGATCAACCAAATATCGCAAGGGATCGCGACACCTTACTGGACGGCCTGAGCGAGATCGAACAATTGTTTGGTGTGGCGGGCCGCAAGGCCGCCCTGCAAATCGGCGCTGTCAGCTGTACCAATCCCGGCAAACCGATCACACTCAGCAGCAATAGTATTGATCGCCTGACTGGCGCGGCGCGAGATACAGCATTGTTTGTTCGCAGCGCAGCCTGGCAGCCGGAGTTCAAGGTCGACCTACGAGTTCCCCGGCATTTCATTGGGACGCCCGAGTCTCCGAAACTTGTCGACCAGCTGCTTTCCAACCTCAAAGCTGAGGGGCTTGAGCTTGGGCATGGTTCCTCTGTCGGATTTGGATGGTTTACTGTGGAGGTTGAAAACCATGGGTAACAACAACACCAAGCACAACCTTAGCAACCTTTGCCGCGCGCCTTACCGGTTTGTCGAAATTGGAAAAAAAGCGCTGAGCTCACCAAGTGATGACCTAGACCTGAGCCGCCCTGTCGAAGTCAGTTTGACCGGCACGCTCCAGGTTGAATGGCAAGCGGAGACGCCCCTGCTTGTCGGAGGGGGCGATGCAGTTGATACGGCTGACGCCTCCCCTGATAGCAACCGCCCGCTCAAAATTGGCGACCAGTTCGCGCTGCCCGGTAGTACTTTGAAGGGCATGATCCGTTCTGTGATGGAGATCGCCTGTTTCGCGCGCCTGAATTTCGTTGATGACTGCGCTGCCGCGACACGCAATATGAACGACGCCACCTGGAAAACCCAAGTCAAGCCTAAAGCTGACAGCAAACCCAAAGGAGGTTGGCTTTTTCGTGTGCTGGAAGATGCTGACGGAAAGGTTAAACCGAGCTATGTCTTGGTTCAGGCCGCTCAAACTCTGCCGATCGAATTTTCCAGTTTGCTCCCCTTGCTTGGCTCGCCCATGGGCAAAGACCAATGGCATCTGGCCACTGCCTTTGAGCGCCACGAAGCCATAGATAAAGTCGCGCTCGGTGGTTTGTGCAGGGCTGAGGAACTGGGGCTTTCACCGGATCATGGCCGCGCGCAGCTTGTGGTCACATCCACAACAGCGGAGCCCGGGCGCTCAGGCAAAACAGAGAAAACGAAAGAGTACATTTTTACCTGGCCCGACCTCGAAGACCACCCTGTTCACTCCGTCGGCACGCGAATCAATGCAGACGTCGCCGAGCGCTTCCTCGCCTCCCTCAGTCGCGTCTCCAACGCCAAACGTGACAACGACACGGGCAATGCCCCCCAGTGCCTCTATGATGTTCTCGTCGCTGAAGGCCGGGCAATCTGCTTTGACCAGGCCGAGGCCGCTGATGCTGGCCAGGTCGATAAGCGCATGTCTCTCAAGGAACAACTGAAAGACCCGAACCGCTGGGGGCTGCCGGTGTATTGGCGCAATCCAGAGGTTGGTGGCAACCAAAGCACTTGTGGAGAAACGCCAATACTCTCCCTGACGCCGTTCTTGCGGGTTCCCTACAAAAAATCTGTACGAGACCTGATCACGCGAACGCAACCAGATGGCACATCCGACGACGAATATGATCTCGTTCAAGCGCTGTTGGGCTGGGCACCGCCTGAAACGCCAGACACCCGCCCGGCGATGCGAACAAAGCAGCAAAAGGCCTTGCGCAGCCGGGTCCGTTTCGGCTTTGCCCTATCGGACAACGCCAAGGAAGAACAGCAGCCCAGGCGGTACGCTGCCACCCGACCGCGCGCCTCTTATTGGCCCTTTTACCTGAAAGCAGACACCGACACCGCCAAGCACCCGGTTGATTTCAACAACAAAAACGCCATCCTTGCAGGCCGAAAGCGTTATGTCGCGCGAGGTAGCGAGGTCAGCCTCCCGCAGGTCTCGGGCAGCGGGACAGTCAGCGCGCAGGGGCGAGACGAGCGCATGAGCAGCGAGGTGACCTTTCTCCAAAAAGGCGCGCTCTTTCGCGGCGACATTCGCTTTCGCAACATTTCTCCCATTGAACTCGGTGCCTTGGTCTGGGCGATTACCTTTGGTGATCTCGACGACAAACACGGCTATCGTCATATGATGGGACGGGCCAAAGCCTTTGGCTATGGTCAGGTCCGCGCCCGCATCGCCGGATGTGGCGATCTGGATCTGGCGGCTGCCCTGACCGCCTATACCAGCTGGGTATCTGCGCAGTTGGAACAGCCGTTTGACAGCCTGCCGCAGATCCAGAGCCTCCGGGCGATGGCCGATCCCGAAATCGGCAGGCAGCAAGCGGAATTGCTCCAATACCCCAAAGCCGGGACCGATAGCGCCGATTCAGATCAGATCCTCGCCGCATATTCCGAACTGAAGTCCAAAGCCACAGAAGCCAAACAGGGCTACGCAGGTAAAACCATTCAGGAGACATCCGCGCTTGGCCTACCCGAATACCCGGCGGCCAGCCATACAGACAGGCGCAAGAGGTGATATTTTGGTTCAGATAATCGTTAATACATTGACACTAATTGTAAATATTGAGTTTTTTCGCCAAAATCATCGCTCCGCGCGATGTGCAACCTGTCCAAACTCAATCAGCTTCGACGGGTAGTTCGTCGATGTCGGCTCGTTGCGGTGAGATCACCTGTCCGCACGAAGGCGGATTGATCACGGCAGTCGGCCTGGCTTAAAATAGGCTTGCGCAGCACCCCGGGTGGCGCCGGCTTATTTTTTACATTCGAACGTGGACATGTATTCGATAAATGACAGAGATTAAGGGCACGCCCGCCACCGAAATCCCAGTTCACCAGTTTCGCTTGCTCTATCAATGGCCCCTGATCCTGTCACCGGCAGGCGGCACCGCCGCCATCAAACGGGAACGCAAAGCCGCGCTTGATGCGCTGCATGCGGATAAGAACTGGTCCGTGGCTGACCCCCTCCATGTCGTCAAAATGGGCGATAGCGCCAAGGACGGCGGCCCCTACGGGGAATTTGTCTATTTCCATGATTTCGCGCAGGACTTTCTCTACCCCAAGGCAGGCGACGAGAATGCGAGCTTTGTTCTGTTTGAACGGCACGACCTCAAGCAGCTCAGCGCCACCTTTGACGCGGGCGCAGGGGCATTCGGGCTGGATTTCGCGGTCGAGCGGTTAACCCTGCATATGTTTGATCTCGGCATCGCCATCATGACGCTGGAGTTGACCCATCAGGGCCCGGCCATCACGCTGGACAAAGCACAAACCGCACTTGACTATCTCCGCCGGACCTACGTGCCCTTCTGGACCTCCGGCACCGCGCAAAGATGCCCACAATCCGTCCGGCTGAACGGGGTGGAGGCAATGGCAAACCCTCCCACCCGCGACGAGGCAATGGCCTGTCTGGAGCGAAGCGGGTTTGAGCGCAATCCAAAGGTTTTTCAGCATTGGTCCGACATGATCGCGCCGCTAAAGCTCAATGGCGAGGACGGCGGCCTCTGGCGAGACCCCTCTGATGAGCGCATGCCCGTGAACTCCTACGTCAGCGTGACCACAACGACCGATATAGATCAGCATCTGGACGACGCGACGAGCGTCAACCGCATCCGGGATTGCGACTGGTGGCGGCTCTGGGATGCAGAGCAGGCGGGACAATCTTATCCCTACAATTCGGACTTTCTTGAGCAATATCGAGAGCGGGCATTTTACGACAGGTTCGCGCCAGACCCCAAGGAAGGATCAAGCGCAACCCGTCATATGTTCGGAGAGCACCATTACGGCAGCGTTGGCGCCGGATGGTTTTACGACAATATATTGCTGCATCACTGGCGCAGGCATTATGCACAGCTCTCCCTGGTTGCGCGTTTTCAGGTAACGATGCTGCTCGCCTTGTCCTCCCGCATTACCCGCACCCTTCCCCAAAAAGGGACTGAGGAATTCGCCGATGAGATATTGCGTATCCAGCAGGATTATCTCACGTATCGGCACCGATATCACTTCACCGGTGTGTCCAGCCAAATCCAGCCCACAGAGATGTATGCCCGTTGGATGCAGACACTTGGCATCGAGGCGCTGAAGGACGATGTCCATGACGAGCTTCAAACAGCGGTCGAGGCCATTCATACGACAAAGCAAACAGAACTCGCGACATCGGCAAACAAGCTTAGCGTCCTTGCTGGCATCGGTGTGCTGGGTGGCTTAGTCCTTGGCGGCGCCGGCAGCAACCTCTTCATAGGCCTCGGCGAAAACCCGCAGCTGTTTGCCCAGCTGCATTGGGGAGAGGCGCGGCAAATGTTGTTATTGCTCGTATTCGCCCCGATATTCCTCATTGTCGGATATGCGGCTTGGAACCGGATCGCTCGTGCCACCGAAAGACCGGCACTTTTCGTGGGTCTGTTGTGCGCGATGGCACTGATATTCTTGTCCCTCGGGTGACGTTCCGCCGGTAAAAATACACCAACTCCCTTAAAGCTGGAGTGGTTGCGCGGTGCCAGACCAAGCCACGCCGCAAATTCCCGCCCACTCTTGAACTGGTGGCCCGACCCAATCGTGGCGGCGACGGCCGAGGCGGTCACCGGTCCTACGCCGGGAATGGTCTGCAGGAGTTGCACCTGCCGGCTGAGACGAGCCTGGATGCGAATGGTGATTTCGTACCAGCGAAGGCGGTTGTGCAGCTCGACCAACTGACGCTGAGGACCCGCAGAACGTCCTGAGCGAGCTCGGGGAACCCGGACTGCTTGCCCTCGATGATCTCTTTCGCAAAATCGATGGCCCGCGCGACGCCCCGAGCGATGGTGATCCCGAACTCCGCGGCCAGGCTTCGGAGCATGTTGATCAACTGGATGCGCTGTCGAACCACGAAGTAACTTGCATGGGGTGGCTCCTCTCAATTGCAGTTTACGACACCTGCAGTATGGCGCATTGCGACGCCGGGAGCGGGAGCCATCCACCCCATCTGCTCCGGCCTGAACACCGGTCACCCGCCGCGCCCGGCACGAAATTCGGCTGTGGGCCGAACTCACTGCTGACTAAAATTCTCGAGGAGCAAGTGTTTTCGGAAAGCCGTTTATTGGGTTTGGGGCGGTTGTAATGTTAAAAGTAGAACTGACATTTAACCCATTAAAATCAATGTCTTGAGTTGTTTCATCCTTGACTGTCCGATTCGCTTCAAGATATCCAATTAGGCAGAAGCAACCATGTATTCTGGCCTATGACCTTGGAAAAACGATGCCGCCTTATCAGGCGTGAGCTTGAGGATCGTGAACAATCGTTCGCCTCGTTGGCGCGCGACCTGAATGTTACGCGCGGAACAGTCGCCAATGTCTGTGCAGGACGCCGAACATCCGAAAGAATTATGCACGAGATCTGTAAGCGGATCGACCGGCCTTTCGATGATGTCTGGGGACCGGACTGGGAGGTTCAAATGCAGTAATTACCTCCACAGTCCCCAAACGAAAGAGGACCCGGCAACTGCAATTGCCAAGCCCTCGGGGCGATCAGAAGATCGCTGTCTATAGCTCTTGATCGCCCCACTTGATGCAAAAGTCAATGCCCCGCGGCTCGGTTGTCGCGGGGGAGCTTCGCTTGTTCCAAAAGGAGTGTGGTGTCATGAGTGCACCTGTCACGTCGCGATATGTCGCCGACGCCTGTTTTCGTCCGCCCGAACCAACCCGCGCCACGCGCTTGCCACCGAAACGTTCGTCTGCCAGTTTTCGTGGCCGTCTGGTCTGGCGGTTCGATTCTGATAGTCGAGATCGTATCTTCGTCTTTGAGAGCTGGGGCGAGCGGAACCTGTTTTGGTATCTCGCCTCTCTGCCCGATGTCGTAGACGTTTGGGACCAGCCGCGTGCGGTCGAGTTCATCCTGCCGGGTGATCCGAAAATCCATAAGCACCACTTCGACTTTCTTGTCCGCCTCCGCTCAGGCCGGAAAATCGCTTTGGCCTATCGCTCCGAATATCGAGCGCCTCCTCTGCGTCGGCTACTGCCGCATGTGAAAACACAGATGCCGCGTGGCTTTGCCGATGAGGTTCTGCTGGTTACGGAGCGCATGTTGGACCGTGATGTCGTGCACAATGCCTCGCTCTTTGCTTATTTCCGTCGGGACCGCGAGGAACACCTACAGCTGCGTATCGCGGCTTTCTCCAGAGACCTCCGAGGCACGATTTCCATCCGGAAGATGCTCGAGGTGCTTGGTCTCGACGGTCGTGGGTATCGCGCTGCCGTTCTCGCCATCTTCGAACGAGTTCTTCGCCAGGTGACGCCTGGCCGGATCGCTCCAGAGACGATGGTCGCAGCGGGGATGTGCTCATGATCCGGTACCATTTCGACCGCTTGGATCGCGTGATTGATAACGGGATAGAAATGCGACCACTGCGCGCTGACCCGCATGGTTTCATCTTTCAACGTCTCGATATGCTGGATGTTGAGATCCACATCTCCTATCCGGATCTGGCCCTTAAGATTCGCAGCCAGACTTGGCGCTGGGACAGGTTTCATTTTAGCCCGGTCCGGACGCAGCTTCGGGCTGAGGGCAGAGACCGGTTTGTCTCTCTGGCATCTGATCGCGACAGGTTCCTTGCCTACGCCAAGAGCCGGTTTTATGCGCGGTATTATGAGCTCTACCACGCCGGTAAGCTCAAAAAGACGGATGCATCGTATCAAGAATGCAGGCCAATCATCCAGGCGATGGTAGATGAGGACATGGAGACGTTCTGGGCGGAGGCTGCGAAACGGAGAAACTCCGGTCTGGATCTGCGAACACGATATCTGGTGCCGAGAACGCGACAAGCGCGGGAGATCATAAAGCAAATCGATGAATCCGGAGGCAATACTGGTGCGGTTTTGCCGAAGTGGCACAATTGCGGAAACCGTCAGCCCCGTTTGGAGCCTGAAGCCCAGCTTCTCCTGAATCGGGAGGTTTGTGAGGCCGGAACAGGGCGTCGACCGGGCGACGAGAACGTTATCCAGCACGTCAATCGGCGTTTTCGCGAAGAGAATGCGGCGAGGCAGGCAAAGGGGTGGCTGCCGCTTAGAATACCGGGGCGTAAGGCGACCACGAACGCCCTGAACGCGATGGATCCTTATCCCACCTATGCGCGGCGTTGGGGTGTCGAGGAAGCCAACCGCAAGTTCAGGATTTCCGGGGCTGGCCTGATGGAGGACATCCCGCTGCGGCGCATCGAGATCGACAGTTGGATGGTGGATGCCCAGACACTCTTCACAACCACTGCACTCATCGATCTGCTGGCACCCGAGGTTATCCAGAAGATCCCGCGGGGACGGCGATGGGTAATTATGGCTATCGATGTGGCGACCCGGTGTGTTGTCGGCATCAAGGTTTGCAAAGAGGCAAATGCCAAGGAAGCAAGCGCCGTGATCGAACAGGTCACACGCGACAAGACCGAGGTCGCACGTGCCTTCAATGCGCTGGGAACGTGGCATCAGTGCGGGACACCTTTCGAAGTCATTCATGACAATGGCCCAGAGTTCATCGGGCCCGAATTCGAGACTTGCCTCACTGATCTCCGCGTCGGTCGTGCGGGTGCCCCTGCTGGGCTGCCGTTCCTACGCGGAGCGGGAGAGCGAATCTTTCGTACCTTCGGCACGGAAGTCATGCCGTTGATCACGGCACGGACATTCGAGAGTATCCTAGCCAAAGGTGCGAACGTCCCGGAAGACCTCGCGGCGCTGACGGACGACGAGCTGACAATGATCCTCGTCTTGTTCATCGTGGACGTCTATCACAAGCGACCGCACCGCAGCCTATACGGAGAGACGCCGGAGAACTGCTGGGATCGGCTCGTGGCGCAAAAGTCTGTGTCACCACCGCCTCCACCGCATACCCGACGGGCCATCTTTGGCCTGAAGGCGCAGTGTCGTGTCGGCGAGCGGGGTGTCCAGTTCGCAGGGCTCGACTATGCGTGTCCTGAACTGCAGAACATGCGTCTCCATTCGCACCAGCGCGACGTCGACCTTCGGGTTGATCCGACAGATATCGGGCATGTCTCCGTGCGTATCGGTACGGAGTGGTATCCGGCCAAATGTCGCCAGCCGGGGCTGGATGGGATTCCCTACGCCGCATGGACCCGTGAACGCCGCAAGCTTGCATCGCAGCATGGGGAAGATGCACGTCTGCAGCAGCCTGTCGTGGATCGGACACTGCGTCTCATTCGAGAGACCGACATCGTAGCCACCTTGCGAGCGGGTCTGACGCCACATAGCCTGACTGACGAGGACATCGCGCGAGGCGAACGGGATCTCAGAATCGGGGTCGATTTAGGCGATGCCCCCGCGCCAGCTCCGGTGACGTTCGAGGGCGGCCTGATTGGTGAGGTGATCGAGCCGTATCAAACGTCCGAAAAGACGCCCGCTGTCGAGGAGGAGGATCTCCCCTTGTCTCTTGATCCAGAGGTGACACCTGAGCCCGAGCAGCACACCGCGACAGCACCCGAAACGAAACGCGCCTGGAAGGTATCCAATGACTGACGTCTCCACCGCACAGCGGCTCGCGGCCGCCCGCAAACTGGCCGCGGCCAAGTCCACCTTGTTCGAGACGCCCAAATATGGCGACTTGCGGGTCGAATTCGAGCGCCTGTTCTTCCAGAAGATCGCCGACCACGAGGCGGGCAACGGGGCCGAGTGCGAGGCCATCGTGCTTGTTGGCGATCCCGGTGCTGGCAAGTCCTTCATGACGAAGAAGCTTCTGGACAAGTCGGGGTTTCTTTATGAGGGGCTTCAGCGAAACGAACGCCGGTATGTACATGTGCGCATTCCGGCCAGCACGACGCTGATGGACACAGGGGCCTACCTGCTGAAGGCTCTCGATGCGCCCGTCCCGAAGAAGGAAAAGATCGGTACGATCTGGGCTGTGGTTTTCCAGCAATTGAGGATCCAACGTGTGAACTTTGTCGTGCTCGATGAAGTCCACGAGCTCATCTTCAACCAGCGGGGGCGCGAGCTCAACTCTTCGCTTAACACACTCAAGGCCTTGGTCAACGAGATCGATTGGCCGGTGAACCTCCTGCTGGTCGGAACCCTCGAGCTGGCTGATCTTATCAACACCGAAACACAGGTCGTACGGAGGGTTCGGACCGTTAAGATTGAGCCGGTCAGTCATGCGGATCAGGGGCCCGAGGTCAGCTCTGCCATCGAGCATTACGCGTCCCTCGTTGGGATGACAGTCTGCCCGAAGGTTCTAACCGCACGATTCCTGCCCCGCCTGTTCCATGCGGCGGACTACCAACCTGGCTGGATGTTGAAGATGATCATCGAGTCCTTGCGTTTCGGCTTGGAAGAGGGACGAAGCGAGTTGCGGAGAGAGGATTTTTCGCGGCACTTCCGCCATTATTCGGGATGCAGCGACGGCATGAACCCGTTCCTATCTGCAGACTACGAGGCCGTTTCCGTGCGTCAGATCCTGCCCGATCGCGATCAGTATGAGCGCCGGGAGGAGATGCGCAATCTGATCCGGAAACACCGCGCGGAGCTTGCGCGATGAAGCCTCTACGCGCCTCCCTGCCGCTTGTTCTGGGGGAAAGCCCTGCATCCTACGCCTCGAGACTGGCGTATTTCTGTGGCTTTGAGTGTGGGGCTAGTTTCTGTGCAGCTGCTGATCTGGATCTGTATGCTATCTCGGCAGGCGAGGCCGCGCAGATGCGCGGCCTCGCTGCGTTGTCGGGGAGCACAATCGAGGCGATCGCGCGCTTCGCTGTGGTACAGGACATTCACCGCCGCTATCGGGTGGCAGGTCAGTTGGTCGAGGGCCGCTGGATCGTGCGCTCAAAGCTTCGTCTATGCCCGCTGTGCGTAGCGGAAGAGCTAGAGACCACTGGGCAGAATGGCTTCACGGGACAGGCCGGTTGGCAGATGGCCTTCCTGCGAGAGTGCCCGACACACGGCGTGGCACTGGTTGCGCTCGACCCGTTGGGGGATGGTAGCTTTCCGCATGACTTCAGTCGCCGGGTTCGCACCCATCGCGACGAGATCCTGCAGCTGGCAGATCGAGCAGTCGTTTCCTCCCCGTCCAAGGCGACGCGCTACATTGCTGGACGGATCATGGGAGAGGCGAAGTTGGGATGGCTTGATGCCGTAGAGCTCAATCCGGCCATTTCCTTTGTTACGCTGCTTGGTGTGCTTCTTGTCCATGGGGCGGCAACATCGCCGAGCGAGCTAGAACAGCCGGCGTTGTGTGACGCGACCGATCTGGGTCTGACTATTGCCCTTCAAGGGCCATCTGCCATTCTGACAGCTTTGCGGGATGAACTGCCGCGCCCGAGTTTTCATGAGAAGGCACAAGGGCATCTAGGACCGCTCTATGAATGGCTGAGTCGTGGAGCGCGTCAGCCCTATCACGCGCCGTTGAAGGCACTCATGCGCCAGTACATCATCGAAGCCTTCCCCTACGGAGAGGGAGATCTGGTGCTGGGGGAGCGCGTCACCGCGCGCCGGGTACATACGCTCGCGACCTTCAGCCGGCAGTGCAGAGTGGCGGGGAAGCGCATCAGAGCCGCGCTGGTGGCCGCAGGTTTCCTGAAGCTCGACCCCGATACGGGCGCAGTACTTGCGCCGGGGACGTTCGACGCCGAGTCCGCGGAGACAATCCGATTGCGTCTGAACGATGGTATAACCCGAATACAGGCCATGCACCTTCTGGATGCGCCCCGTGCACAGTTCGATGCGCTTGTCGCGGATGGGCTCCTCACTCCTCAGGAGGGGCTCGGCGACATCACTCCGCACTTCTCCAAGCAGAAGGTCGAAAACCTGCTCGACGGGCTGATCAAGGCCGCCACGCCCGTTCCCGTTCAAGAGATGCCCGCGACCGCCTGCGACCTCCAGATCGCTGCCCGCAAGCTGGTCTGCGGCGCAGGGGAACTCGTACGCCTGATCCTCTCGGGTCAACTGAAAGCCGTTCATGTCGATATCTCTCGACAGGGCTATGCAGGGCTCCGCGTAGACGTGGAGGAGATCTGGCCGCATCTTGAGGGCGTGGGGGTCGAAGGTTTCACGAGGGAAGCGCTGGCGAAGCAACTGGGCCTGACCTATGCGGCGATCCAAGCGTTGCTCGATCGGCAGGATCTGGTCGCGGTGAAATCACGGAGCGCAAGTTCGAGGAAGGCTGCGCTTGTAATCACCCCGGGTACGCTCGAGGAATTCCTGGCGGTGTACATGCCGATGAGAGAACTCTCAGATCTGTTCAAGGTGCGGGCGAACACGACTGCCGCGATCCTTAAGCAGGTCGGTCTCGAGCCACTGGACCTGGGAACGGAAGCGAATGGTCGCCTTTATGCGAGGTCCGAGATCCGCCGAAGGTGGGCCGAAATTTTGTACGAGGCCGATTTTTGTCTGGCACTACGCGGGAAAACGCTGCCTGAAGGCTTGGTCGAAGATTTGGGCTGATAGAGGGCGCGAAGCGCAAACTTGTCGTGAAAGGTAGCTCATCTGGCGCTCACTTCAGGCAAGGACTGAGTTTTTCAACAGTACCCGCTCAGTAAACATCGGCTGCGTTGCTCCTCCGTCGCGGCACAACACCTCGCAGAGTTCAGCTAAGGTCGTTGCCATGCTCCACATCGTTCCAATGCTTGTTTACGGAAAGTCTCCTAGCCCGTTTTTCGATCTCGCCAATCTGCACCGGGCGCATATCCCATTGGTCAACACCCACATTCACGCTGTTGCGCGCCCCCCGCCACTGGTCGTGAACATGCCCGAACAGCTGTAATGAGCCCCTGCGTGCGCCATTCCAGGTGATCATCGGGTAGTGACAGAGGACCAGGTCGCGCTCCCCACCCCTGATCTCGGCCATATATGCGATACTGTTCCAAGGCAGGGAGACGACAGCCTCATCGTCATGATTGCCGATGATCAGATGCTTGCGGCCCGGCAGCTGGTGGAACCAGTTCTCCATCCTCCCGGCGTCCTTTCCGAATGCGAAATCCCCCAAGATCCAGAGATCGTCGTCATGGCCGACGCAGCCTTGGAAATTCCGGATGAGCGCAGCATTCATCTCGTCCGTCGAGACGAAAGGACGTTTGCAGAACTCGATGATGCGTTGGTGACCAAGGTGCAGGTCAGCCGAATACCAGTTGGCCATGACCATCCCTTTCCGACCATTTTCCCTTTGATAGGAAGCTGGCGTTTCAAATGCAATCAGCGAGGCAAGAGCCCCGCTGATCCGATGCCGATGGCAGTTCTTTCAGGCCAAAATGGCAGTCTTCAGTGCCAAAATGGCAGAACTATGGGGGCACCTACAATCCCACTGGACTTCAATCAGCCGCATTTCGAGTGACCACAACTTCGGCAGGTCATGCAGCCCTCGACCATCTGCAAATCAAACTGGCCACAGCTCGGGCAGGCCTTGCCGCGCGGTTGGTTCAGGTTCACCACCTGTGCCGTTGGGTCCGCCTTCAGCCCCATGCCCTCGCCCTCCAGGAAACCGGTCTTGACCAGATGGGTCTCGATCACCCCACCGATCGCCGCCAGGATCGACGGGATGTATTTGCCCTGCACCCAGGCACCACCGCGCGGGTCGAACACCGCTTTCAGCTCTTCCACGACAAAGGACACATCGCCGCCCCGGCGGAACACGGCGGAGATCATCCGCGTCAGCGCCAATGTCCAGGCGTAGTGCTCCATGTTCTTGGAGTTGATAAAGACCTCGAACGGGCGGCGGTGACCGTTGATGATGACGTCGTTGATGGTCAGATAGATCGCATGCTCGCTATCAGGCCATTTGAGCTTGTAGGTGTGACCCTCCAGGCTCTGCGGGCGGTCCAGGGGCTCCGACATATAGACGACTTCGGCGCCATTCTCCTCGGTCGCTTGCGGCGCCTCGGCGCCCTCGCCTGGGGCGGTATCGGCACTTTCGGACACAGAGAGCACAGAGCCGGTCACATCGTTCGGACGGTAGGTGGTGCAGCCCTTGCAGCCCTGATCCCAGGCTTGCATGTAGACGTCCTTGAATGCGTCGAAATCAATGTCCTCGGGGCAGTTGATGGTCTTGGAGATGGAGCTGTCGATCCATTTCTGCGCCGCCGCCTGCATTTTCACGTGATCAGCCGGTGCCAGGGTTTGGGCATTGACAAAATAGTCCGGCAGTGCCGCGTCCGCGCCGAACTTCTCGCGATACATTTGCACCGCGTAATCGACCACTTCCTCCTCGGTGCGCGAGCCGTCCTTTTGCAGCACCTTACGGGTATAGGCATAGGCAAAGACCGGCTCGATCCCCGATGATACGTTGCCCGCATAGAGCGAAATGGTGCCGGTTGGCGCGATCGAGGTCAGCAGCGCGTTGCGGATGCCATGCTCGCGGATGGCTTCGCGCACATCGCCATCCATGTTCATCATATTGCCCGACGCCAGATAGGCCTCGGCGTCGAACAACGGGAAGGCGCCTTTTTCCTTGGCAAGATCCACCGACGCCAGATATGCGGCGCGGGCGATCTGGTGCAGCCAGTGGTCGGTCTGACGCGCCGCCTCGTCCGAGCCATAGCGCAGGCCGAGCATCAGGAGCGCATCCGCCAGACCGGTCACGCCAAGGCCGATGCGGCGCTTGTTCTGGGCTTCCTGCGCCTGGGCCTCCAGCGGGAATTTGGACACATCCACCACATTGTCCATCATCCGCACGGCGGTGGCGACCAGCTCTTTCAGCGCCTCGGGGTCCAGCTCCGCGTCCTTCTCAAACGGGTTCTTGACCAGCCGCGCCATGTTGATCGACCCCAGAAGGCAGGCGCCATAGGGCGGCAGCGGTTGCTCGCCGCAGGGGTTGGTGGCCGCGATCTGCTCCACGTAGCTGAGGTTGTTCGCCTTGTTGATACGGTCGATGAAGATCACACCCGGCTCGGCATAATCATAGGTTGCCTGCATGATCTTGTTCCACAGGTCGCGCGCCTGCACAGTGTGATAGACCTTGCCGCCAAAGGTCAGCTCCCAGGGGCCATCGGCCTTCACCGCTTCCATGAAGGGATCGGTGACCAGAACCGACATGTTGAACATGCGCAGCCGGGCCGGATCGGATTTGGCGGTGATAAAGGCTTCGATATCCGGGTGGTCGCAGCGCATGGTGGCCATCATCGCACCGCGGCGCGAGCCCGCCGACATGATGGTGCGGCACATGGCGTCCCAGACATCCATGAAGGACAAGGGGCCAGAAGCATCCGCCGCCACGCCTTTGACATCGGCGCCGCGCGGCCGGATGGTGGAGAAGTCATAGCCGATGCCGCCGCCCTGCTGCATCGTCAGCGCCGCTTCCTTCAGCATATCAAAGATACCGCCCATGCTGTCCGGCACCGTGCCCATCACAAAGCAGTTGAACAGCGTCACCTGCCGCGCGGTGCCTGCCCCTGCGGTGATGCGGCCAGCGGGCAGATACTGGAAATCCTCCAGCGCGGAATAGAATTTCTCTTCCCAGACATCCGGTTTGGCCTCGGCCCGCGCCAGATCCCGGGCAATGCGCCGCCAGGTGTCCTCGACCGTGACGTCAATCGGGCTACCATCTGCATCCTTGAAACGGTACTTCATGTCCCAAATCTGCTCGGCGATGGGGGCGGCAAAACGGCTCATATGGCGAATCCCTATGGTCGGTATGATGATGAATTGGCGGCCTGCTTAGCCGGAGAGGCGCGATGCCTCAACGGCGAATTTAGCAAATCTTCAGAATTATACCACAAGACCTTGCTGCCCGTCACCATCAAGCTACAATATACTGTATTACTTCTGGACGACTCTGGGGACATCCTGTGGATAAGCATGTAAATCTCGTAAAGCTCTCCGTTGGCTCTGAAAGCGTCGAAGGGCTGATGGAGTGGCAGGCCACCTACGCCCAGCGCTGGCAGGACAGGCTACCCCGCCATATCACCCGCATGTGGCCCAAACGCGAGGGCGAGATCCTGAATGGTGGGTCGATTTACTGGGTGATCAAGGGGCTGATCCAATGCCGTCAGCGGGTATTGCGCATGGATGAGGTCATCGGCGAGGACGAGATCCGCCGCTGCGCCATTGTGCTCGACCCCGAGGTCCACCGCACCCTGACCGCCCCCAAACGCCCGTTTCAGGGCTGGCGCTATCTCAATCCCGAAGACACCCCCGCCGACCTGCGCGAGGGCCGCGAGGCGGAGGCCGCCCTGCCCAGTGAGCTCTCGCAGGCGCTGGCCGACATCGGCGTGCTTTAGCCGCCTGCCTGCTCCGGCAGATCAGATCTCTTCAACATCCATGACGCCCTCAAGGCTTTTGAGCGCGCTTTTGATCTGCGGGTTGATCGGAAAGACCTGCCCCAGATCCATTTCCACATCCCCCGGCAGGCCCGGGTCTTGCAGGTAAACATAGATCTCGCCGGGGCTGGCGTTGCGGGCGGCGGATTTGGCATCCTCCAGCACCGTTGCCACCGTTGCCACCGCCGAGGCACTGTCGAGATAGACCCGCAGGGAAGAACGCCCGGCATCGGCAATCGCCGCATCCACCGGCCCGGCAGAGCGCATCAGCAGTTTCAGCTGATCGCTCTCCATGGTGGCCTCGGCGGTGATCACCACCTTGGAGCCGGTCTCCAGAAACTCCCGTGCTTTTTCCAGAACATCCGAGAAGATCGTCACCTCAAAGGCGCCGGTGGTATCCGAGAGCTGCGCGAAGGCAAAACGATTGCCGCGCGCCGATTTGCGCTCCTGCCGGCCCGCAACCACCCCGGCCATTTTGGCCATAAAGGGGCCGCGCTCCGCCTTGGCCATGACCTCGTCCAGCGTCATCACATCCTTGCGTTTCAGCGCTGGCATGTAGTCGTCCAGCGGATGGCCCGTCAGGTAAAAGCCGATCGCCTTGAATTCCTCGTTCAGCCGTTCCGCAGGCAGCCAATCCGGCACCCCCGCCAGACGCGGCTCCGGCAGATCCTCGCCCGCCTCGCCAAACAGCGACACCTGGTTGGAGTTCTTCTGTTCGTGGATGGCGGCGGAATAGCTCACCAGCCCTTCCAGGCTCTCGAATACCCGGCGGCGGTTCTTGTCCAGCACGTCAAAAGCCCCGGCCCGCGCCAGCATCTCCAGAGGCCGCTTGCCGACCTTCTTGAGATCCACCCGGCGGGCAAAATCATAGAGGTTCACAAAGGGCCGGTCCTGTCGCGCTGCGACGATCAGGTTCATCGCATCAAGGCCGACGTTCTTCAGCGCGCCCAGCGCATAGACCAGGGCGCCCTCGACCACGTCAAAGGTCGCCAAGGAGCGATTGATGTCCGGCGCCACATAGGGCAGCTTCAGCCCCTTCTTGACCTCCTCAAAGTAAATCGAGAGCTTGTCGGTCAGGTGGATATCGCAGTTCATCACCCCGGCCATGAACTCCACCGGGTGGTTCGCCTTCAACCAGGCGGTCTGATAGGACACCACCGCATAGGCCGCCGCGTGCGATTTGTTGAAGCCGTAGTTGGCGAATTTCTCCAACAGGTCAAAAACCTCGGAGGCCTTTTTCTTGTCGACCCCGTTTTCCGCCGCGCCTTTTTCAAACTTCGGGCGCTCGGCGTCCATGGCCTCCTTGATCTTCTTACCCATGGCGCGGCGCAACAGATCCGCACCGCCCAGGGAGTAGCCCGCCATCACCTGGGCAATCTGCATCACCTGTTCCTGATAGACGATAATGCCCTGGGTTTCCTCCAGGATATGGTCGATCAGCGGATGCACCGACTGGATCTTGCGCAGCCCGTTCTTGACCTCGCAATAGACCGGGATGTTTTCCATCGGGCCGGGACGATAGAGCGCCACCAGCGCCACGATATCCTCGATACAGGTGGGCTTCATGCGCTTGAGCGCATCCATCATGCCGGTGGATTCCACCTGGAACACCGCCACCGTCTTGGCCCGGGCATAAAGGTCATAGGTGATCGGATCATCCAGCGGGATCGCGTTGATCTGGTTCTCCGCCCCTTCCGCCGGTTCATAAAGCTGCTGCCCCTCGGCCGAGACATGCAACGGACGGCCGGATTTGAAGATCAGCTCCATGGCGTTCTGCACCACGGTCAGCGTTTTCAGGCCGAGGAAGTCGAATTTCACCAACCCGGCCTGTTCCACCCATTTCATGTTGAACTGGGTCGCCGGCATGTCGGAGCGCGGATCCTGATAGAGCGGCACCAGCGCATCCAGAGGCCGGTCGCCGATCACCACCCCAGCCGCGTGGGTGGAGGCGTTGCGCAAGAGCCCCTCGACCTGCTGGCCATAGGTCAAAAGACGCTGCACCACGGGCTCGTTTCGCGCCTCTTCCGCCAGTCGGGGCTCGTCCTGCAAGGCTTTCTCGATCGAGACGGGTTTCACGCCCTCCACAGGGATCATCTTGGACAGCCGGTCCACCTGGCCAAAGGGCATCTGCAACACCCGGCCAATGTCGCGCACGGCTGCTTTGGACAGAAGCGCACCAAAGGTGATGATCTGGCCCACCTTGTCGCGGCCATATTTCTGCTGCACGTATTTGATCACCTCCTCGCGGCGATCCATGCAGAAGTCGATGTCGAAGTCGGGCATCGAGACCCGTTCCGGGTTGAGGAAGCGTTCAAACAGCAGGCTGTAGCGCAGCGGGTCAAGGTCGGTGATGGTCAGCGCATAGGCCACCAGCGAGCCCGCACCAGAGCCCCGCCCCGGCCCCACCGGAATGCCCTGTTCCTTGCCCCATTTGATAAAATCCGCAACGATCAGGAAATAGCCGGGAAAGCCCATGCCCTCGATGATATCCAGCTCGAAATCCAGCCGTTCCTGGTATTTTTCAACCGACACCGCATGGGGGATCACCGCCAGCCGGGCCTGCAAGCCCTCATTGGCCTGACGGCGCAGCTCCACCACCTCGTCATCGGCGAATTTTGGCAGGATCGGATCCCGCCGATAGGTCATGAAGGCGCAGCGCTGCGCGATTTCGACCGTGTTTTCAATCGCTTCCGGCAGATCGGCAAAAAGAGCGATCATCTCTTCCTGGCTTTTGAAATAATGCTGCGCGGTCAGGCGGCGGCGCGGTTCCGACTGATCGACATAGGCCCCCTCTGCGATGCAGATCAGCGCATCATGCGCCTCATACATCTCGGTCTTGGGGAAATAGACGTCATTGGTCGCCACCAGGGGCAGATCCATCGCATAGGCCATCTCCACATGGCCGCGCTCGGTCTGGACCTCCTCGACCGGCTGGCCGTCCTCGCCGGGATGGCGTTGCAGCTCCACATAGAGCCGATCCGGGAACATCGCTTTCAGCCGCTGCATCAGCGCCTCGGCGGCGGGGCGCTGGCCGTTCTGCAACAGCTGCCCGACGGGCCCGTTTGGGCCACCGGTGAGGCAGATCAGACCGCCGCTGTTCAGCTCCAGCTCCTCTAGCGAGACCTGCGGCAACTGCCCGCCCTTGTCCACATAGAGACAGGAGGAGAGTTTCATCAGATGCTCATAGCCTTCTTCGCTCTGCGCCAGCAGCACAAGCGGCGCGGGCAGTTTGGGTTTCTCGCCCGGCTCGCTCTTCACATAGGTCAGATCCACCTGACAGCCCATGATCGGCTGGATGCCAGCCCCCGAAAGGGTGACCGAGGCCTCGAGCGCGGCGAACATCGAATTGGTATCGGTGATCGCAATCGCAGGCATGCGATGCGCCTTGCACAGGTCCGGCAGTTTCTTGAGCCGCACGGCCCCTTCCAGAAGCGAATATTCCGTATGGGTGCGCAGGTGAATGAATCGAGGAGATGCTGTCATGCCGCGACCCTATCCCCCCGCCGCAGGCTGGAAAAGATCAGATCGCACCGCTGGCGCCCTGAACCTATCAGGTCGCGTGCTCAGATCGGGGTCAGGACCTGGGTTCCTGCATCAGGGTTTCGCCGGGAATGCCGCTGGCGGTATCCAGAAGCGCCGGCAGAAGCTCCTGCCGCACCCGCTCCGGGTCGAAACTGTGGCTAGAGACCGCCACCTGCAAGGCCGCATGCGCGCGCCCATCTATGCCGGTGATCGGAACCGCCAGGCTGATCTCGTTCAGGATCATCTGACCCTGCGTCAGCGAATAGCCGTCCTGCGCGGCCTGCGCGATCTCTTGCGCAATCACCGCGCGGTCGGTGATTGTCTTTGGCGTCATCGCATGCAGCGGCCAGCTTTCCAGTGCATGCGCGACCTCTTGCGCGCTCCAGGTTGCCAGCATCACCCGCCCCGCAGCCGTGCCCAGCGCCGCCACCCGTCGCCCGATGATACTGGCCGCAAACTGGGTACGCTGGTTGGGCAGGCGCAGCGCATAGATGATGTGATCCCCCGAAATCTGCGCCAGGTTCACGGTTTCGCCATGCACCCGGCTGAATTCCACCAGCTTTGGCAGCGCCCGCGAGATCAACGGATCCGACCAGTAATAGGCATAGGCCAGCTCCAGCCAGGCATGGCTCGGACGGTATCGGCGGGTGCCGGGATCGCGCTCCAGCATGCCTTCCTGATGCAGCGTATGGGCCAGACGCTGCACCGCGCTTTTTTCCAGCCCGGTCAGTTTGACCAGCTCGGCCAGCGACAGCGAGACATGTGATTCGTCAAAGGCCCGCAGCACTCGCAGCCCCTTCGCGAGGGTGCCGACGAACAGCGGGTTTTGCTTCTTTTCCAACATCTTTTTCCGTTTCTGGCCGAACGTCCCTGCGCCGCTGTAACAAAAACTTGACGAATGTCACCAGCCTCGGCGTATGATGGGTATATAACAATACTATGTATTAAATAATGATACATCAACTGTTCAATCGTACAGACAGGGAAATGACATGACCGAACACGCCTTCACCCGCTCTCTCCTCGTTGCCGCCGTCTTGACCTCCGGCGCGGCCATGCCCGCGCTTGCCGACAAAGCATCGGACACGCTGAATGTGGCCTTCACCAAGGAATTGGAAAACGTTGACAGCTACTTCAATTCCTCGCGCGAAGGCGTGGTCATGCAGCGTGCGGTCTGGGATGGTCTGATCTATCGCGACCCCGAAACCAACGAATACATCGGCAACCTGGCCACCAGCTGGGAATGGATCGACGACACCACGCTGGAGTTCAAGCTGCGCGAAGGGGTGACCTTCCACAATGGCGAACCTTTCAACGCCGATGATGTGGTCTTTACCGTCAACTACGTTGCCAACGAAGAAAACGGCGTAAAGACCCAGCGCAATGTGAACTGGATGAAATCGGCCGAGAAGATCGACGACTACACCGTGCGCATCCTGCTGAAGGACAAATTCCCGGCGGCGATCGAATTCCTCTCCGGCCCGGTGTCCATGTACCCCAATGAATATTACGCCGAGGTCGGCCCCTCCGGCATGGGGCTGAAACCGGTTGGCACCGGCCCTTACAAGGTCACCGAAGTGGTGCCCGGGCAGCATTTTGTGCTGGAAAAGAACGAAAACTACTATGACAGCCCCAAGGGCCAACCCACGGTCGGCAAGATCGACATTCGCACCATTCCCGACGTCAACACCCAGATGGCGGAGCTGTTCTCGGGTTCGCTCGATCTGATCTGGCAGGTGCCCGCGGATCAGGCCGAGAAGCTGGGCCAGATGGGCCAGTTCACCGTCGCCAATGAATCCACCATGCGCGTTGGGTATCTCCAGATGGATGCGGCCGGTCGCAGCGGCGCCGACAACCCCTTTACCAACGCCAAGGTCCGCGAGGCGGTCAACTATGCGATCAACCGCGAAGAACTGGTTCAGGCGCTGTTGAAAGGGTCGAGCCAGGTCATCAATACCCCCTGTTTCCCCAGCCAGTTCGGCTGCGCTCAGGATGTCACCACCTATGATTACAACCCGGAAAAGGCCAAGGAACTGCTGGCCGAGGCGGGGTATCCCGATGGGTTCTCGACCGAGTTCTACGCCTACCGCGACCGCCAATACGCCGAGGCGATCGCCTCTTATCTGAATGCGATCGGCATCGAGACCGACTTCAAGATGCTGCAATACTCCGCCCTGCGCGAACTGAACATGAAGGGCGAAGTGCCGCTGTCGTTCCAGACCTGGGGCAGCTACTCGATCAACGATGCCTCCGCGATGGTCAGCCAGTTCTTCAAACATGGTTCGCTTGACAGCACCCGCGACGACGAGGTGCTGGATTGGCTGAACGTGGCCGATAGCTCCACCAACCCGGATGAGCGCATCGAATATTACACCAAGGCGCTGAAAAAGATCACCGGCGAAGCCTATTGGGCGCCGATGTTCAGCTACAACACCAACTATGTCTTCACCGGCGATGTGAACTATACGCCGACTGCGGATGAGGTGCTGCGCTTCGTGGATATGTCCTGGAACTGATCTGACCGGATCTGATGTGGCGAGGGGGCAACCCCTCGCCCTGTCCTCCCCTTCCGCGACATGCGTTCCTCACGCCCCACCCCCATAAGACCAACCCCCAGACGCGCCGCCCGCCCGAGGCTGGACGCCAGAGGTATCCCATGCTGCCATTCATCCTGAAGAGACTGGGCCTGGCCTTGCTGGTGGCTTTGACCGTCAGCTTCATCAGTTTCTCCCTGCTGTTCCTCTCCGGCGACCCGGCCGCCGCGCTGGCTGGCGAAACCGCCAGCGGCGAAGACGTCGAAGCCCTGCGCCGGCTCTACGGTTTTGATCGCCCGATGCTGGTGCAATACGGCGAATGGCTGTTCTCCGCCCTCCGGGGCGATTTTGGCGAGAGCTATTATTTCAAGCTCCCCGTTGCCGGGCTGATCGCAGAACGTTTGCAAGTGACCATGATCCTCGGGGTCTGCGGCATTCTGTTTGCGCTGCTGACCGCCGTGCCCCTTGGGGTGGTCGCCGCGATCCGTCCGAACTCGCTCATCGACCGGGTGGCGCTGTTCCTGTCGGTGGCCGGTCAGGCGATGCCCTCGTTCTGGTTCGGCCTGATCCTGATCGTCGTCTTTGCCATTCAGCTCGGCTGGCTGCCGCCCTCAGGCGCTGCAACCTGGCGGCATTTCATCATGCCCACGATCGTGCTTGGCTATTACGCGATGCCCGCCATCATGCGGCTGACGCGTGCGGGCATGCTGGATGTGCTGAATTCCGACTTCATCCGCACCGCCCGGGCCAAGGGCGCGGGCGAGGGGCGGGTTCTGTTCAAACACGCGCTGCGCAATGCCATCATCCCGGTGGTCAGCCTCGCTGCGGTTCAGATGGGTTTCATGCTGGGGGGCTCCATCGTGGTGGAGTCGGTCTTTGCGCTGCATGGCGCCGGTTTCCTCGCCTGGGAAAGCATCGCCCGCAATGACCTGCCCACCGTACAGGCGCTGATCCTTGTTTTCTCTATGTTCTACATTGTCTTCACCTTTCTCGCCGACGTGCTGAACGCCTGGCTTGATCCCAGAATGCGGAGTTCCTGACGTGACTGACGCTGCTGATCCGCTCTCACAAGAAATCCACGGCCCCACGCCCCGCCAAATACTCAGGATGCGGGCCTTCGGCCACAAGGGGCTGCTCTTTGGCCTGATCGTAGTTGGCCTGCTGGTGCTCATCGCCCTGTTCGCGCCCGTGCTTGCGCCGCATGATCCCTACGCGCAGAGCCTGATGAACCGCATGGTGCCCCCCGTCTTTATGGGCGGCAGCTGGGAGCACCCGCTGGGCACCGATCACCTGGGACGGGACTACCTGTCGCGCCTGATCTACGGCGCCCGTGTCTCGCTGCTGATCGGCTCGATTGCGGCGCTGATTTCCGGCCTGATCGGCACCACCATGGGGGTCTGCGCCGGGTATTTCGGCGGCAAGGTCGATGCCTTTGTCACCTTCCTCATCAATGTGCGCCTCGCCATGCCGGTGGTGCTGGTGGCGCTGGCGGTGGTTGCCATCCTTGGTGGCTCCCTCACCGTGGTGGTCTGCGTGCTGGGCCTGCTGCTGTGGGACCGTTTCGCCGTGGTGATGCGCGCCTCCACCCTGCAAGTCAGCCGCCGGGACTACGTGGCCGCCGCGCAGGTGATCGGTGCCTCCACCCCGCGCATTCTGCTGACAGAGATCATGCCGAATATCTTCAACAACCTGATCGTGGTGATCACGCTGGAGATGGCCCATGCGATCCTGCTGGAAGCGGCGCTCAGCTTCCTCGGCCTTGGCGTGCAGCCTCCGACCCCCTCCTGGGGCCTGATGGTCTCCGAGGGCAAGAACATGATGCTGTTCGAGCCCTGGCTCGTGCTCATCCCCGGGGCCGTGCTCTTTGTGCTGGTGCTGGCGATCAATCTGATGGGCGATGGTCTGCGCGACGTCACCGCCCCCGAAGGACGGAGCTGACCCATGACTGATGCGCTTCTTTCCGTAAAGAACCTGACCCTGAGCATCCCCACCGGCAGCGGTACGCTGCACGCGGTGCGTGGCATTGATTTCGACCTCAAGAGGGGCGAGACCCTCTCTATCGTTGGCGAAAGCGGATCGGGAAAATCCCTGACCTCGCTGGCGGTGATGGGGCTTCTGAGCAAGACGATCAAATGTCAGGCCGACGAGATGCGGTTTGACACTATCGACCTGCAAAAGGCCAATCGCCGGGTGATGCGCGATCTGCGCGGCAACCGGATGGCGATGATCTTTCAGGAACCGATGACCTCGCTCAACCCGGCCTATACCATCGGCGATCAGCTGACAGAGACGCTCCTGCTGCACCGCAAGGTCAGCAAGGCGGCAGCACGGGCGCGCGCGGTGGAGCTGCTGGAAAAAGTCGGCATCACCGCCGCCGAAAGCCGCCTGTCGCAATATCCGCATCAATTGTCCGGCGGTCTGCGCCAGCGGGTCATGATCGCCTTGGCGCTGATGTGCGAACCGGATCTGCTGATTGCGGACGAGCCGACGACCGCGCTGGATGTGACCATCCAGGCGCAGATCCTGCGTCTTCTGGTGGATCTGACCCGCGAGATGAACATGGCGATGATCCTGATCACCCATGATCTCGGCGTCGTCGCCCGGGTCGCCGACAAAGTGGCGGTGATGTATGCGGGCGGGCTGGTCGAGACCGGCCCCGCCGCCGAGGTCTTTTCCGCGCCCAGCCACCCCCACACGCGCGGCCTGCTGCGCTGCATCCCGCAACCGGGCAAGACCGAACGCGGCGCCCCGCTTGGCACCATTCCGGGCATCGTGCCATCGCTGATCGGCGATGTCAGCGGCTGCGTCTTCCGCACCCGCTGCGCCCATGCCAGCGCCGACTGCCGCGGCCCCATCCCGCTCCGGGGGGATGACAGCCACGCGTTCAAATGCGTTCACGCCGACGGGGCGTTATCCGCAGAAGGAGAGCTCGCATGAGTGATGTTCTGACCCTGGACCAGGTAAGAAAGACCTATCAGGTCAAGCAGGGCCTGTTTGGCACCCCCAAACCCTTGACCGCCGTCAACGACGTGTCGCTGTCGCTCGGCAAGGGCGAGGTGCTGGGGCTGGTCGGGGAATCCGGCTGCGGCAAGTCCACCTTGGCCAAGCTGCTGCTGGGGCTGGAAAAACCCTCCGCCGGTCAGGTGCTCGTCGAAGGCGTGTCGATGGACAACCTGGACCGGCGCGCGCTTGCCGGGCGGCTTCAGCCGATCTTTCAGGACCCCTATTCCTCGCTCAATCCGCGCAAGTCGATCTATGACATCGTCTCCCTGCCCTTGCGGGTGCACAAGATCGGGGACACCGCCAGCCAGACCAAGGCGGTGAAGGACATCCTGGATATCGTCGGGCTGCCGCAACGGGTGATGAACACCTATCCCAGCCAGATGTCCGGCGGCCAGCGCCAACGGGTGGCGATCGCCCGCGCGCTGGTGATGCGACCCGAGATCGTGATCTGCGACGAACCCACATCGGCGCTTGATGTCTCGGTTCAAAGCCAGATCCTCAACCTCTTGGGCGATCTGCGCCGCGAATTCGGCCTGACCTACCTGTTCATCAGCCATGACCTTGCGGTGGTTGAACATCTCGCCACCCGGGTGGCGGTGATGTATCTGGGCCGCATCGTCGAAGAAGCCCCGGTGGCAGAGTTGTTCGAAGCGCCCAAGCACCCCTACACAAAAGCGCTGCTAAGCTCCGTATTGACCCCGGAACCGGGGCTGGGCGTGCCGGAAACCGCGCTTGGCACCGCCTATCCCAACCCGATCGACCCGCCCTCCGGCTGCGCCTTTCACCCGCGCTGCCCGCTGGCGACGGAGCACTGCAAAACAGTCGCACCGCGTCCGATACAGACCCCGCATGGCCGCGTGGAATGCCACCTTCAGGACCCCAAAAGCCCAATGACGCAAAAGGATGCCGCATGAGCGCACTCTCCAGAACCCAGCGCACCCGCAAGCATGTGATCGAAACCGCCGGCGGGGTTGTGGCCTCTCAGCACCGTCAGGCCGCCGAGGCCGGTGCCGCGGTGCTGCGCGCGGGCGGCGATGCGGTGGATGCGGCCGTGGCGACCTCCTTTGTTGTCGGGGTGCTGGAGCCTTGGATGAGCGGACCCGCCGGTGGCGGTGCCGCCGTCCATTGGCGCGCTGACACCGGCGAGGCTGTTGCGATCAACTTCGGCATGCGCTCGCCCAAGGGGTTGAAGATTTCTGACTATCCGCTCTCTGGCGATGGCAAGGCCGGGGATCTCTTTCCCTGGGAACGGGTGGTCGAGGATCGCAACGTCGAGGGCGCCACGGCCATCGCCGTGCCCGGCACCGTCGATGGTCTGGGTCAGGCGCATGCCCGCTGGGGGCGGATGCCCTGGGCGGAGCTGCTGGCCCCGGCTGTTGGCTATGCCCGCGAAGGCATGCTGGTCGATTGGTACGCCGCCCTGCTGATCGCCTCCACCGCGCGCAACCTGGCCCGCGACCCGGATGCTGCGGCGCTGTTCCTTGACGATGGCACCTGGCCCAAGGGCTCCGGCTGGACCGCCATTCCTGATAATCGCCTTGATCAGAGCCGCATGGCCGCCTCGCTCGCGCATCTGGCCGAGACCGGCGCGCGCGGCTTTTACGAAGGCGATCTGGCCCAAGCTCTGGCACAGGACGTGCAGGACAAGGGCGGTTGCCTTTCGGCGCAGGATCTGGCCGGATACCGCGCCTGGACGGGCGCCGCCCGCGCCGTCGATTACCGCGATGCCCGGCTCCATGTGATGCCGGGGCTGACCGCGGGGCCGACCTTTGCGCGGGTGATGGAGCAGCTGGAGACAGCCGACCTCTCAACCCCGTCCTCCACCTATGTTGCCTACGCCCGCGCGCTGGATCAGGCCTATGCGGAACGGCTCGGCAAGATGGGCGATACCGGCGAAGTGCCCGAAGCCCCGGGCTGCACCACGCATTTCTCGGTGGTGGACCGCGCCGGCAATATGGTCAGCCACACCCAGACGCTGCTTTCGATCTTCGGCAGCCGGGTGGTATCGCCCGCAACCGGCTTTCTGATGAACAACGGCATCATGTGGTTTGACCCGGAACAGGGCCGCCCGAACTCGCTGGCGCCGAACAAGGCCTGCCTGATGAACGTCTGCCCGGTGCTCGGCGCGCAGGGCAATACGCGCTTTGCCTTTGGCGCGTCCGGCGGGCGCAAGATCGTCTCTGCGGTGTCGCAGCTGGCCTCCTTTGTCGTTGATGGCGGCATGGATGTGGAACAGGCGTTTCACACCCCGCGCATCGACATGTCCGGCGGCGCAGAGATCATCGCGGACGAGACCCTGCCCGCAGAGGTTCTGGCCGCCCTTGCCGAGGAAAAACCCACGCGCAGTACCCGCCGCACTGTCTCGCCCTATGCCTTTGCCTGCCCGGCGGGCGTGATGCGCAAAGACGGCCTGAACAGTGGCTGCACCGAAATCATGTCGCCCTGGGGCGACGCAATACCCGAGGACGACCAATGACCCGCGACGCCGCCATTTCCCGCGTGACCGAGTATTTTGAAACCGGAGCCTTTCAATCCGAACTTGCCGATCTGGTGACCTACCGCAGCGAAAGCCAGAGCGACGCCCCAGAGGCCCGCGCCGAATGCCTGCGCTACCTGACCGAGGCGATGCTGCCGCGGCTGACCGCGCTGGGGTTCACCTGCGAAATCCTGGCGAACCCGGACCCGCGCGGCGGCCCGCTGCTGATCGGCGAACGCCGCGAGGGCGAAGATCTGCCCACCATCCTGACCTATGGCCACGGCGACGCGGTTCTGGGCCAGGACGAGATGTGGCGCGAGGGGCTCTCGCCCTGGGAGATCGTCGAAGAAGGCGAGCGTCTCTACGGGCGCGGCACCGCCGACAACAAGGGCCAGCATCTGGTCAATATCGCCGCCCTTGAAGCGGTGCTGGCGGAGCGCGGGCATCTTGGTTTCAACACAAGGATCGTGTTGGAAATGAGCGAAGAAGTCGGCTCTGTCGGTCTGCCGGAGGTCTTCAGGGCCTATAAGGACCGGCTCAGCGCCGATGTGCTGATCGCCTCCGACGGGCCACGGCTGCAACCGGATGTGCCGACCATGTTCATGGGGTCGCGTGGTGGCACCACCTTTGATCTGGTGGTGGAAACCCACGAGGGTGCGCATCACTCCGGAAACTGGGGCGGGCTGCTGTCCGATCCGGCGATGATCCTGGCCCATGCGCTGGCCTGTATCACCGATGTGCGCGGCCAGATCAAAGTGCCGGAATGGCGCCCCGACAGCCTGACCGACAGCGTGCGTGCCGCGCTCAAGGATCTGCCCGTCGCCGGAGGCCAGGGTCCCGAGGTGAACCCCGACTGGGGCGAAGAGGGGCTGACCCCGGCGGAGCGCGCCTTTGGCTGGAACAGTTTCACCGTGCTCGCGATGGTCTCTGGCGTGCCAGAGGCGCCGGTGAACGCGATTTCCGGCTGGGCGCGGGCGACCTGTCAGCTGCGCTATGTGGTTGGCACCGATCCCGAAGCCGTGATCCCGGCGCTGCGCCGTCACCTCGATGCGCATGGCTTCCAAAAGGTCGAAATCCGCAACCTCGACCGGGGGTTCTTTGCCGCCACTCGGCTTGATCCCAATCATCCCTGGGCGCAATTCGTGGGCAATTCGATCCGCGCGACGGCTGGTGATCTGCATGTGCTTCCAAACCTGGCCGGCTCCCTGCCCAACGACAGTTTCACCGATATTCTGGAGCTGCCCACCATCTGGGTGCCGCATTCCTATCGCGGCTGTTCGCAGCATGCGCCGAATGAACATGTGCTGAAACCGGTCTGCCGCGATGCGCTGCGGGTGATGGCGGGTGTGTTCTGGGACATCGGCACCCTGAACGCCTCGGACGCCGCCGCCAAAGCACTGCTGAAACGCGCCGGGCCCGTCTGAGCGCTGGCCCATCGTCCCGGCCTGCCACGCCGGGACGACAGAACGCCGCCCCTTGCAAGGATCGCATGCGCCTGGGCGTATGCGATCCTCTTCACGACAGGATAAAAAACACCTTGCGCACCGGCGTCAGGTTTTCCCAGGTCCCGGAAAAACCAGCCGCCACGACAAAGCTGTCACCCGGCCCGAATTCACGCGCATGGCCCTCGGCATCGGTCAGGCGGACACGCCCCTCCAGGATGTGGCACAGCTCGTCATAATCGCAGTCGCAGCGCTCCAGATGCGGCTCCGCTTCCCAGATCCCGGCAAGCGCGCCCTTCTCCGCGTTCTGAAAATGCCGCCAGCTTTTGCTGCGATAGGGTGTATCGACCAGTTTGGGGTCCTCGACGCAGGTCTCGGCCGGGGCCAGATCCCCAGCGTCAAACGCGACAACATGGTTGGGAGATTTGCTCATATCTACCTTTGCCTTCTGAACTTCTTGCGATCACGACCCAAAGCCGATCCCGGCCCGGTCCATAAGACGCAGCAGCATCGACCGCTTGCCGGTCAGATCCTCCCGCGCGAGGTGAGATTGGGCGACCTTGATCGCAAGGCCGCGCAACGGTTCCGGCGGAAAGGGAAACGGTCGCTTGCGGCTCATCCGCAGCTGCGTGCGCTCGGTCTCCTCGCCGTCCAGCAGATCCAACATCGTCAGCGCGGCAAAGCGGGAAGCCGTGACCCCCTGCCCGGTAAAGCCCATCGCATAGGCCAGACGCCCGCCCAGCGCGGTGCCGGTGAAAAAAGTCAGCCGCGCAGAGGTGTCGATGATGCCGCCCCAGGCATGGCTGAAGGTCACGCCCGACAGGCTGGGAAAGGCCTCCAGGAAGTTTGCCTCAAGCCGCGCATAGGATTGCGCCCGGTTCAAAAGCTGCGCATCGCGTCTGGATCCGCGGTGATAGATCGCATCATAGCCGCCCCAGAGGATGCGGTTGTCCGCCGTCTTGCGGCTGTAGTGGAACTGATTGCCACAATCAGCCACGCCATAGCGCCCCTGCCAACCGATCGACTCCAATTGCGCATCGCTCAGTGGCTCTGTCATGATCGTATAGTCGAAGATCGGCACGATGGCGGGCCGCAGACGGCGCAGGATGGGCAGGTCGGCATTGGTCGCCATGACGACCTTGCCCGCGCGCAACGCGCCCCGCGGCGTCGTCAGGCTCACCCCGTCCCCGTCCGGCGTGATGGCAGACACGGGACTGTCCTGATGGATCGACACACCGCCCCGCAGGCAGGCCTCTGCCAGCCCATGCACCAGCCGCGCCGGATTAACGTAGGCGTAGTTCGGCTCATAGAGGCCCGCAGGATAGCGCGGGCTGTTCAGGTGGCGTTTCAGTTCATCGCCGGAAAGCACCTTGGCCTCGACCCCGAAACGGGCATAGGTCGCCTGCATGTCGTGCAGCCCCTCGGCCTCCCAGGGGGTGGCAGCCACATTGACCTTGCCGGTGCGCTCGAACTCGGCCTTGATACCATAGGTGACCAGATCGGCCTCCAGATCGTCGAGGTTTTGCCGCCCCAGCCGCACCAGCGCTTCGGCCTCATCGGGCCAGCGCGCGGCGGCATTGCCGACCCCATGCGAGATACTGGGCGCGGAAAACCCGCCATTGCGACCGCTGGCTGCTTCGGCCAGATGTCGGGCCTCCAGCACAATGATACGCGCATTCGGATGCCGTTCGCGCGCCTTCAAGGCGCTCCACAGGCCGGTAAACCCTGCCCCGATCACCGCGATATCGCAGCGGTGCGCCCCCGTCAGCGCGGGCAGATCCCTGCGCGCGCTGACGGTCTCCTGCCAATAGGGCGTGAATACAGTATCGTTGAAACGCGAGGACAGAGAGGCCAGTTTCACGATGCCCCCTTTGGCGCATTGCGCGCCTGCAACGCCTGTTCCAGCGCGGCCAGTTCCGCCTGGGAATTGACGCCGGTCACCTCGAAGGGATCGGCCTCGGCCGTGGCAACCCGGTGCCCGGCCTGTCGCGCCAGCCCCACCAGATCGGTGAGGTAGTATTCGCCCTTGGCATTGTCGTTGCGGATCCTGGGAAGAAGCTGAAACAGCGCATCTGCCCGCACCGCCAGAATGCCGGAATTGCAAAAGGTAATCGCCCGCTCCGCATCAGAGGCATCGGAGAATTCGACAATCCGCTCCAATGTTCCGTCCGGCCCGGTCACCAGACGCCCATAGGCCCCGGCATCCTGCGGGTGGAACCCCAGCACCGCAACGGCGGTCTGCGCGTCAATCGTGTCACAGAGCGCCGCCATCGTCCGCGCCGAGACCAGCGGAACGTCGCCATACAGCACCAGCACGGTGCCCTGAAACCCCTCCAGCGCCTTGGCCGCGATCCGCACCGCATGGCCGGTGCCGAGCTGCTCCTCCTGAACGACAGTATCCAGCGCGGGATAGGCCGCCGTGATCTGCTCGCGCCCGGCCCCGACCACGACAAGCCGCCGCGCCGCCTCTATGCCCTCAAGCGTGTCCAGCACATGGCCCAGCAGCGGCTTGCCATTAAGGGAATGCAGCACCTTGTGCAGGTCAGACCCCATCCGCGTGCCCTTGCCCGCCGCGAGCACGATGGCGGCGATCTCTGTTGGCATCGTCATTGACCTGCCTCCTCCTCATCCAGATACCAGCCCCAGGTCTGGCTGTGATCAAAGCGGGTTACCTGCTTGGTTTCCAGAAAGGCATCAAAGCCTTCGCGCCCCAGCTCGCGGCCAATGCCCGAGGATTTGTAGCCCCCCCAAGGCGCCTGCGTGAAAGTCGGCTGCGAGCAGTTGATCCAGATGATACCGGCACGCAATTTGGCCGCCACCCGGTCGCAGCGCTCCAAATCGTCCGACATCACCGCCGCTGCCAGCCCATAGGGGCTGTCATTCGCCAACCGCAGCGCCTCTTCTTCGGTGTCAAAAGGATTGAGGCAGACCACGGGACCAAAGATCTCTTCGCGCCAGATTTCGGCGTCCAACGGCACATCGGCATAGATGGTCGGCGCGATGTAATATCCCACCTCGAACCCCTCGGCCCGGCCGCCCCCGGTCACCAAACGGGCACCGCTGTCCTTGGCACGCTCAAGAAAGCCAAGGATCTTGTCATATTGGCCCTTGGAGACGATCGGGCCAAGCTTGACCCCCGGCTGATCGCCTGCGCCGATCCTGATCGCCTCGGTGACCTCTTTCAGCCGCTCGATCAGCCGCGCGTAGATCCCGCGCTGCACCAGAACCCGCGAGGTGGCCGAGCAGACCTCGCCCTTGTTCCAGAAGATCCCGAACAGGATCCACTCCACCGCCTTGTCGATATCGCAATCGTCAAAAACCAGGAACGGGGACTTACCGCCCAGCTCCAGCGACACGGTCCGAATACCGGCCGAGGCCGCCTGCATCACCTTGCGCCCGGTCGCGACCGAGCCGGTAAAAGCCACCTTGTCGACCAGCGCATGTTCCGACAGCGGCGCGCCCGCCTCCGCACCAAACCCGGTCACCAGGTTGAACACACCCGCAGGCAGCCCGGCCTTGTCGATGATCCCCGCCAGCGCATGGCAGGTCATCGCGCAGAGCTCGGAGGGTTTCAGAACCACGCAACACCCAGCGGCAAGCGCCGGAGCCACTTTCCAGACCGCCATCAGCATCGGGAAGTTCCACGGCGTAATCGCCGCGACCACGCCAACCGGTTCGCGCAGCACACGGCTGTCAAACCGGGCGTCGCCCACATCATTGGTGCGCAGGGGCTGCGCCGCGTCCGCCTCGGCCAGATCGGCGTAATAGTCAAAGCAGAAGGCCGCATCCTCGATATCCCACTGCGCCTCTGGCAGGGGTTTGCCGTTGTCGCGGGTCTCCAGCGCGGCCAGATCCGCAAGGTTTTCGCGGATCCCGTTTGCGATCCGGCGCAGCACGGCGGCCCGCTCGGTCGCGGGCAGGTCAGACCAGACGCCCGCATCAAAGGCACGGCGGGCCGCGCGCACGGCGCGGTCGATATCTTCCGCGCCGCCAGACGCCACCTGGGCAAAGACCTGCTCGGTCGCGGGGTCAACAGCGGGCAAAGTCGCGCCACCTGCCGGCGCCACAAAGGCGCCGTCAATATAAAGCTCGGTTTTCATGGGTTTTCTCGCTTGCTGAGAGTCAGACGTGTTTGCGGCCGCCGGCGTCGAGGAACCAATCATCTGGATAGGGATACCACCAGTCCGCCTCCTTCGCGACGGGATCGAGGATCACCATCTTGGGCTGGCGGAAGGCATCAAGCCCGATACGCCCCAGCGCGCGGCCAAGCCCCGAGGACTTGACCCCGCCAAAGGGCAGCGCGTCATTGTCCACCAGCGGGTTGTTGACCCAGACCATCCCGGCCTGCAACGCGTCAATGGCCTGATGAGCCTCGCCCAGATCGCGGGTAAAGACGCTGGCGCCCAAGCCGAAATCTGAATCATTGGCCAGCTCCAGCGCCTCGTCAAAGCTCTGCGTGCGCACGATCGACACCACGGGGCCAAAGATCTCGTGCTCAAACAGGCCCATGTCCTGGGTCACCTCGGTCACGATCGTCGGCTCGATGAACCAGCCCTTGGGTTGATCCGCAGGGATACCGCCGCCCAGCGCAATGGTGGCCCCTTTGTCGCGGGCCCGTTCGATCCAGCCCAGCACGCGGTCCCGCGCTGCTTCGGAGACCACGGGCCCGATCTCGGCGATGCCCAGACCATTGCCCACACGCAGCTGGCGGGTGCGCGCGATCATGGCTGCAACGAAGTCATCATAGACTTCTGCCTCGACATAGATCCGCTCTGCCGAGGTGCAGACCTGCCCCGATTGCAGATAGGCCGTGGTCACCGCAGCCGCCGCAGCCACCTGCACATCGGCATGTTTGGAGACGATCATGGGATCGCTGCCGCCGCCCTCGATGACACAGGGTTTCATCCGGCTGGCCGCCTCCATCGCGATCTTGCGCCCCACCTCTGCCGAGCCGGTAAAGGCGATGGCATGGGTCTTGGGGCTAGCGATCAGCTGCTGGCCCAGCTCGGCCCCACCGCCCACACAAGCGATCAGATCCTTGGGCAGCGCGGCGAAGAATTTCATGAACATCAGCGTGCAGATCGTGCCCGCCGGCGCCGCCTTCAGCACCACGCCATTGCCCGCCGCCAGCGAGGCCGCAATGGTCCAGCAGCCAAGGATCAGCGGGAAGTTATAGGGCACGATATGGACCGAAACCCCATGCGGCGCATAGGTCTGATATTGGAAAGAGCCCGGCTGCATCGGGCCTGCGATCTTGCCCGCATCGTCCCGCGCCATTTCGGCGTAATAACGAAAGACCGCCGGGATATTGGCGATCTCGCCGATGGCTTCGGGGTAGGGTTTGCCGATCTCGCGCGTCATCATGACGGCGATCTCGGTCATATCCGCCTGCTCCATCGCATCGGCCACCCGGTGCAACAGGCCCGCGCGGGTCTTGCAATCCATCGCAGCCCAGGATTTCTGCGCCGCATTCACCCGGTCCAGCAGCTCTTCGAGCTGCTCAGAGGAGGGCGCGCCATAGCTGCCGACAGTGTCCAGCGTGGCCGGATCCTGCACCTCGTGCACGGAACCGGTGGTGGGCACATAATCAGGCGCCAGATAGTAACAGGGGGAAAGGGCATCAGTCATTTGTCGGTCCATTTCTTTGCAACAAGGTCTGGGGCAGCGTCTGTGCAATCTGCGCCCAGCCCGGCAATTCGGCATTCAGGAAGTCCGCAATCTCGGCAAGGCCAGCGGCCTGCAATGCGGTCTGGAATTGTGTCAAAACCCGCGTCAGGAAGGCCAGATAGCGCGCCTTCCCGTCTCGCAGGCAGAGGCGCACAAAGACGCCCAGAATACGTGCGTGGCGCTGCGCCCCGAGCAGCGCATAGCGCTGGCGGATCGCCTCGGCGCCGCCCAGATGCGCCGGGGCGTGGGCGCAGTAATAGGTCAGCAGCTCCTCTTCCAGCCCGGCGGCCAGATCCCGGCGCGCGTCTTGCAGCAGCGAAAGAAGATCATATTCCGACGGGCCAAGGATCGCGTCCTGAAAATCCAGCAGGCCACAGCGCGCAACGCCTTCGCGCCCCTCCAGCAGCATCAGGTTGTCCACGTGGAAATCGCGCAACACCAGCGTTTCATGGCGATCCGCCACAGGTGCCAGCGCCCTGGCCCAAAGGCTGCGGAACGCGCCGTCAAACCGCGCCACATCAATGTCCGGCGCCACCGCCGGTGCGAACCACTGCGAAAAGATCGACAGCTCGTCCAGATGCACGCTGAGGTCATAGGCGGGCCGGTCGATCTGCGCCCCCCGCGCATCGTGATGCAGATGCAATAGCGCCTCCACCGCCAGGTGATAAAGCGCGCCCTCCTCGACCCCACGGGCCAGACAACGGGCATAGGTGTCATCGCCCATGTCTTCGATCAGGGCCAGACCCTGCGCCCGATCCTGTTCCAGCACCCGGGGCGCGGAGAGGCCGAGCCCGCCCAGATGCGCCGATATCTGGGCAAAGGCGGCAAAGCCTTCGGGGTCATGGCGATCGTCCATCAACAGAAGGTTCTGCCCAAGCAGGCGGAAATAGCGGCGCGTCGAGGCATCCGCGTCAAAGGCCTGCAAGCTGACCTCTGCCAGACCATGGCGGCGCAGGAATGCGACCGCCCCGTCTGACAGATTGGCATCGGCGATGGAGAGGGGCGCGGCGGGGCTCATCGGATCATATAGACCTTTTTGACTGTCTCGTGAACGGTACAGACACCCTTCCAGTCCTGCGGAAAAAAGGCGGCGGTGTCCGGGGTGATCTCTATCACATCGCCGCTTTCATGCACGTAGGTGCAGCGGCCTTCCAGAAAATGACAGAACTCGTCCTTGGTGACGTGGCAGTCCCATTTACCGGGGGTGCAGATCCACAATCCACACTCGCTCTGGCCATCGGGACCCTTGTGCAGGACCTTGCCGGAGGTATGGCTTTCGCCTTCGATCATGGTTGGAATGATCCCCCAGTCCACCGTGTCGGTGATCTCCAGGGGTTTGTGCATAACAGGGGCTTTCATGTCTTTCTCCATTCAGACAAGCATATAGATATTGCGCAGGGTCTCGGTGATCTCGGCGGTGCCTTCCCAGCCTGCGGGAAACATGACGCAGGTGCCCGGCGTTGCCTCGATGACCTCGTCCGACCCATCGCGGCGATAGATCACCCGCCCGGAAACAAAATGACAGAACTCGTCGCGCGGGACGGAAATCCGCCAGGTGCCGGGCGTGCAGACCCAGACACCGGTTTCGGGCGAATTGTTCGGCCCCTTATGCAGGAGCCGACCGGTGGAATGGGATTGCCCTTCGATCATGTCCGGCTGCGGACCCCAATCGACAAGATCGTCATAGGTTGTGGCCGCGTGGATATGCGGCGCCGAGGAATCAAGATTGCTCATGCGCCCTTCTCCGCCAGATCCACCAGCAGGCGCGCCGCCTTTTCCTGACCGTTCTGCGATTGCATATGCGCCGACGTCTCCTTGAGCCGGGCCGCCATCTCCGCGTCGGTAAGGCAGGTTTCGATCTTTTCGATCAGCTCTTCTTCGGTCCAGTCATACCGCTCCGAGCGGAACCCATGCCCGGTTTCCTGAACCCGCATCGCGTTGTCATGACCGTCCCAGACATAGGACATGATGATCGCCGGCTTGCCGAAATAGAGGCACTCGGTGAAGGAGTTGTTGCCGCCGTGATGGATGACCGCATCGACCTGCGGAATGACCGAGGGCTGCGGGAACCAGCTGTCGATGATCACATTGTCCGGGATATCGCTGTAATCGTCCTTGTAGTCCCCGACATTAACCAGCGCCCGATAGCGCGACTTTCCAACCAGCGTGATCAGCCGCTTCAGCAGATCCGTATCCCCCGCCCCAAGCGAGCCGAAAGAGATATACAGCAGCGGGCCGTCGTTGTTCTTCTTGAAGGTCGGCACCTCATAGGGATCGTCCTGCCGCACGCAGCCCTCAAGATACTGGAACTGGCCGGGGTCCAGCGGCTTGGCCCGGTTGTATTTCACCTGCTCGGGATAGAGCAGCAGGTTGAGATAGGGCGAGGCCTCAAAGAACTGGCCCAAGGGATAGGGGTCTTCGTTGTTCTCCGCCAGAAAGGCGTTGAAATCATCGTGCAGCGGCTTCACCACCTCGTTGAACCTGGCGCGGAAGGCGGCGTGCCCTTCGGTGTCCTTTTCCGACATGCCGGACAGATGCGGCGGGATCGCATCGTCCTCGATCTCGTTCTCCGAACAGGAGATGATGCGCACCCAGGGCACACCGTGCTGTTTGATCGCCGGGAACAGGATCACATTGTCCACCGAAATCACATCCGGTTTGATCTCGGCCAGGATCGCGGGCAGGTCCTTTTGCGCCCATTTCGCACTGTCGACGATCGCTTCCCAGCATTCCTTGACGTAGTTGTCGATCTGATCGATCGGCGCCTTGCGGAAGTTCGGAATATGGCCGTTGATGAAATCCTCCCAGAACTTCGCCATCTGCTCGGCCGGCATCGGCTCGGACAGGTTCACCGGATGGGCCTCAAAGCCATAGCCCTTGTAGACATCGACAAATCCGGGGTCCGAAAGGAACACCGCCTTATGCCCCATGCGTTCCACGGCCTGGGCAATGCCCACGGAATTCAGCGCGGGGCCAAAGGCCGCCTCTGGGAAAAAGGCAAAGGTTTTCTGAGCCATGATGATCACTCCTGTTGGTCTTTTGCCGCTGTTGCGGCGGCTTTTCTGTCTTGGTTCATGCGCGCGGCGTCAGGCCGCAAAAACACGCGTGTCCTTGGCGTCCCAGCCCAATTCCAGCTGGTCGCCCTGCGAGAGCGCGATCTGATCGGCCTCTTGCGCGGTCAGGCGCACGGTGATCGGATCGGCACAGAGCTCGGTTTCCAGATGCAGCTGCAAATCAAGCCCGTGATAGGCGGTGGCCAGCACCCGACCACGCGGCAAGCTGCCCGCAGCATCGCCCTGCGGCGCGCTGACCTTCAGCCGTTCGGGCCGGATCGCGACGACCACATCGGCGCCCTCGTGCAGCCCTTCCGGGATCTGCGCCGTCACTGGCTTGCCATGCGCGCCGAGCAGGCGACCGTTGCTGACCTTGGCGGGCATGAAATTCATCACGCCAATAAAATCCGCGGCATAGCGGCTGTTGGGGCGTTCATAGATGTCATGGGGCGAGGCGCATTGCAGCAGGGTGCCATCCTTCAGGATCGCCACCCGATCCGCCATCACCAGCGCCTCTTCCTGATCGTGGGTCACGATGATGAAGGTAATGCCGAATTCATGCTGCAACCGCTTCAGCTCCAGCTGCATGTCGCCGCGCAGCTTCTTGTCCAGCGCGCCAAGCGGCTCGTCCAGCAGCAACAGGCGCGGCCGTTTGATCAGGGCACGGCCCAGCGCCACCCGCTGACGTTGCCCGCCCGACAGCTGATCGGGCTTGCGCCCCGCCAGATGCGACAGTTGGATGATCTCCAGCATCTCCCCGACGCGGGTCTTGATCTCCGCCTTGGGGCATTTCTCCATCTCAAGCCCGTAGGCGACGTTCTGGGCAATCGTCATATGCGGAAACAGCGCATAGGACTGGAACATCAGATTGACCGGACGCCGGTTGGGCGGAACGTTGGAGACATCCTTGCCGTCCAGCAGGATCTCGCCGCCGGTCGGCACCTCGAATCCCGCCAGCATGCGCAGAAGCGTCGTCTTGCCGCTGCCTGATGCGCCCAACAGCGCAAAGAACTCGTTCTCCTGAATATCGAGGTTAAGTCCATCCACCGCACGGACGGTTCCAAAGTGCTTTTGCACGTTGCGAAGTGACAAAAGGGGCTGGGTCATTGTCCCGGAAGACCTCCTCGGTTCAGACGCTGCGACAGGGTAAGAGCAATCACCGAGACGGCCATCACGATGGTCGCAAGCGCATTGATTTCTGGGGTGACGCCAAAGCGGATCATGGCAAAGATCTGCATCGGCAATGTGATCGAGTCGCGTCCCGCACCGGCGGTGAAGAAGGCGATGATGAATTCATCGACCGAAAGGGTGAAGGCAAGCAGCGCACCGGCGATGACCGCAGGCAGCATGACCGGCAGCACGATCCGCACCAGCGTCACAGGGGTGCTGGCGCCCAGATCGGTAGAAGCCTCGACGATCGACCAGTCAAAGGTCTTGAGCCGCGCCCGCACCACCGAACAGACAAAGGCGAGGTTGAAGACCACATGGCTCAGGATCACCGTGTGCAGCCCCATGGTCACATTCAGCAGGGAAAAGAAGCTCAGCAGCGCGATCGCCAGCACGATGTCGGGAATGATCATCGGCGCGAAGATGATGGTCTCCAGAAAGCGCCCCTTGCGGCGGCGGATTTCCACACCGATCGCCAAAAGGCTGCCCAGTATCGTCGCCAGCACGGTCGACACGACGGCGACCACCAGCGTGTTGAACGCCGCCGACATGATATCGCGGTTGTGCAGCAATTCGCCGTACCAGCGCGTCGAAAACCCGGTCCAGGCGGTGGGCAGGCCACCATCGTTGAACGAGAGCGCCACCAGCACCGAAATCGGCACGTAGAGGAAGGCAAACACCGCAGCAAGGATCGCCAGCATCAGGCGGGGGTTGGCAAGGGACGCCATGTCAGCTCTCCTCCCGCTTGGCACCAGAGGCGCGTTCGGTTGCAAATGTCTGAAGGGTCAAGAGCCCCATCATGATGGCGATCAGCACCATCGAAAGCGCCGCCCCGAAGGGCCAGTCATTGGCGGTCAGGAACTGGGCGTAGATCAGGTTGCCGATCATCTGGAACTGCCCGCCCCCCAGAAGCGCCGGGGTCACGAAGTTGCCGATCGACAGCACGAAGACAAAGACGAAACCGGTGGCAATGCCGGGCACCGTCATCGGCAGCACCACGCGGCGAAAGGTGGTCCAGCTGCTCGCCCCCAGATCACGAGAGGCCTCGGCGATTTCCGGGTTCAGGCGCGACAGGGGCGCATAGCAGGCCAGGATCACGAAGGGCAGGTAATTGTAGACCAGCCCCACAACCACGGCACCTTCGGTGTACAACAGACGGGGCATCTCCGCGTCATACCCAAGCCAGCGCGCCAGCCCGGTGATCAGGCCTTCGCGGTTCAGCAGCACGATCCAGGCATAGGTGCGCACCAGATAGTTCGACCAAAACGGCAGCACCGCAAAAAACAGCAGGATCGGCTGTCGCCGCGATGGCGCCGCCGCAATGGCAAAGGCCGCCGCATAGCCGATGATCACGGCGATCAGCGCAGACAGCCCGGCGATCGCAGCGGACTTGAGGAAAATGCCCGCATAGAGCGGATCAAACACCAGCGCGAGGTTCTCAAGGGTGAAGGTATATTCGATACCACCGTAGAGCCCGCGCCGAAAGAAGGCCAAAGCCAGGATCAGCAGGCAGGGGATAACCATGAAGGCGGTCAACCAGGCCAGCGCCGGGGTCATGAGGTAAAGGGGTTTGCGGTCTTTCATGCGGACACTTGTGCTTGGCGCAGACCGGGGCCTGCGTACAATCTGGAAGGACGGCGACGGGCCTGCGCCCGTCCGCCTTTACGTGGTCGGAAAATCAGGCGTCAGGGCGCCGCCTTGATCTCCGAAACGGTGCGCGCATAAAGCCGCTGCGCCTCGCCCACATCCCGCAGCTGTTCATAGGTGATCAGCTCTTCGGGGCTGATGGCCATGTTCGGATAGCTGGCAAGGAAATCCTCGGACAGGCTCTCCATGGCGGGTTTGTTCGGCACCTTGTAGAGGATGTTTTCAGCCGCCCAGCCGTGGTTTTTCGCGTCCAGAATGAAGTTCACGAAATCATAGGCCGCGTCCTTGTTTTCCGAATTTTTCAGGATGACCATCGTATCCACCCAGAGGTCGGAACCTTCTTCGGGGATGACGTATTTGATGTCGGAATTTTCGGCGATGCCATAGTTGCACCAGCCATCCCAGGCCTGCACCAGCTCCGCCTCGCCGGACACCAGCTTGGCGTAGAATGTGGTGTCGTCATAGGCCAGCAGCGTGTGCTTGGCGTCGATCAGCAGATCGCGCACCTCGGCGACCTTGTCGGGATCGGTTTCATTCACCGAATACCCTTTGGCCAGGAACCCCGCGCCCAAGAGCCAGCGGTCGGTGGCCAGCATCGTGGTCTTGCCGCTGACATCCTCGGCCGGGCTCAGAAGATCCATCCAGCTGCCCGGCGCCTCGGCCAACGCGTCAGAGCGGTAGCACAGACCGGTCGTGCCCCAGGCATAGGGCACCGAAAACATGTTGCCGGGATCATGCGCCAGCTCGCCCGCTTCGGGATAGAGGTTGGCAAGATTGGGCAGCTTGGCATGGTCCAGCGTTTCGGCCAGGCCCAGGTTGTGCAGCACCTCGGCAAAGGGCGAAGAGACAAAAACCACGTCATAGCCCTTGCCCTTAGAGGCAATCAGCTTGCCCATGATTTCTTCGTTGGTGCCATGCAGAACCAATTCGGCCCCGTTGCCGGTTTCGGCGCTGAAGGCTTCGATCGCATCGGGGGCCATGTAGCCATCCCAGTTTGACACCACGAGATCCCCGGCGAGCAGCGCCCCGGACATCCCGAAAACCGCCACCGCCGACAAGGCACTTGTCGCGAGTATCTTCCGCTTCATCTTGTTTCTCCCTGTGTGTTGAGCCTTGGTCGCAAGGCCAAGATTTATTCTGGCGGCTATTGCGTGCCGTCTGCCCAAACTGTATTTTTCAGAACAAAAGTACGTCAATTTGTATTTGCTGTTCTTTTCAGAAAACCTTGGCAAAGCCGCCGACCCTCAAAGGGAGGACCCCTCGAAAATGGCAAGCACGCGGCGCAACTCTCACCAGAGCCACCTGCACCTGGCACAGCAGATCGCCGCGCTCATCCTGGAGCGCGGCATGAAATGTGGTGAACACCTGCCAGAGCAAGCCCTTTCCGACGCCTGCGGCGTTTCTCGAACCCCCATCCGATCCGCCCTTAAGCTGCTTGAATCAAAAGGAATTTTAGAGTGGCGACAAGAGAAGGGATATTTTACCGCGCTAGATACCGCCGATCGCATCACCGCCGCCCTTCAGGAACTGGAAAACGCGGAAGAGACTCTTGCCAATCGCATCCTACTGGATCGCAGCGAAAGACGCCTGGATGAAATACAGTCCGTCAGCGCCCTTGCTCGAAGATACAGCACCGCCAGAAGTACAGTACTATTTGCGCTAAAAGTACTATCCCAAGAGGGAATCGTTACGCAATTGCCGGGGCGCGCATGGGCCTTTCAACCCATGATAGATTCCCCAAAATCGGCGTCAGAGAGTTTCGAGATGCGCCTGACGCTTGAACCCCTGGCGATTTCAGCCCCCGGATTCGCCGTTGATCCGCAAAAAGTGGGCCTCTTGCGCAGCCAGATGAAAGATTTTCTCGCGGTGGAGGAAACCCGCACCTCCGCCACCCTGTTTCAGCGCATCGACATCGACTTTCACAGCCTGATCGCCGAAAGCTCCGGCAACCGCTTTGTGCGCAGCGCCCTGTTGACCCATCACCGCCTGCGTCAGGCGTCGAAAAAAGGTCCGACGATCCCCGCCTTCCGCATGCATCAGGCGATGGAAGAGCACATGGAAATCCTCGACAGTCTGGACCGCAAGCAATATGCGCTGGCCGCCGATCAGATGACGGTGCATTTACGCCGCTCCAGCATTCGCCGCCCGGAGGCCACCAACCGCGGCATTTCACCGCTTAGAAGAGGTTCGCGCCCGTGAACACGTCCCCAACAATCGCCCTCTTCCCCGAAGCCAGCTTTGGCGCGGCGCTGAACTGCGTCGGCATTGCGCAAGAACTGCGCAAACAGGGCGCGACCCCGGTGTTTATCTGCCATCCCGGCTTTGTCGGTGTGTTTGCGGAATATGGCTTTGCCGAATTCCACCTGACCGCCCAGCCCAGTCAGAGCACCCAAACCGCCGAAGCCCATTGGGAAGACTTCCTCAACACCCATCTGCCGCACTTCAACCTGCCGCCGCTTGCGCAGCTCGACACCTATGTTGCCCCCACCTGGGAGGCGATCGTGGACACGGCGATCGAAGTAGAAGACAGCCTGAAGGACATTCTCGCCCAGATCCGCCCGGATGCGATTCTGCTGGATAACGTCATCATGTTCCCCGCCATCACCCAGGCGGGCTGCCCCTGGGTGCGGGTTGTCTCCTGCGCCGAAACCGAATTGCCGGACCCTGCCGTGCCGCCCTATCTGTCCGGCCTCTCCGCCACCGATGCCGCCGACTGCGCCGCCTTTCAAAAGGCCTACCACAACGCCGCGCAGGGCGCCCATAAACGCTACAACGCCTTTCGCCGCAAATGCGGGCTGCCCCCGCTTGCGCCGGGAATTTTCCTGGAGAACTCCGACGATCTCAATCTCCTGCTCGCGCCCTCGGTGGTGAAATATGACCGGGCCACACCGCTCGACCCGGATCGTTTTGTCTATCTTGAGGGCTGCGTGCGCGATGAAAGCCCCTTTGAGCTGCCCTATTTCCGGCGCAACTCCGGCCCCCTCGTCTATACCAGCTTCGGCTCGCTTGGCGCGCTGGACACCGAGCTGATCCAGCGATTGATCGACGCCTATGCCGAAATCGACGCGCGCTTCATCGTCAATGTCGGCGGCTATCTCGACAGTTATGGCCAGGTGCCGGACAATGTATTTCTCGGCGATTGGTTCCCGCAGCCCTCGGTCGTGGCACATTGCGATCTGTTCATCCACCACGGCGGCAACAACAGCTTCTGCGAAGCGCTGTATCACGGCGTGCCCTCGCTGGTGATGCCCTATTGCTGGGACGGGCACGACAATGCGCAGCGGGCTGTCGATACCATTGTGGGACGGCGCGTGGACCGCGCCGCCTGGACGCCAAAGACACTGCGCGCCGATATCATGGCGTTGCTGGACGACCGCGCGCTGGCGGACCGGCTCTTGCAGGTCTCCGAGCAGATGCAGAAAACCCCCGGAACCCGCAGCGCCGCCGACGCGGTGATGGCGCTGCTGCGCCACCGCTGATCCCCCAAAGGAGCCCCTCCAGATGTCCCCTTTCGACAATCCCTTTCCCGCCTCGGATGCCCAGCGTCGCAGCCTCTGGGAGGCGCATATGCGCATCGACATCGACGCCTTCATCGCTGGCGACTGGGACGCGGTGGCCCCCTATTTCGACGCCGAACGCTTCATCGCCCTTGATGCGGGCGGGGCACAGACCCCGGCCGATTGGACCATCGGCTTTCCCGACCTCGCGGCCTACCGCACCTCATGGCTGGAGCAATCCCAGCAGACCCTCGCCAAGGCAGACCCGGAACAGCTGCGCCAGGCGCTGTTTTCCGGCGCAGAAATCGCGCGGATCGACTTTTACGGCGGGGACACCGCCATTCTGCACAAGGTCTTTGACGGCAAGCTCCCGCTCCGGGACGGCAGCCACGAGCCCTACAGCTGGCAATCCGTCTTCACCCTGCGCAAATCCGGCGGCGACTGGAAGATCGTCTCCTTCGTCGGCTACTTGCCGCGCTAGGGCCGCCCTCGCTCACCTCAGGCAGGGGCCGGCGGGCTGATCGGCAATTTGCTGGAGGCTTTCATCTCTTTCAGCGAGAGATTCGAGCGGATGCTGGTCACCCCCGGCAGGCGGCGCAGGGTGGTATCAACAAAGGCGCTGTAATCATCCAGATCCCGGGCCACCACGATCAGCAGGAAATCATCCGCGCCGGTGGTGTTGTGACAGGTCAGAATATTCGGGGTGGCGTCAACAATCCGCTGGAATTCCGCGGTGGCGGCCTGGTCGTGCTCTGAACAGCGCAGCTGCACAAAGGCCATCACCCCCAGCCCCAGCTTCCGGCGGTTCAGATTGGCCTGATAGCCCTCGATGATGCCGCTCTCCTCCAGCCGCTTCAGCCGCCGCCAGCAGGGAGTCTCGCTCATGCCCAGCATCTCTGACAGCTTCGCATTGGTGATCCGCCCATCATCTTGCAACGCGGACAGGATCTGGGCGTTGACGGCATCAATCTCAGGCAAGGGCAGAAACCTCTTCAAAATGCACAAAATGGAGCACTTTCCGCCCTAAAATACTGTAAACCGCGCAATATTAGCAAAGCATTTCTCGCGGCATTTGGTATGGTGCCGGAAAATCGTCAACCGCAACGGAAAGACCCCGCGATGAAAGCCGTCCTCTTTGAGAAGTTCCAAGAAGCGCCCAAGCTCGTCACCGTCAAGGACCCGAGCCCGGAGCCCCATGGCGTCGTGCTCAAGGTCGCGGCAACCGGTGTCTGCCGCAGCGACTGGCACGGTTGGATGGGCCATGACAGCGACATCGAACTGCCCCATGTGCCCGGCCATGAGCTGGCCGGCATTGTCGAGGCGGTCGGCAAGGATGTGACCAACTGGAAGGTCGGCGACAAGGTCACCGTGCCCTTCATCTGCGGCTGCGGCTCTTGTTCGGAATGCCACGCGGGTCATCAACAGGTCTGCCTGCATCAGGAACAGCCCGGCTTCACCCATTGGGGATCATTTGCCGAATATGTCGGCATTCACCAGGCCGACCTGAACCTCGTGGCGCTGCCCGAGAGCATGGATTTCGCCACCGCCGCCAGCCTTGGATGCCGCTTTGCCACGTCCTTTCGGGCGGTGATTGATCAGGGCAAGGTGCGGGCGGGCCAATGGGTCGCCGTGCATGGCTGCGGCGGTGTCGGCCTTTCGGCAGTGATGATCGCCGCCGCCGCTGGCGCCAATGTCATCGGCGTTGATCTCGACCCGGCCAAGCTGGCGCTGGCCAAGGATCTCGGCGCGGTGGCCACCCTCAACGGCAAGGAGGCCGATGTCCCCGGCGCCATCCATGAGCTCACACGGGGCGGCGCGCATGTGTCGCTCGATGCGCTTGGCCACCCGGTGACCATGACCAATTCCATCCTCTGCCTGCGGCCACGGGGCAAACACATCCAGGTCGGGCTGATGCTGGGCGAACATTCCGCCCCCGCGATCCCGATGCCCAAGATCGTCGGCCAGGAGATCGAGCTCCTCGGCTCACATGGGATGCAGGCTCACCGCTATGGCGCGATGCTGGATATGGTCGCAAGCGGCAAGCTCGATCCGGCCCGGCTGGTCGGCAATCAAATCAGCCTTGCAGAGGCGCCCGAGGCCCTGATGAACATGGATAAATTCCAATCCGTCGGCGCCACCGTGATCACACGGTTCTGAGACATAAATCCAGCGACGCGCAGGCGACCTGGGAAAGGGCGAAGCCATGTTTGAAACGCTTGAGGACTACCCCGTCGATCCGATCATGATCGGCGCGGATTATTTCGCGCAGGACCCCCGCACGGACAAGCTGAACCTCACGGTTGGGATCTATCAGGATGCGCAGGGCAAGACCCCGGTGCTCCAGGCGGTCAAGGCAGCCGAACAGCGCCTGGTCGATACACAGTTGACCAAATCCTATGTCGCCCTGACCGGCGATCCCGACTATTGCGCCCTATTGGGACAGGCCATCCTGGGCGACACTTGGGGCGCCGACTGGGTCGCAGCCCAGACCGCGGGCGGGGCGGTGGCGCTGCGGGTCATGGCGGATCTTCTGGCCCAGATGCCGAAGGCCCCCTCCGTCTGGCTGCAAACGCCGACCTACGGCAACTACATCCCGATCCTGACCGCCGCCGGCGCGCGCTTCAGCCAGGTTCCCTATTACGACCCGATCCGGCGCGCGATCACCTTTGATCAGATGCTCGACGGGCTCGCTGCCGCCAAATCCGGTGATGTGTTCCTGATGCAGGGCATCTGCCACAACCCCACCGGCGCAGATATGACGGTGGAACAGTTCGACGCGCTGCTCGACCTGCTGGAAGCCCGGGGCATCGTGCCCTGGATCGACCTTGCCTATCTCGGCTTTGCGCAGAGCTTCGAGGCGGATTGCGCCATGGCCCGCAAGATCGCCGCGCGTTTCCCCGAATGTATCGTCTGCGTCACCCTGTCCAAATCCTTTGGCATTTATCGCGACCGCGCTGGGGCACTGTTCGTCAAGACCCGCGCGGCAGACCGGGAGCGCATGCACCGGGCGATATCGGCCATCGTGCGTTCGGGGGCCTCGCATGCGCCCGATCATGGACCATCCGTGGTGCGCACGATCTTGCAGGATCCAGAGCTCAAGACGCTCTGGCTGCAAGAACTCGACCAGATGCGCGCCCGCGTGGCCCAGGTTCGCGCGGATATCGTGCAGACCGAAATGCAGGCGTTTAGCTCGCAGGCTCTTGGCTACCTCGCCAGTCAGTCCGGCATGTTCTCCTTGCTGCCGCTCACCGAAAGCCAGGAAACCGCCCTGACCCGTGATCACGGCATTCATGTCGTCAAAGGCGGCCGGGTCAATGTCGCACGCCTCGGCACCGAGGATATCGGCTGGCTGATCCGCGCCGCAAAGACGGTGATGTCAACGCCCTAGCCCCCCGCAGGGCAGCTGTGCCGCGCCTCTTCACAGAGGAAAGATTCGGCGCCGGGCCACCCGCCAGACACCGCCCAGAAAACAACGCATCGGCGAAACACGCGCGGCGGACACATCTTGAAATCCGCATTGTTGTGTTATTGCCGCACGTTTTCTGGAAATTTGAACGCGGATGGCACGCTCTTCACCGTTCATGACGTAAGGTCGCGGCCAACACCACTCTGGACGCAAGAACTCTGAATGGCCCCTGCCGCGAACCTGCCTCAATCAGCGATCCGCGTAGCGGCTGTCGATGACCACAAGCTGTTTCTCGCAGGGCTTGACCGCTTGCTGAACGGCCCTGATGGCACGATGCACTGCCAGTGTTTCGAGAGCGGGCTCGATCTGCTGGAGGCGCTGGAAGCGGGCAAACGCTTTGACGTGATCGTGACCGACCTGACCATGCGCGATCTGAATGGGCTGGCGTTGATCACGGCGGTGCGGTCGCGGGGGATGACCGCGCATTGCATCATCCTGACCGCATCCGAGGATGGGTTGACCCGCGAAAGCAGTGAGCGACTCGGGGCATTTCGTTTCCTGCACAAATCCGCCGATCCCGAAACCCTGCTGGACGCGATCCGCGAGGCGCATGCAGCCAAACGCCCCAGCCCGCGTGATATGTCGCTGCGGCTGGCCGAAAGCGATGCGTCCATCGTGCCGCAACTTGGCCCAAAACAAACCCGCGTGCTGGAACTTATCGCCGAGGGGCATTCCAACCGGCAAATCTCGGACGCGCTGTTCATCAGCGAAAACACCGTCAAGACGCATCTTCAGGCAATCTACCGGGAGCTGGGTGTCAAATCGCGCACCGCGGCGGCCCGGCGCGCGCGCGAATTGAGCCTTATCTAACCTAGACCAGCAATGCCTCGATCCGCTGCCGCAAGAGCTGCGGCGAAAACGGCGCGCTCAGGCTGGACGTGATCGCTGCGCCGCTTCGGTCGATGGTCAACACCGGAATGCCCAGCGCGCGTTCGATCCTCTCGGCCATCGCCAGCCCATCCGGCACAGGCACAGCCTCGCCCTTTGCGGGCCCGTCAATGGGCACATCGGGGGCCGCATCTCGGGGCATGTCCAGCACCGCAACATCAGGCCGTGCCCCCATCAGCCGGATCAGCCGCTGCGCCCCGTGTTCGCTATCCGCATGGGCAAAGCGCCACATCCAGATCGACAGCATCTCGCTATAGCTGCCAAGCAACGGATCCTCGGATTGCCCGACAAACAGAACAAAAGGCGCCTCATCCAGAACCGCGGGCGCGACCGGGCGTTCGGGAATACTCACGGTAAACACCGTCTTGCCGCCGCCCGAAACCAGCGCGATCTGGCCCTCGATCTGCGCGACCAGACTGCGCGTGATCGTCAGGCCCAGTCCAAGCCCAGGCTGGTCGGCCCCGTCCGACAGGCGCACGTATTCGTCGAAGATGCGCCCGCGATCCGCCAAAGCGATCTCCGGTCCCCAATTGGCGACCGCAATTGCGATCCGCCCCGAGGCGTCCCGCGTCATGGTGATCTCGACCGCGCTGCCCTCATCGGCATATTTCACTGCGTTGCTCAACAGATTACGCAGAATGCGCAGCAGGATGTGACGCGTCGAGATGATGGTCGCGCAGTCGCTCCGGGTCACCAGCGTGAGGCCGCGTGCCTCGGCCCGCAGGGTGAATTCCGCGCAGAGCGTGTCCAGCAAGACGCCCGTGTCGATCAACTCGGGCGCGGCGGTCGCTGCCAATGTGTCCAGCCGCGCATAGGTGATCAGCTCATCCAGCAGATACTTCTGACTGTTCAGCGCCTGCCGAATCCCGGCCAGCGCTGAAATTTCTTCGGGCGTTGCGTCCGGTCTTTCGAGATGCGCCAACAGATGCTGTTGCGCAATCACCGGCTGGGTCATGTCGTGGCTGATCGCAGCCATGAACCGCTTCTTCTCGTCGTTGAGCCGGGCGATGATCACACCCTGGTCGATAATCTCCTGCGAGGCGGCGCGGCCAAGATCTGACATGATTGCCCGCCGCGTCCGCGCGCTGGCCTGTTCGTTGGTGATATAGCAGAAGGCGAAATAGAGATAGGCGAACAGGCCATAAGCCCTTGGGTATCCTTCGCCAAAGACCATCAGATAGGTGCCGAACGGGATCAGCGCCGCAGTCGCCAACGCCAGGTAACCAGGCCGGTAGACCGTGCCGGACATGGCGCCTCCGGTGGTGATCGACGACAGGAAGACCGCCGAGACATAAATCTCCGCCTCGCCCCCGCCCGCCACCATGTAGATGGCGAAACCACCCCAGACGAGCCCGGTACAGGCGCTCACAACAACATGGCCACGCAGATAGGCCTGCGCCTGCCCGTCCGCGATGCCGTCGGGCCAGATGCGATAGGCATATAGCAATGTCACCCCGACCATGCCTCCGGCCACAGCGACCCAAAGCGCCGCGTCGCGGTGGTTTCCGCTCAGCACCAACAGAATGGCTCCGAACAGGATCACCCAGCCAACCATCCGCGCCGACCCCCAGGCCCGCGCGCGCAGCTGGCGGGCTTCCTCTGTCAGCACATCCGACAGATCAAACAGATCAAAGGGGTTGGCTTTGCTCATGCTGGATTCACCTGCCCCGTCACGCCGCAGCGGCCGGGGTCTCGGACACTGCCGCCACGGGCAGCCTCAGGATCATCATAAAGGCCAGCAGGCGCAGCCCCAGTGGCAGGCCCGCGTAGAACAGCGCAAGCCATCCCAATGCGTAGGCGTCATTTGGTCCGGCCTTGTCGAACCCCACCAGCCCCAGCACCGGGAACGCCAGCCCCATAGGCACCACAAAGGTCAGCTTTGACACCGCATTCTTGACCGCCAGAAAGCTCGCCGCGCGGGGGGCGTCGCCGCTCTGGGCCTCATCCGACACGATATCGGCCAGCATCGAGGTCGGCATCACCGCATCCGCGCCGAAGACCGCGCCAAGCGCCGTACTGAACACCGCAGCCGCCATCACCTGCCCCGGACCCAGCGTCAGCGCAAAGCCCAGCATCGCCGCGGCGAACACCACCGACGCCCCCCAGGCAAACCGCTTCGACCGCCAGCGCGACAGGCTGATCCAAAGCGGCAGGAACACTGCGGTGGCGGCAAAGACCAGCAAGAACATCTGCCCCACCAGATCCGGGGCTCCGATCACATGGGTCAGGAACAGCACCATCAGCCCTGCGGTCAGCGCATTGGCGGCCTGTACGATGAAGAACGCCGCCGCCAGCCTTCGGAATGACCGGTTGTTCAGCACCGCCCGCCATCCCTCCAGCAAAGGCCCCCGCGCTGCAACCAAAGCGGGCGCAGGCGGCAGCACCATCACCAGCAACGCAACGCCCAGCACCGCCAACGCCACCGCGACAATCGCGATCATCCGCAGCGACACGCCCATCCCGGCGGCCAGCGCAACCGGCACGATGGAGGCGACAAGCGCGCCAAGCACCTGGAACAACGCCTTTGCACCCGCCAGGTAGGACCGTTCATGCACATCGGGGGAAATCTCGATTCCGATGGCGGAATAGGGCACATCCACCACCGTGTAGAACAGGAAAAACAGCGCGCTGACCGCCACCAGATAGCCCAGCCCCGCGCCTTCGGGCGGGTTCAGCAAGAGCCATGTCGCCGCGATGAACCCCGGCAGCCCCGCCACGATCCACACCAGCCGCGGCCCCGCGCGATGCCGGGTTCGGTCGCTCAGGTGGCCGATCAAGGGATCGCTCACCACATCCAGCAGCCGACCGGCCACAAACACGGCCCCCACCGCGCCCAGCCCAAGCCCGACATCCACGGCATAGAACGTCGGAACGTAGATCACCAACGCAAAGCCCGTCAGCGCCAGCGGCGTGGTCAGCAGCCCATAGCCCAGCACCTGCCAGACGGTCATAATACGGCGTGACGCCATTGTGTGCGCTCCTCGTCTGCCCCAACCGCGCCCTTGCGGGTCGCCCAAAGACGAATGTGTCGCCGACCCTACCTCACCCCGCCCAGCGTCACATTCACCCATTCGGGCGATTGTTGGGCCGGGGGGGCTTTCCTTACGATACGTTAAGAAACAAAAAACGCGATACAATTTTAAGTTGCGGATTTTGCTGGAAAAACTCTTCAAGCGTACCAAAGGATTGTTCCATGAGATCGAACTCATCTAAGACCTCTGATCGCCGCAACAAACACGATGACGGAGACAAGGGAAACAGTGGCGGTCGCGGTCACGATCGTGACGACCACCGCAACCATCATTGGGACCAGAACCGCGATTATTCCGACCGGGGTCACGGCGTGATCGCCCACACCCGCAACGGCGATGATTCGATCATCGGCTCGCGCTACCGCGACATGCTATTCGCCGGATCGGGCGATGACACCGTCACCGGCGGCGGCGGCAATGATATCCTGTACGGTGGACGCGGCAGCGATACGGCGGTCTTCTCGGGATCCTTTCTCGACTACACCATCAAACCTGTGGGTTGTGGCCCCTGGCTGCTTGTCTCTGGCCCTGATGGCCACGACTTCCTGCACCGTTTCGAGACGCTGCAATTCGCGGATGCAAGCTTTGGCCTGGGCGGCAACAATGCACCGCTGGCGCAGCTGCGCGGCGACGGGCTGACCGGCAACGAAGACGGCGCCTTCGATTTCGCGCTGGATGTCTACGATCTCGAAGGTGGCACCGTCTCCGTCACCTCCTCTGCCATCACCGGCGGCGGGTCCGTCAGCGTTGCGCAGACCACGGCACAGCAAGACGCCACAACGGGCAGCAGCAGCGGTCTGGTCGTGACCGTCGATCCCGGCAATGCCTATGAAACGCTGGGCGCTGGGGAAATCGCCACCGAGACCGTGACCATCGAACTGTCCGACGGTCAGGGCGGCACCACGACGCTGACTTATACGGTCACCATCGAAGGTGTGAACGATACCCCGGTCGCGAGAGCCGTCACGGCCACCGCGCTCGAAGACGGCCCCGCCGTCGCCATCGCCGCCGCCTATACGGACGTTGACGCGACCGATACGCATACCGTCACGGTCGATACCACCGGCACGCTCGGGGCTGTCATCGACAATGGGGATGGCACCTTCAGCTACGACCCCAACAGCGCCTTCGAAACGCTCGCCCCGGGCGAGAGCACCACCGATAGCTTCACCTTCACCGTCGATGACGGCAATGGCGGCACCGATACGGAAACCGTCACCGTCACGATCCAGGGCCAGAACGATGCGCCCATCGTCGCGGCGATCAGCGGCTCGACCGGCGAAGAGGGGTCCGCCATCACCCTTGCCGCCGATTTCTCTGACGTGGACGGCTCGGACAGCCACACGTTCAGCGTTGATACCACCGGCACGCTTGGCGCGGTGACCGACAATGGCGATGGCACCTTCAGCTATGACCCCAATGGCGCCTTCGAGGCGCTTGGCTGCCATGAGACCGCAACCGACACCTTCACCTACACGGTGGACGACGGCAATGGCGGCAGCTCGACGCAATCCGTTGTGGTCACCATCACCGGCACCAATGATGCGCCCGTGGTTTCCGGCACCGTCACCGCCAGTGTCACCGAGGCCGATGCGCCGCTCACCCTTGACCTGCTCGCCAATGCCTCCGACATCGAAGGCGATACGCTCGCCATCGCAAACAGCTCGGCCACCGCGTCGGACGGGCGGTCCCTCTTGGTCTCGGTTGATGAAACCACCGGCACGCTGACGCTGGACCCCGGCCAGTTCGATGACCTTGCCGCAGGCGAAAGCGCGACGGTCACCGTCGCATACGACGTGTTCGAAGCCGACCGGGCCTATGAGGGAACCTCCGGTGCCGAGACGCTGGACAACGCCGGCACCTTCTTCATCGCCGACAATGACACCGGCACCCTGATCCGCGTCAAGCGCAGCCCGTCTGTCGCAACCGCGGAACAAGCCATCGCCGTTGCCGGCGTGGAGAACGGCACCTTGGTGGTGATCGACGGCAACAGCACAGGCGTCGGGATCAGCCCGCGTGCCATTCACGATGGCGTGGTGTCCACCGTGGGCGTCGACGGCGTGTCGCTGGGCAGCTACACCGGCCCGACCACCGTGGATTCGCTGGAGGTTCCGGCCCGCTATGTCTTGGTGGGGGGCGACATGACCAATGAAACGGTCACCGTCGAAATCCCCTACTCGGATGCAGACTGCGGTGACATGGTACACAGCTTCACCATACCCGGCGTGTCGCAGGGCAATGGCATCTCCTATACGACCCCGCAGATCGGTGGCGTCACGCTGCTCGCCGCACCCGAGGGCGTCGCCGCCAGCGCCGAGATCATCGTCAACGGTGTCAACGACGCACCCGAAGCGCAGGATCTTGCCGCAGCCACGGACGAGGACGGCCCGGCCCTGACCCTCGGTGCGGACTATTCGGATGTGGATCGCTCGGACACGCATACCGTGACCGTGGACGACAGCAGGGTTCAGGGCCTTGTCACCAACAATGGCGACGGCACCTTCAGCTACGACCCCAATGGCGCCTTCGACGCGCTCGCCGTCGGCGAAACCGGAACCGAGACCTTCAGCTACACCGTCGATGACGGCCAGGGCAGCACCGACACGGCAACCGTCACTGTCACCGTCACCGGCCAGAACGATGCGGTGGAAATCGACGCCGCAAGCTCTGACCTGAGCGCAACAGTGCGCGCAGGCACCACGCGCTCCATGACCCTCAGCCCGCAAGAGCTGCTGAGCTTTTACACCGGCAGCGGCCCGGCCGATCTGATCAGCTATCGCGGCGAAGACGTCATGCGGGTTCTGCCCGGCAATGGCTACCGCGTGATCCATACCGAAATCGACCTGTTCGCAGCCGGCGAGTTGACCACCGACGACACGGTTTCGATCACCCTGACGGGCGGTTACCGATACGGCACAGGCGATCAGGACTCGATGATCGGCCTCACCGATGGCGACTGGCACATGTCGATCTTCACCCGCGAACAGGGCGGGGTCTATCTGCTGAGCGACGACGCCTCGGCCAGCGGGTCTCTGGCGGTGCTGACCGGCTCCTCAGGCAGCGACAGCGCCTTCGTCACCTCGCCGCGGATCGAGGACTACAGCCTCAGCTATGATCTGGACGGCGCGTCGGATGCGATGGGGATCAATGTCCCGGTCAACGGGTCGCTGAGCGCAGGCGACGATCTCGACCCGGCAAATGGTCTGTCGGTTTTCCTCGGCACCGATGAAGGCGACGAGACCCACTATTACACCGGCATGACCATCGCCGCGCAGGTCGCGGCGACCGAAGCCTCGGGGCAGATCGTGTTCTCGGATCTTGACACGTCGGATGTGCAGACCGCCAGCGTGACCGGCTTTGCCCTGTCGGGCGACACCGCAGGCATCAATGCCAGCGCGGTCGAAGCACTGTTCTCGATCGCCACCGACGCATCATCGTCGGCGCAGGGCGGCAACGTGGATTGGACCTTTGCCACCGATGGCAGCCTGTTCACCGGGCTGGCCGCAAACGAAAGCGTGACCGCCAGCTTCGATATCACCGTCGATGACGGCCAGGGCAGCACCGCCACCGAAACCGTATCGGTCACGGTGGACGGGCTGAACGACGCGCCGCAAACCACGTCCAGCAGCCTGTCCATTTCCGAGCCAGCCGACATCCAGCGCAGCGCCGGGATCGGCTATACCGACATGCCCAATTCCGGGCGCTGGTACATCTATGATTTCGACACGAACCAGGCGCAAACGGTGCTGCGCGACTTCTCGAACCTCTATAGCGAACAGCAGGTTGCCGATGCCTACCTGAGCAACGGCAACGGGTTGATCGTGCACCCCAACCCAAACAACACGGGCTGGACCTTCGGCGCCGATCTCTTTGTCGACGGGGTGCAGACCAAGCTGGACAGCGATAGCTTCGAGATCCTCGACATTGATGGTGGCAGCTTCAGCCTGACAGACGACGCCTTCGTCGCCTTCCCGGAAGACAACGAAGAGGTGAAACGCATCACGATCGCGGTCAATGATGTCGAACTGAGCGACGGGCGCATCGTCAGCGCCAAGGCCGTCGTCAACGATCTGGACTACGAAACCACGGTCTTCGCGGTTGACGATCTGGATGTGCAATCGGTTCAGTTCTCGTCCGTGATCGAACAGCCCTCGCCGTTGCGGACCATCCATGTCAGCAGCTTTGATCCCGATGGCGATACGCTGGTGTTCGAGCTGGACACCACAGAGACTTTGGGCGAGGTCATCAATAACCAGGACGGCAGCTTCACCTACGATGCATCGGCTTTCGACTATCTGAATACAGGGCAGACCGCGACCGACAGCTTCGTCTACACCGTCACTGACGGGCACGGCGGGCTTGCGGTCGAAACGGTCGACATCACCCTCTACGGCGCAACCGACATCGTACTCTGACCCCAATAACATCTCGAAAACGCGGCCGTCCCATCGGGGGCGGCCGATTTACTTGCAGCGGTCACTATTTAGTTCATGCTTTGGGCCTTGGATTCTTGCCCTTCGGCCACATCGCGGTTTGGCGCTGTTTTTTTTCCGTAGTGCTTCCAGTGCGTTTGTCGCAACGCGAACAACCCCGCCGAAGCGGGGTGTAAGTGATTGTTAT
>NZ_JAATOX010000030.1 GCF_011806385.1 Phaeobacter sp. HF9A | reverse complement strand
TCATCGTCGAATTTGGTGGAAAGCGCCTTGCAGGCGTTAAAGCCCGCGATACCGATTTCGCAGATCGCCGCCTCGGCGCCGCCAGCGATCATCACATCCGCATCGCCGGATTTGATCAGCCGGGAGGCATCGCCAATGGCATGGGCGCCGGTGGAACAGGCCGTCACCACGGAATGGTTCGGCCCTTTGAAGCCATGGCGGATGGAGACCTGACCGGAGATCAGGTTGATCAGCGCGCCGGGAATAAAGAAAGGCGACACGCGGCGCACGCCCTTTTCCTTGATCATCACCGCCGTATCGGCAATTGAGCTCAGCCCGCCGATGCCGGAGCCGATCATCACGCCGGTGCGCAAGAGGCTCTCTTCGTCCTCGGGGGTCCAGCCCGCGTCCTGAACCGCCATTTCAGCGGCGGCAATACCATAGAGAATGAAGTCGTCGATCTTCTTCTGGTCTTTTTTCACAACCCAATCGTCGGGATTGAACGTCCCATCAGAGCCATCACCGCGCGGCACTTCGCAGGCGTAGGTGGTGGCGACGCCGCTTTCAACAGCATCAAACAGGGTAATCGGACCGGCGCCAGACTGGCCGTCCAGAAGCCGGGCCCAGGTTTCCTCAACCCCGGTTGCCAGGGGGGTGACCAGGCCCAGTCCGGTAACAACTACTCGACGCATTCCTTGCTCTCCTTAGCACTTCAGGCAAATCGCCCATCCAAATAGCTTGGAATAGCGAATAGGTGCAAGAGTAGGAAGCCTTGCGCGGCATTTCCAGCAGGTTTTAGGCAAATGAACCAAAGGCATATTTGCGGCGCTAAGGCTTTGGTAAGCCTGATGTGCAAGGATCAAAGCCGGACGAAGCAACAATCCGGTGCCCTTCTTATGAGGCTCTTTCTAAAAATCAGGCTGTAGACAAAGAACCTTGTCTGCGGCCTGATCTCGTTGGTCACGGAATCTGCTTGCGTCAGCAGCCCCATTTGCCATCGGAACAAACCAGCGCCTTCGACGCAAGTCCCGCCGTCGCAGCGCACATGGTTTCGCAGCATACATCGTTTCGCAGCGCTCAGTGACAGGCAGGCCGACCCAAAGGACCGCCCCGCGCCTCAGAAATGATCCGCGCAGTCGGTGACCGCGTTCAGAGAAACTCCGCCACGGGTTCCGCGGTTGCTTCGGCGGTGGCCAGCGCCTCTTCCAGTGTCAGCGTTTTGTTAAATAGCGCCCGGCCCACCAAGACACCCGAAATATTGGAGATATACTTCAGCCGCGAGATATCATCCGCCGTGCGCACGACACCGCTGGCAATGACCGGGGATTTCGCCTTTTCCGCAAGCCCGGAGATCAAGCCCAACTGCGCCTCGACATCGGTCATGTCGCTGTCGATATCGGTGACGATAATGCCGGCAAAGGGGGCATTTTCAAAGGCTTCGATAAAGGCTTCCGGCGTCCAGGCGCCGGCTTTGCGCCAGCCTTCGGTCATCACCTGGCCGCCGCAGACATCAACCGCGAGAACGATCTGGTCGGGATAGTATTTCGCCAGCTCCGCCACCGCCGCCGGATCATAGGCCGCCATCGTGCCGATGACGATGCGGCCTGCGCCTTTTTCAATCCAGTATTCCGCCCGTTCCCTTGTGCGAATACCGCCGCCCAATTGCACAGGCACCCCTGCGCTGCGGATGATATTTTCCACCAGCTCGTCGTTGCTGGGATCTCCCTGAAGGGCGTTGAAATCGGTCAGATGCATCCACTGCGCCCCGGCTTCGGCAAACCCCTTTGCCGTTTCCACCGGGTCAACATGCCAGATCATCGGCGCATCCAGGTTCCCCTTGTCGAGGGTCACACAGCGCCCGTCCAGCAGTTCCATCGTGGGATAAATCATCATGCTTTGTCTTCTCCGCTCTTATTCATGATGATTATGAGTATAGCACAAGTGGAGGGATTTTCCGCATCCCTTCCCGATAACGGTGCAAAAATTCTGCACCAGCAAACAAAAAGCGGCGCTTCCCCTTAGGAAAGCGCCGCTCTGTCTTGTCCGAATGCGCGACGTGGCGCGCGATTTACGGAATCAGGAAGCTTCGGAGATGAATTTCACTGCATCGCCAAAGGTCTGAATGGTCTCGGCTGCATCGTCCGGGATTTCGATACCGAACTCTTCTTCGAACGCCATCACCAGTTCAACGGTGTCGAGGCTGTCTGCGCCCAGGTCGTCGATGAAGGAGGCGCTCTCGGTCACTTTGTCCTCTTCCACGCCAAGGTGCTCTACAACGATCTTTTTCACGCGGTCTGCGACGTCGCTCATGTCAATTCCTCGTTCTTTTTTCAGGGCCTGTGGCCCGGTTCTGCCCTTGCCCACTCGGGAGGGTTGGTTTTGCCCAAGTGGGCGGTGGGGTCCTTCGTTCAAAACGAAGGTGCGTTGGCCTGGCGGGTGGCCAGCCAACACGAAAGATGGGGGGCCTATAGCACAGACGCAAGCCAACGCAAATGATTTCCAACCGGTAAAGCGCCTTTGCAGCGACGCCGTTGATGTTGCCAATTCAGCGCATCATCAACGGCCATAGGCGGTGTCCCCATGGCGCTTCGCCGCCTCAAGATCAACCGCCAAACGATTGGAAACAGGAGCAATGCGCAATCCAGGGTTGCGCATCACCACCGCGTTTCGCATGTGATCAGAGCATCGCCATGCCGCCGTTCACATGCAGCGTGGTGCCGGTGACATAGGCCGCTTCATTGGACGCCAGATAGAGCACGGCAGCGGCGATTTCTTTCGAATCTCCCATGCGGCCTGCCGGGATCTGCTTCAGGATGGTTTCTTTCTGCGCGTCATTGAGCTTGTCGGTCATGGCGGTGGCAATAAAGCCAGGCGCAACCGCGTTCACGGTGATGCCGCGATTGGCAATCTCATAGGCCAGCGACTTGGACATGCCGATCATACCGGCCTTGGAGGCCGCATAATTGCCCTGCCCCGGATTGCCGGTGGCGCCCACAACAGAGGAAATATTGACGATCCGTCCCCAGCGCGCTTTCATCATGCCTCGCAGAACGCCGCGACACAGACGCATGGTGGAGGTAAGGTTCACATCCAAAACGCTCTGCCATTCCTCGTCTTTCATCCGCATGAACAGATTGTCGCGGGTGATGCCGGCGTTGTTGACCAGAATATCAACGGAGCCCATCGCCTCGGCGGCCTGCTTGGGCAGCGCTTCCACCGCCTCCGCGTCCGAGAGGTTACAGGTCAGTACATGGGCCCGCTCGCCCAGTTCCGCCGCCAGATCCTGAAGCGGACCTTCGCGCGTGCCAGAGAGCGCCACGGTGGCGCCTGCTGCATGCAGCGCGCGGGCGATGTCACCGCCAATCCCACCAGAAGCGCCAGTGATGAGAGCTGTCTTGCCAGTCAAATCAAACATATCATGTCCTTTGTCATATCCGGTCCGCGTCTTGCCCGTTTTCTCGGAGAAAACGGACCGGAATTTTCAAAAATTCCGGATTAGCCCGCCAGGATTGCCGCGACATCGGCATCGGTTCCGACCTGGCGGCAGGTCAACGAGCGGTCGATTTTGCGCACCATACCGGACAGGACCTTGCCTGCGCCGATTTCCCAAAACTCTGTCACGCCCTTGGAGGCCATGGCCATCACGCTCTCACGCCAGCGTACGGAGCCGGTGACCTGTTCCACCAGCAGTTGGCGAATCGTGTCGGGGTCGGTGACTTCATCCGCCCGAACATTTGCGATCAGCGGCACGGCGGGGGCCTTGATCTCGACGGCGGCCAGCGCCTCGGCCATCACATCCGCGGCCGGTTGCATCAGGGCACAGTGGAACGGGGCGGAGACCGGCAGCATCACCGCGCGTTTTGCCCCTTTGGCCTTGGCGATCTCGGCGGCGCGTTCCACCGCAGCCTTGTGACCGGAGACCACAACCTGTGTCGGGTCATTATCATTGGCGGCCTGTACGACTTCGCCCTCGGCGGCGGCTTCGGCGGCGACTTCCTTTACCGTCTCGAAATCCAGCCCCAGCAATGCCGCCATGGCGCCGACACCCACCGGCACCGCCGATTGCATCGCCTCGCCACGTTTGCGCAGCAGCCGCGCGGTATCCCCGACGCTGAGCGCCCCCGATGCGGCCAACGCCGAATATTCGCCCAGCGAATGCCCGGCGACATAGGCGGCGCGCTCGATGGTGATGCCCTCGGCCTCCAGCGCCCGCATGGCCGCCATGGAGGTCGCCATCAGCGCCGGTTGAGCGTTTTGCGTCAGGGTCAGCGCCTCGATCTCGCCCTCCCAGATCAGGGCGCTCAGGCTTTCGCCGAGAGCGTCATCCACCTCTTCAAAGATACGCTTGGCAGCCGGATAGGCCTCGGCCAGGGCTTTGCCCATTCCGATACTCTGTGCGCCCTGCCCGGGGAAAACGAATGCGATCGACATGACTGTCCTCGTTAATATATCTGTCGTTCAAGACGGTTTAGACGGGGTGACGCCCACGCACAAGTATCGGGTTCAGCCGCGCAGAGCCCTTGTGCATCTGCGAAGGGCCGCGAATATTGCGCTACTTCGAAGTGTTGTTACCTTAGCCACAACATTCAGACACAAAGGATCCCGGATCTCATGTCCCGCCCCAATACGTTCCAGAGCTATGGATCGGTCGCCAAGACATTCCACTGGCTGACCGCCCTGCTGATCCTGTCAGCCTTTCCGATCGGCTATTTTGCCCATGAATTGGCCCATCACATCCAAAGCCCGGAGTTCGACGGCTCCCAAGACACGATCAACCGCGCCACCTTCTTGTTCTCGCTGCATAAAACCATTGGCGTTGCGGTGTTCTTCACCGCAGTTCTGCGCATTCTCTGGGCGCTGAGCCAGAAGAAACCGGGGCTCTTGCACCCCGAACGCAAGCTGGAGGCCTGGGCGGCCGAAACGGCGCATTGGCTGCTCTATGGCGCGATGGTGATCGTGCCGCTGACCGGCTGGATCCACCATGCGGCGACCGATGGATTTGCGCCGATCTGGTGGCCCTTTGGCCAGAACCTGCCGCTCGTGCCGAAATCGGAACTGATCTCCGAGCTGTTCTCCACCCTGCATTATTATGCCATGCTGCTTCTGGGCGCCACCATTCTTGCCCATGTCGCCGGGGCGCTGAAGCACCATGTGATCGACAAGGACAGCACCCTGCTTCGCATGGCGCCCGGCCAGCGGGCATTGCCGCAACCGCCCGCGCAACAGCATTCGGCGCTGCCTTTTGTCTCGGCGCTGGTGATCTGGGGCGTGGTGATCGGGGCCAGCAGCTGGTTCTTTGTCGCCAGCCAGAACCTCGCCCAGAGCGCGCCATCGCTTGCGCGCCAAAGCCAGTCAGCGGAGGGCTCCGGCTGGGGTGTTCAGGACGGCAGTCTTGGCCTTGAGATCGTCCAGATGGGCAGCAGCGTCAGCGGCTCCTTTGCGGACTGGAGCGCGAATATCAACTTTGAGGAACCAAGCGCACCGGGGCCTGCGGGCGATGTGACGGTCACCATCGCCATCCCTTCGCTGCAACTGGGCACCGTGAGTGATCAGGCCATGGGCGCCGATTACTTTGACGCGGCCAGCTATCCGACGGCGGTTTTTGCCGCCGATCTGGTCCAGATCGAGGCCGATCAATACGAGGCACGGGGCACGCTGACGATCCGCGACCAGACGGTGCCGACCACCCTGCCCTTCACGCTGGAGCTTGACGGCGACACCGCCAAGATGAACGGGCGCGTCACCGTAAATCGGATGGATTTCAACGTTGGCGCGGCCACCAAGGACGAAAGCACGCTCGGCTATAGCGTCGATATCGCGGTGCAGCTGACAGCCAAGCGCGCAAACTGACACAGCGCGCGTCTCGATACCAAAAAACCGCCGCGCAAGATCCATTGCGCGGCGGTTCTTCATGTCCGGTGATCCAGTCGCGCCCGATCAGTGGCCGAGATACTGGCTGCCCAGGGTCTCGCGATAGGGATCCACCCATTTCTTGTTGATCGCATCAAGGCTGCCATCGGCCTTAGCCTCGGCCAGGCAGCGGTTGAAATCGGCTGCCAGCGCCGCGTCGCGGAAATTCATCCCATATTCGGAAGGCGCAAAAATAGCCTGAAAGCTGACCGCCTGATTGGGGTCAAAGGCCAGTTCTTCGGCCTGGTCCTGAAGCTGGCGGTTATATTCGGCAAAGATCATCCCGTCGCCGATCACCGCATCCACACGATGGCCAAAGATCATCCGGCTCTGCCCGATCTGATCGGCAATTTCCTTGTAGCTCTTGAAGCTCGGCACCGCCTCCTTGAGCCCGGGGATGATCTCCTCGGCGCCTTTGAAGGCGATCACGGATTTACCCGCCAGCGCTGCAAGATCCGCATAGGTGGTGCCGTCTGCCGCCAGCGAGGACACGCCGTTCTGATACTGCACGTAGACGTCGCTCTGGACCCCCTCCAGCGGCATGCCATGCGGCACCGTGCTTACCGCGTCACCGACGCCATCGCTGTAGGTTTTCCAGTGACGGGTGAAGGGCTGGATCTGGAAGGTCACGCTATGACCGCAGCGTTCCAGCACCGTGGTGATGATTTCCGCCTCGCGCCCTGTGCCGTCTGCGTTGATCATCGGCGGCAGATCCCCGGCGAGGATGGTCAGCTCCTCCGCCTGTGCGACGACGGGCAACTGGCTGGCGGCAAGGGCAAGAGCGGTAAGGAGAGACGTGGCTTTGAACATAGAGAAGCGGTCCTGATCTGAGCGGTGAGTGGGTTATGGAGCCACCTTTCGCCCAAGGAGACTAACGCTGGTTTAACGAAGCGCGGCCATTGCGCCACGAAACCTCTGGCATTTGAATCGTCTTTCGCATGACGCGGTAAATAGGCCGCCTCTCCTGAGCCTAGTGAATGCCAGAGGTGAGACCTCGCATCAGCCAGCGCTGCGACAAGAGCATCACCACCCCCGGCGGCAGCAGCGCCAGGAGCGCCAGCACCTGCCCGTCGATCGCCCCCGGCCCCGCCCGCGCAACGCCGCTGACCACCGTCACCAGATCCTGTCGCGTGGTCGAGAGCATCAGCGGCCAGACATATTGATTCCAGCCCAGCACAAAGAAGATCGCAAACAGCGCCGCCACCATCGGCGCCGACATCGGCAGGAGGATATCCCAAAGGCAGCGCAGCGGACGGGCGCCATCCAGCCGGGCGGCCTCGATCAGCTCCTTGGGGATCTGTTTCAGAAACTGCCGAAACACCAGAACGCCAAAGCCGCTGGCCACGATCGGCAGCACCATGCCCAGATGGGTGTTCAAAAGGCCCAGCCGATGGGTGATTGCAAAACTCGGCAAGATCGGAAAGAACATCGCCAGCAGCATCGCCCCAAAGATCAACTCGCGCCCCGGCAGCCGAAAGAACACCAGCGCGAAGGCCGCAAGCAACGACAACACGCAGGCCAGCGTCGCCACGCCGAGCGCCAGGATCAGCGAATTGGCAAACATCTGCCCCAACCCGATGTGATAGCCCAGCACCTGCTCCGCCCGCAGCAAATCCACAAGCCGCGCCCAAAGCCCCGGCGTCGCGAGCAAATCGCAAAGCAATAGCGCAACCGGGCCGATCATGATGACGCAGCCCAACAGCAGAATGATGTGATCAAAGAGTTTCGACACGAAAATGGCCCTCGGGGTCGCTCAGTTGGCGCCAGATGCGCCAGTTTCGCGCCGCCCTGTCAACAAGAGCATTGCGTCGATACAAAATCACCGGCGCCAAAAGACGCCGGTGACGAAAAAGCACACTGATGCGTGATGCTTACTCGGCTTTCATCGCCTCGATGGAGATGAAGATCTTCACTTCGTCGCTCACATAGGGGGCGAATTTCTCCAGACCGTAGTCGGAGCGCAGAACGGTGGCGGTTGCGTCAAAACCGGCCCAGGGCTTGCCCGCCATCGGGTGGTCGCCGGATTGGTTCATCTTGGCATCCAGAACAACGGATTTGGTCACGCCATGCATGGTCAGGTCGCCGGTGATCAGGGCGGTGTTCTCACCGGTCACTTCGATGCCGGTGGAGGTGAAGGTCACCAGGTCACCTTCTTTTGCGCCGAAGAAATCGTCGGTCATGAAATGCGCGGTGCGCTCTTCCCAACCGGTGAACATGGACATCACAGGCATGGACACCTCGACGGAGGAGTTCGCCGGATCTTCCTTGTCGAACATGATGTCACCTTCGAAACCGGAGAACATGCCGGTCGTGGTCGAGAAACCCAGGTGATTGTAGGTGAAGACAACCTGGCTGTGGCTGGCATCAAGCACGTATTTTTCGGGCGCCGCGACAGCAGCGGTAGCGGCGGTGCCGAGCAGGGCAGCAGCAAGCAGGATCTTTTTCATAGATTTGGGCTCCATTATAATCGTGAGTGTCGTCGTATGGTCGTATATGTCGGCCATGCGGCGTGGTTCATCCATTCCGCAATTCCCAACATCACCTGTTGGTATATGAACACCCGACCCTGCAAATATATTCGCAGCACTGTCACAACAAATTGAAACCTATGGTAAATCGCCTCGGCGCGCGCCCTCGTCAGCGCGCTTTTGCGCAGTCAGGGCAAAAGCGGCAGGAAGGCGCCGAGCTGGGCACAGACCATCCGGCGCTGGGTGCGCCCTTCCAGCGGCAGTTCGATCAGCACGCGGCCATCATGTTCCAACAAGATGACACTGCGCCCCGTGACCTTGGCCGCCCCGAGCGAGGCATAGCCGCGCCGCAGCAACAGCCGCGAACAGCCATTGGGCAGGATCCGTTCGATCCGCAGCTCGGCGCGGCGGGCATCAAACTTGATCTCCGTCTCGACCCGGCTTTCGCGGCTCAGCAGCAGCACCAGACCGAGAAAGACAAATGCGACCGAGACGCCAATGCGCAAGAGCGCCAATTCGGGATCCTCGCCGGCACCTGGCACCAGCCAGATACCGGCGGCGGACAGAACCATGCAGCCGCCGAGCAGACGCAGCAGCATGGAAGCGAGGGACTTTCCCGGTCGCATGCTGACCAGGAGCGGGGTGCCAAACGGACGCCCTGCCCCTTGGTCAAACGGCGTGACGCGCATGAAATCGGCAGCATTTTGATCCATCGCAGTCATCATAGTCCCTCCGGTCTTGTGCAGCGCCCGAGGCGCCGTTAACGAGTTGTTAACCAATATTTCGACGCGGAATGGGGCGCTTCTGTGACCGGGATGGGAAAACATCCGGCCTCTTTCAGGGCATCTGCCCAGGGGTGGATGACCGCCCCGACGCCAGGGCACGGTTCAAGCTTGCGCTTTGCGCCGTTCCCGTCTATGAGACGGCTTCCTTCCGTAACAAGATGATCCGCGCAGACTCTCGTGGTGGGGCAACGGAAGGCCATTCTGCCCTGCCTATGAAATGCGCCCAGACACAAACAGGAGTTCGCATGCCCCTCTATGAGCATGTTATGATTGCGCGTCAGGACCTGTCCAACTCGCAAGCAGAAGGCCTCATCGAACACTTCGGTGCTGTTCTGTCCGACAATGGCGGCAAGCTGGTCGACAACGAGTACTGGGGCGTCAAAACGATGGCCTATAAGATCAACAAAAACCGCAAGGGCCACTATGCCTTCCTGCGCTCCGATGCTCCGGCAGCGGCTGTTCAGGAAATGGAACGCCTGATGCGCCTGCATGACGACGTGATGCGCGTTCTGACCATCAAGGTCGACGAGCACGCAGAGGGCCCCTCGGTCCAGATGCAGAAACGTGACGAACGCGACACCCGTCGTGAACGCCGCTGATCTTAGCTTGAGAAAAGGACGCTAAACCATGGCAGCCAAACCGTTTTTCCGCCGCCGCAAAGTCTGCCCCTTCTCGGGTGACAACGCGCCGAAGATCGACTACAAGGACACCCGTCTGCTGCAACGCTACATCTCTGAGCGTGGCAAGATTGTTCCTTCCCGTATCACCGCCGTTTCGGCGAAAAAGCAGCGTGAGCTGGCCCGTGCCATCAAACGCGCTCGCTTCCTCGCCCTGCTGCCCTACGCTGTTAAGTAAGGAGACCTGATCCATGCAAGTTATCCTTCTTGAACGCGTCGCAAAGCTCGGCCAAATGGGCGAGATCGTCGACGTAAAGCCGGGTTTCGCCCGCAACTATCTGCTGCCGCAGGGCAAGGCGCAAACCGCGTCCGACGCCAACATCGCGGCTTTTGAGGCCCAGAAAGCGCAGCTCGAAGCCCGCAACCTGGAAACCAAAAAAGAAGCAGAAGCCCTGGGCGAAAAGCTCGGCGGTCAGCAGTTCGTCGTGATTCGCTCTGCTTCCGATGGCGGCAACCTCTACGGCTCCGTGTCCAACCGCGACGCGGCCGAAGTGGCCACCGCAGAAGGCTTCTCGGTTGATCGTAAGCAGATCATCATCCGCGAGCCGATCAAGGCGCTGGGCCTGCACGAAGCCGAAGTGCACCTGCACCCCGAAGTGATGGTTACCATCGAGCTGAACGTTGCGCGCTCCCCCGAGGAAGCGGAACTGCAAGCCTCCGGTAAATCCATCCAGGAGCTGGCAGCTGAAGAAGAAGCCGCCGCAGAGTTCGAAATCTCCGAACTCTTCGACGATATCGGCAGCGCCGCGTCCGACGACGACGAAGGCGATGCGCCGGTTGCAGCTTCTGACGAAGACAGCAACGCCTGATCCAACGGATCAGATCCGCGTAACACCGAAGGGCCGCCCTATTTGGGGCGGCCCTTTTTCGTGGACTAAATCCGGCTGCGCATGTGCCAGGAAAAAAAACGGCGTTAAGACTGAAACAGCCGCAACAACATACGCGGTGCGCTATTGGCGATAGTCAGGGACTGGATGGCCAGCTCCTGCTGGGTCTTCAGGGCCGCCAGACGGGCGGAGGCCTCCTCCATATTGGTGTCGGTAATCGCCGAGACCCCACGCCGCATCGCATCCGAGAGCCGGCCGACGAAATCTGATTGATCCTCCAGCCGCGATTCAGAGGCGCCAAGCGCGGCGGCACCGTCGATCGCGGTTTGCAAGAAGGCTTCAATCTCGGTCAGGGCACCGGCCGCGCTGGTCGAATCCGTGATCGCGGTCAGGCTGCTGGCGAGATCCAGGCTGCCTTCGAAATCGACGCTATCCACGGTGATTTCCCTCGCTGTCACCGCGCCGCCCGCGCCAACACGGTCGAGAGAGGCCAGAATGCCGAGCTGGGTGCCGCCATTGCCATCCATATTGGTGGCCAGCAGATTGGTGCCGTTAAACTGCGCCGCAGCGATGATGGATTCGATCTGATCCACCTTGGCGGCGATATCGGTCTGGATGGTGTCGTGATCCGCAGTTTCAGACTGAGCGGAGACGATCAGCTCCTTGATCTCCGTCAGTTTTTCCACGATCTGGTCCGCCCCGGCAGAGGCCACCGCGACCGTCGCCTCGCCAAAGGCAAGACTGTCGCCGATTGCGTCAAAGCCGGCGATGTCGGATTCCATCGTCTTGGAAATCGCCCAAACAGCCGAATTGTCTTTCGCCGAGCCTATCCGTTTCCCGGTCGAAATTTCTGTCTGAACATCGGTTAATTGCCCATTAATGGTTTTTAACGTGCGCAGGGCAACAATCGCGCCGTGATTGGTTAAGATACTAGACATCACACAGGTTCCATTTAGGGATTATATATCCCCGATTGCCTTACCCGTTTCTGGGATCACATATGCGCCGTTTCAACACTGCCGCCCCATATACTGAGGCCTGCGCCATCTGCGAGAGATGCAAATAGAGTATAAATCAATTAAGCTTACCGGGCAATTCATATTCCTGAACGACCCTCATATTTCATTAATAAATTTAAAGAGTTAACGCGAAATACGAAAACCACCGGCCCCAGAAAGGGGGCCGGTGGCCGTTACAAAGCGCGATCTAATCGCTTATCGGAAGAGCTGGAGCAGCGAGCTCGGCGCTTCGTTGGCGATGGTCAGCGACTGGGTCGCCAGATCTTGCTGGGTCTGCAGTGCGGAGAGGCGCGCGGAGGCTTCTTCCATGTTGGTGTCGGTCATGGTGGAGACACCCATGGTCATGGAGTCGACCAGTTTGCCCACGAAGTCGGACTGGTCTTCCAGACGTGCAGAGTCAGCACCCAGTGCAGCCGCGCCAGTGATGGCGGTTTGCAAGAAGCCCTCGATGTCGGCCAGAGCCGAGGATGCGGTCGCCGAGTCCGTGATTGAGGTCAGGCTGGCAGACAGGTCCAGTTGGCTCTCGAAGTTCACAGAGTCGACAGTGATTTCAACGGCTGTCACAGTGCCACCGGCACCCTCACGGTCCAGAGAGGCCAGAACACCCACACCGGTTGCGCCATTTCCATCAACATCAAACTTCAGCAGGTTGGCGCCGTTGAATTGCGCGGCATTGATGATGGCCTCAATTTGAGCGACCTTGGAGTCGATGTCTTCCTGGATCTTGGCGTGGTCGGCTGTTTCGGACTGGCCAGAGACGATCAGTTCTTTCATCTCGGTCAGTTTTTCCACGATTTGTTCGGCACCAGCGGAGGCAACCGCAACGGTGGCTTCACCGATGGAAAGACCGTCTTCGATCGCTTCAAAACCCGCGATGTCGGATTCCATGGTTTTGGAAATCGCCCAGACAGCGGAGTTGTCTTTCGCCATACCGATTTCTTTACCGGTGGAAATGGCGTTTTGGGTCTCGGTCAGGTTGTTGTTCACAGACTTCAGAGTCTGCAGTGCAACCATTGCGCCATTGTTCGTCAGAATGCTGGACATAGCATATTTTCCTTTGACATTGGGGCAGTTTAGCCCCCGATTTGATAAGTCCCAGCTTCGTTTCCGAAGCTCTCTCTACTGTCATTCTGACCGTGCTTTACCTTCCGGTATCCGCGCCACCTCGTCTGAGATGCAAGGAGACATTGGCGTATCAGATGCTAAGAGAGTGCTAATGGTGCAATTTGCTTTTTTAAAATTGTCCCGACCTCCCCCAACGTTAGGCGCGCTTTTCCAGCTTCAGGCTGCCGGTCGTGGCATAGTGTGCTCTGCTGCCGGTAGGGGTATAGACCTCAAGCCCACGTCGAACCTTGCGCAGCTCTGACATGCGGGTTGCGACGGCCTTGATCCCCTGCATTGCACTGCCCAGCAGGGCCTGATTGCGGGAAATCTTGCCGTGAACGTCATCCAGGACCGTGGCCTCCAGATCGGTGATCTGGTTGATCTGGTCAAACAGGGCTTCCTTGCGTTCAAGCAGGCCTTCCAGTTTGTGGAGCTCACCATGGGTGAGCGCATGACGTTCTTCGTTCAGAACGATGTCCAGATCATCAATCAGGGCTTGCGGGGTCTTGTCTGCAATCTTGCTCATTCTTGAGAGTCCTTCAGAGAGTTGTAGATGGCTTCAGCCAGGCCGATTCCGCCAGATTCGGCGATGGCATGCGCCTGCTCATCCACCAGAAATCCGGCGAACTGATCTTCACCCGCACCGCCACCAAAGGCTTTTGGGGCTTTGCCGAGACCGGCCGCTTTCAGCATTTCGGAAAGAAAGGAGGCTTCGAAATCAATCGAAGCCTGGCGCAACGCCGCCTCGTTCTTGAGGGCGGTGCGCTGCAACGGGGCTGCCGAATCAGGCAGCGAAACGCTTGGTGTTGGCATTTTTGCCTCAGTCCTATGTCTGTGTCGAATTCTTCGATTTTTCCACTTTGAACTGAAAGCGGTTAAAATTGCCGTAACCGGTTTGGGTTATTTAGAGGGGACACGAGATAGAACATCCGGTGGATCATGATTACGAACCTTCTTTCGACTCAAGCTGTTGGCAGAACCTCAAGCGAGTCGACATCGCAGTCCGGGCGGTCCCCGCGAAATGGGTCTTCCTTTGAAAGCGTCCTTGAGCGTGCTGCGCATGACGAAAAGCCGAAAGTAGAGCGCGACACTACAGAGACTGCGGAGCCTGAGGCGAGTGCGGGTGCGCAGGATGATGTGTCATCTACGCAAACGGCCAGTTCACTAGAGGAGGGTAACACGGGCAAGGCTTTGGATATGCCTGAGCCCGGGGCGGGAACGTCGTCGAGCGACAAGTCCGATCTCAAAGAGCCTGGTGAGGACGAGGTCCGTCTTGTTGAAGGTGGATTTGCTGCATCAGAACCGCCCGTCGCGCCAAAGGCGCGAGCTGCCGATGAGAGTGTAGTCTCCGAGACGGGGGAAAAGGGCGGCGCGTCGATGCTCAACAGTGCATCATTGACGGGTACGGCGGCGGATGGGGCTGAACTCGGCGCCACTGAGAGGCATGCGAATGGCTCGCCTCCCTCGGGCGATGCCGTTACATCTGCCAGTGTGGAGGCAACCTCTAGTATGACTTCGGTTAGTGCGGCCCAGGCAGAGGATCACTCAGCAGGACAAAAGGCGCAGGCTCGCGTCGGCCTTTCGCAGGCAACCACCTCATCGGTTGTGAGCAATACCGCCTCTGGCAAGCCGTTGACCACCCAAGACGCGCAAACGCAGCCGGCTCTCACCGAGGGTGAACCGGAGGTCGAGCCTGAGGCGGCGCCGGAGGCCGAGGAAACGGCGATGGCGGCCTCGCGCGCCAGTGTCCTGTCCGACCAACAGGCCCGGGCTGGACGCTCCGAGGTTCTGGAAGCTCATCGGGAGGGGGCGCGAACCGCCCGCACGGAGGTGCCGCCTTCGCGGGGTGAGCAGCCAAATGCCGCCGCGACGGACGCGCCGAAACCCAGGACCCAACGCACCGAGGACGGCGATATTCGGGTGCGGGACCTGCCACTGACCGCGGCGCAGACGCAGATACCGTCGCATGTTCCCCAGGCAGGCGTGCGTACCCAGGCGCCGGCGCCGACCCGGGGCAGCAGCACCCCGGGAGGCATGGCGGCCACGTCTACGGGCGTTGCGGGGCAGACCCTGAGCGCAGGCGCGGCGCTCTCCTCTTCTTCTGCGATGGTGCAGGGCGTCTTTGGCATGTCAGAGAGCGCGCGGACTGGCGACGATGTGGTGTCTTACCGCGGGGCCGAGGTCTTTGCCTTGCCGCAGCTTCTTGCCGAGGCCTCCGTGCGCTCTGGCGCTTCCAGCTTCCGCGCGGAAACCCCGCGCCATGTTGCGCAGCAACTCGCCGAGGCGGTGGCCACCGCGGGCAAGAGGAACGTGGATGTGTCGCTGAATCCCAAGGAGCTCGGCCATGTGAACATGCGGCTTGTGACCAATGACACCGGGGTGAGCGTCGTTATCCAGGCAGAGCGGCCGGAAACCGAAGACCTGATGCGCCGCCATATTCAGGACCTGGCGCGCGAATTCAAAGAAATGGGCTTCACCGATATTTCGTTCCAGTTCGGCTCCGATACGGATGCGGGACAATCCGGGGGGAATGAGGGCTCCGGCCAATCCGGTGGCTCCGGGCTCAGCGGCGATGGCGATGTGCTGAGCGACGCGCAGGCGGGGCAGCCCTTGTCCCATCAACTCAATATAACAGCCGATGGGCTGGACATGAGGATATAAGAGCATGACAACAGCAGTCTCAAATGTAGGCGTCAATCCGGCAGCAAAAAGTTCGGCGACGGGCGGATCACAGGCGGCGACCACCGCAATGACGTCGGATTTTGAAACCTTCCTGCGGTTGATGACAACGCAGGCAAAGTATCAGGATCCGCTGGAACCGATGGATTCCTCCGATTACACGGCCCAGCTGGCGCAATTCTCCTCGGTGGAGCAGCAGGTTCTGACCAATGAGAATCTGACCAGCATGCTGGCGCAGCTGTCGCTTGCCAATATGTCGCAACTGACCGGTTGGGTCGGCAAGGAAGTCCGCGCCCAGGCGGCCGTCCATTATGACGGCTCAACGCCGGTTACCGTGGCTCCGAACCCGGCGGCGGTGGCCGAGAAGGTCAGCCTCGTCGTTTATGATTCGGACGCAGATGAAGTGGCCCGGATTGAATTGCCGGTGTCTGCCGACCCCTATGATTGGGATGGCAAGGACGCGGAGGGCAATGCCCTGCCAGAGGGGAGCTACACCTTTGTGGTTGAAAGCTATGACGGGGACGGCAAGGTGCTGCTCTCCGATGTGGCAGAAGTCTATGGTCGTGTAGAGGAAACCCAGAATATCAATGGCGAAGTGGCCTTGATCCTGGAAAGCGGAAGCGCCATCCTTGCCGGCGACGTTACCGCGCTCAGGAACCCGGAATCCTCCTGACATCTTGCGCTGACGGCATCCCCATGGTCGCCGGGGAGCGGCGGCGATCCGGTTTTGGAGCGCTCTGCTGTCACTGGCGCCACATGATACCACTGCCACAGCCCTGTTTCGCCATTTGGCGCAGCAGGGCTGGTGTCTTTTGGAGCCGGTCCCGTTGAGTGGCGGGCGCAGCAACCATGTCTGGCGTGCCGGGGATATGGTGGTCAAGTTCTATCGCCAGGGCCAGAACAACCCTTTGTTTGCCAATGATCCGGTGCGGGAGCGGCGCGTGTTGCAAGGACTCAGCGGCACCGGCATGGCGCCGCGATACCTTGGTCATGGTCATTGGGACGGCAGGGCCTGGCTGATTTACAGCCATATGAACGGCATGCCCTGGCAGCAGGATACCGCGCATGTGGCCCGTCTTCTGGGGATCTTGCACGATCAGGCAGGTATTGACGGCTTGCCGGAGGGGATCAACGGATCCTTGGCGCTGGAGCGGCAAACCCAGGAGATCCTGGCGCGCTGCGATACCGGGGCAGAGATGATCCGGCGCTTGCAGCCTCAGGGGAGGGTGCCCGCGCTACGCACGCCCTGCCTCATTCATGGGGATCCCGTGCCCGGCAATCTGCTAAGCCATGATGGCACCTTGGCGCTGATCGACTGGCAGTGCCCGCAGCAGGGCGATCCGGCCGAGGATCTGGCGCTGTTCCTCTCCCCGGCGATGCAATTGCTGTACCGGGGTGAGCCCCTTTCGGTGGCGGAGGAAAGCGCCTTTGCCCGCGCCTATCCCGACCGGCGGGTGGTGGCGCGCTACTATGCGCTGCGGCCCTGGTTCCACTGGCGCATGGCGGCCTATTGCCACTGGCGCGGCGATCTGGTGGCGCGTGATCTGGAACTCGCCGCGCTTCAGTCCATCAGGCCGAGAACAGCATAGGCCGGCGGCATCAAGAGCCGACGGGCGCGGCCCAGCGGGAAACGCGGCAATTGCTGGACGACCTTTGAATAGGGCCGCGCGGGCGTCTTTCCCTGCACCAGATCACCGAGCAACGCACCGGCATAGCTGCCCATCGCAACGCCGTTGCCATGATAGCAAAGCCCTGCAAACAGGCCGGGATGATCGGGCACCGCGCCGACAAACGGTACAAGGTTGCGCGACAGGCAGACCATGCCGGACCAGATGTGACTCGTCTCGATGGAGCGCCATTCGGGGAATAGCGCCTCGAAGTGACGGCGCAGCTGGCCGCGAATCTTCTGCTCTGCCCGAGGCGAGGACAGCAGCCCGCCGCGCATGCCAAAGAGAAACCTGCCATCCGGCATCAGGCGAAAATAATGCAAGAGGTGACGGCTGTCATAAGCCATCTGGGCCGAGGTCCAGCCTTGTTGTGCCTGCTCTGCCTGGGTGATCGGGCGGGTGACCATGGCGGTGGATTGCGTCGGCATATAGCGCCCGGCCAGCCAGTCGGGCAGGTCTTCGCTGGAATAGCCATTGGTGGCGATCACCAGCTGATCCGCGGTCAGGCGCCCGTTGGGGGTCTGCACCTGCCAGCTGTTATCGACGCGCTGAACGCGCAGCGCCGGGCTGTTTTGATACAGCAGCGCCCCGGCCGCCTGAGCCGCCTTTGCCAGACCAAAGAGGTATTTGCGCGGGTTGAGCGCAAAGCCGATCGGGGTGCTCAGTGCGCCGTGAAAGGCGCCACCAAGACCATGCCGGGGCAGATCAGGGCCCGCAACAAAGTCACCGCCGGCCTCCTCGGCCTCCTGGCGCAGCGCCCGGGCCGCTTTGGGGGTATGGGCGAGGATGGTCTCCCCATCGGAGTGGGTGTCGGCCTGGATGCCATGGCGGGCGATCAGGCCTTGCACCAGATTGACGGCCTCCACTTCGCCCGCCTGATAGGTCTGGGTTTCGTGGCGACCGTATCGGCGCGTCATTGCAGAGGCGCCGAGCTTGGCACCGCCAATACAGCAAAAACCGCCATTGCGCCCGGAGGCGCCCCAACCGGGGGTTTCGGCTTCCAGCACCGCGACCTCTGCCCCTGATTCGGCCAGATGCAGGGCGCTGGAAATCCCGGTGAAGCCTGCACCGATCACCGCCACATCGACGCGTTTGTCACTGTCCAGTGATGGCCAGACCGGCGCGTCGATGGTCTCGTCCCACCAGCAGTTGCTGCGCGGGCCGGGACCATAGGCGTAGCTGGAGAAGATCCGCCGGCTCATGTTGCGTGAACAGCCTGCTGTTCCTCTTTTTGCTGCTTCACCAGTGCCCGTTTGCTGACCAGAGAGGCGCAGATCACCCCGACCGTCACAACGCCGATCATCAGCGTCGAGAGCGCGTTAATCTCGGGGCTGACCCCCAGGCGCACCGCCGAGAAGATCTTGATCGGAAGGGTGGTCGCGGCGGGGCCGGTGGTGAAGGAGGCGATGACCAGATCATCCAGCGACAGGGTGAAGGCCAGAAGCCAGCCCGAGACCACCGCGGGGGCGATGATCGGCAGGGTCACCAGACGAAACGCCTGCGCCTGAGAGCAGCCGAGATCCAGCGCCGCCTCTTCCAGCGATTGATCAAAGGTTGCCAAACGCGAGGAGACCACCACCGAGACATAGCACATGGCAAAAGTCGTATGCGCCAGCACGATGGTCAGCACGCCGCGATCCAGGCCAATACCGATGAACAGCAACAGCAGCGACAGGCCGGTGATCACTTCGGGCATCACCAATGGGGCGTAGATCATGCCGGAAAACAGCGTCCGCCCGAGGAAACGACCGCTGCGCACCAGCACATAGGCCGCCATGGTCCCCAGAACGGTGGCGATGGTGGAGGACATCACCGCCACTTTGATCGTGACCCAGGCGGCATCCAGCATCGCCTCGTTCTGCATCAGCTCGCCGTACCATTTGGTGGAAAACCCGGCCCAGACGGTGACCAGCTTGCTCTCGTTGAAGGAAAACAGGATCAGAATCAGCATCGGGATATAGAGAAAGGCAAATCCCAGCGTCAGCGACACCACATTGAAAGCGCTCAGGCGTTTCATGTCTCGCCCTCCTGTTCCTTTTGCTGATTGCGTTGAAACAGCACGATCGGCACCACCAGGATCAGCAGCAGGATCACCGCCACCGCCGAGGCCACCGGCCAATCGCGGTTTGAGAAGAACTCCTCCCACAGCACCTTGCCGATCATAAGCGTGTCAGAGCCACCCAGCAGCGAGGGAATCACGAATTCGCCCATCGCCGGGATGAAGACCAGAAAACAACCTGCGATAATCCCCCCTTTGGAGAGCGGAATGGTCACCAGCCAAAAGGCCGAGAGACGCGAACAACCGAGGTCCTCGGCGGCCTCGTTCAGACTGTCGTCCATCCGCTCCAGCGCCGCGTAGATCGGCAGGATCATAAAGGGCAGATAGGTATAGACGATACCGATATAGACGGCCGTGGTGGTGTTCAGGATCTGCAAGGGTTCGGAAATCACGCCGGTCCAGAGCAGGAACTGATTCAGGAAGCCCTCGTTCGACAGGATTCCCTTCCAGGCGTAGACGCGGATCAGGAAAGAGGTCCAGAACGGCAGGATCACCAGCATCATCAGGGTCGGGCGCCACTCCTGCGGCGCGCGGGCCATGCCATAGGCGATCGGGTAGCCGACCATCAGCGTCAGCACCGTCGAGGTGGCGGCGATTTGCAGGCTGCTCAGATAGGCTTTCCAGTAGAGGTCATCCTCAATCAGCCAGGTGAAATTCTCTAGATCGAGCTGGGAGACAAAGGCGCGGATACCCTCGCTCCATTCGAACTGCGGAACATAGGGCGGCAGGGCGATGGCCGCATCCGACAAGGAGATTTTCAGAACGATGAGGAAGGGCACCAGAAACAGCGCCAGCAGCCAGGCATAAGGAACGGCGATCAGGAAAAAACGGCGCATCAGTCTGCCAACAAGATGCCGCCGGTGGCTGTCCAGGACAGCCAGACGGTATCTTCCCAGGTATAGGCGCGGCGCGAGATGCGGCGGGTGTTGGCGGTCTGCGCCTTGATGATATCGCCGCTCGGCAGCTCCACGTGATAGGTGGAGATATTGCCGAGGTAAGCAATGTCCAGCACCTTGCCCATCACCGCATTGGCGGCCTCTGCGGGTTTTTCGGCACTGATGGAGATTTTTTCGGGCCGGATCGCCAGATGTGCGCGCTGCCCGTCGGAAAAGCTCTGCGGTGTCGTCACCGTCAGCGGCGGCACGCCGTCGCGCCAATGCAGCGCATAGGTGCCCTCTCCGGTGGCGGTGGCGGTGCCCTCAATAAGGTTCACATCGCCAATAAAATCAGCTACATAGACCGAGTTCGGCGCTTCGTAGATATCGGCAGGGGTGGCGACCTGAATGACCTTGCCATTGTCCATCACCGCAACGCGGCTGGCGACGGTCATGGCCTCTTCCTGGTCGTGGGTCACGATCACGAAGGTGGTGCCGGTCTTTTCCTGAATATCCATCAGCTCGAACTGGGTTTCCTCGCGCAGCTTGCGGTCCAGCGCGCCGAGCGGCTCGTCCAGCAGCAGGAGTTTCGGCGCCTTGGCGAGGCTGCGTGCCAGCGCCACCCGCTGCCGCTGACCGCCAGAGATCTGATGCGGCTTGCGGCGGGCGAATTTCTCCAGCCGGGTCAGGCGCAGCATCTCTTCGACGCGGGCGTTGATCTGGTTGCGGGGCATGCCTTCGCGCTTGAGCCCGAATGCGATGTTTTCCCAGATGCTGAGATGCGGGAACAGCGCATAGGACTGAAACATCATATTGACCGCGCGCCGGTTCGGCGGCACCGGGGCAATATCCTGACCAGACAGGAAAATCTTGCCGTCGCTTGGGGTTTCAAACCCCGCGAGCATGCGCATCATCGTGGTCTTGCCGCAGCCGGATGGGCCCAGCAAGGCAAAGAACTCGCGTTCAAAGATGTCGATGGTCAGATCGTCGATCGCGGTGAAATCGCCAAAACGCTTGCTCACGTTCTTGAACTGGATCAGCGGCTTTTCGTTCGGATCGTTCCAAGGCTCAAATACAGGTTGTGCCAAATTCGCCCCCTAAGCGGCCAGCGTGCTGCGGGCCTGTCGTCTTTCAAGAAAAGCGGGGCGTGTCGAAACGCCCCGCTGGTTGGTTTGAGCTTAGGTGCCGGATTTTACCCGGGTCCACAGGCGGGTCACAACGCGTTGTACCTTCTGCGGATAGGGGCTCTTGATATAGGTGTTGTCCAGCGCAGCGGCGCTCGGGTAGATCGCCGGATCGCCGATCACATCCTCGGCCAGGAATTCCTGTGCGGCCTTGTTGCCATTGGCGTAATAGACGTAGTTCGACGCCGCCGCCATGTTTTCCGGGTCCATGATGAAGTTCAGGAACTTATGCGCCCCCTCGGGGTTTGGCGCATCGGCGGGAATCGCCATCTGGTCGAACCACATCAGCGCGCCCTCCGTGGGGGCGTTATAGGCGATTTCGACACCATTGTCGGCTTCAGCGGCACGGTCCCGCGCTTGCAGGATGTCACCGGACCAGCCGAAGGCCACGCAGATATCGCCGTTGGCCATCGCGTTGATGTATTCGGAGGAATGGAACTTCTGCACATAGGGGCGCACGGCTTCCAGCACGCTCGCGGCTTTTTCCAGATCGTCCTTGTCTTGCGTGTTGGGGTCAAGGCCGAGGTAGGTCAGAGCGGCCGGCACAACCTCGTCGGGCGCATCCAGGAAATGCACGCCGCAGGAGGCGAGTTTTTCCATATTGGCCGGATCAAACACCAGCGCGAGGCTGTCGATCGGGGCATCTTCGCCCAGCACTTCGGTTACTTTGCCGACGTTGACGCCGATGCCGGTGGTGCCCCACATGTAGTTGACCGAATAGGCGTTATCGGGGTCGAACTGCGCGGTGCGGTCCAGGATCACGTCCCAGAGGTTGCCGTAGTTGGGCAGCTGGTCCTTGTCGAGCTTCTGGAACACGCCGGCCTGGATCTGACGTTGCAGAAAGGAGCCGGTGGGCACCACGACGTCATAGCCGGAGCCGCCGGCAAGCATCTTGGTTTCCAAGAGTTCGTTGGAATCGAATACGTCGTAGATCAGGTCGATGCCGGTTTCGGTCTCGAATTTCTCCAGCAGTGATTCGTCGATATAGTCCGACCAGTTGTAGACGCGAACTTCCTCGGCGGAGGCCGCGGCGGCGCTCAGCGCGATAGCGGACACGATGGTGACCGATTTGAATGACATGTAAGTCTCCCCTGTGTTTACCGGCGTCTTTTGACCGGCTGTGGGCTATTTTGATCAAAATTTGCCGAGTCCGGCAAGAGATTTTATGCTTTCATCTGTGTTTTCTTCGTGCAAGCTGCCTAAAAATTAGAAGGATCCAAAGCCGGTGAATGTGCCAAATCCGCCATCAATTGCACCTCCCGAGACAGCCTCGAAACTGCCCGCCCACGAGCAGGTTTATCAACGGCTGCGGGCGCAGATTTTGTTTGGCGAACTGGCACCGGGGCAGGCGGTGACCATTCAGGGGCTGGTGGAGGCGCTCGACAGTGGCATGACACCGGTGCGCGAGGCGATCCGCCGCCTGATTTCGGACGGGGCGCTGATGTTTCAGGGCAACCGCCGCGTGTCGGTGCCAGAGCTGCGGGTGGAGGACATAGACGAGCTTGTTTATGCAAGAAAATCAATTGAATGCGAGCTGGTGCGCCGGGCAACAACCCGTATACCGGACGCCGAGATTGACCGGCTGGAACAGCTGGACCTGGCGCTCGACAAGGCCATCGCCGGCGGTGATATCGCGGGGTATCTGGTGTTGAACTACCAGTTCCACCATCTCCTTCATGCCCATGCGGATGCGCCGATCCTGGTGGATCTGGTGGACCGGCTCTGGCTGCGCTTTGGCCCGTCTCTGCGGGTGGTCTGCGGACGCTTTGGAACCCATAGTTTTCCGGACCGTCACAAAGACATCCTGGAGGGGCTGCGGAAAAAGGATGCAGATCTGGTCGCGCTGGCCGCTGAACGGGACGTGTTGCAGGGGATGGAGCAGGTCAGGGCGGGTTTGACCTCGACCGACTGATTCGATTGACAGTCCAATTTTTGATCATATTCTGGGCGAAAGTTATCGTTCAGGAGGGTCCCCAATGACCGCGATCACCAACCACCTGCCCACGGCAGAACTTCAGGCGCTTGACGCCGCGCACCACATGCACCCGTTCACCGCCAATGGCGAGCTGGCGGAAAAAGGCGCCCGGGTGATCACCCGCGCCAACGGCGTGACCCTGACCGACAGCGAGGGCAACGAGATCCTCGATGCGATGGCCGGGCTTTGGTGCGTCAATATCGGTTATGGCCGCGAGGAGCTGGCCGAGGTCGCCGCCCGCCAGATGCGCGAGCTGCCCTATTACAACACCTTCTTCCAGACCACCCATGTGCCGGCGATTGCCCTGGCCGCAAAAATCGCCGAACTGGCGCCGGGTGATCTCAACCACGTGTTCTTTGCCGGCTCGGGATCCGAGGCCAATGACACCAATATCCGCATGGTGCGCCACTATTGGGCGATGAAGGGCAAGCCGTCCAAATCCATCATCATTTCGCGCAAGAACGCCTATCACGGCTCTTCCGTCGGCTCCGGTTCGCTCGGCGGCATGTCCGGCATGCACGCGCAGGGCGGGCTGCCGATCCCGGATATTCACCACATCAACCAGCCGCATTGGTGGGCCGAGGGCGGCGACAGCACCCCCGAGGATTTCGGCCTTGCCCGCGCGCAGGAGCTGGAGCAGGCGATTCTGGAGCTCGGCGAAGACCGCGTTGCCGCCTTTATCGCGGAGCCGGTGCAGGGCGCCGGTGGCGTGATCGTGCCGCCCGCCACCTATTGGCCGGAAATCCAGCGCATCTGCGACAAATACGAAATCCTGCTGATCGCGGATGAGGTCATCTGCGGCTTTGGGCGCACCGGCAACTGGTTCGGCAGCCAGACCGTCGGCATCCGCCCCGATATCATCACCATCGCCAAGGGCCTGTCCTCTGGTTACGCGCCGATCGGTGGCTCCGTGGTGTCGGACGAGGTTGCAGCAGTGATTGCCAAGGACGAGTTCAACCACGGCTATACCTACTCCGGTCACCCGGTGGCGGCGGCCGTTGCGCTGGAAAACCTGCGCATCCTGGAAGAGGAAAACATCATTGGTCACGTGCAGGATGTGGCCGGGCCCTACCTCAAGGAGAAATGGGAATCGCTGACCGATCATCCGCTGGTGGGCGAGGCCAAGATCGTGGGCATGATGGGCTCCATCGCGCTGACTCCGAACAAGGCAACCCGCGCGGCCTTTGCGGCGGAGGCGGGCACCGTCGGCTACATCTGCCGCGAGCGCTGCTTTGCCAACAACCTGGTGATGCGCCATGTCGGCGACCGGATGATCATCTCGCCGCCGCTGGTCCTGAAGCCGGAAGAAATCGACCTGCTGATCGAGCGCGCCCGCAAGTCGCTGGATGAATGCTACGCAGAGTTGCAAGAGCGCGGCCTGCTGACAGCTGCCGAGTGAGCCGATCCTGACAGCGAATCGCTATACCTCTCAAAAAGGCCGATTCGGCCTTTTTGACCAGATCGCTAAAAAAGTGATTGCCAAGGCGGTTGTCAGATTGTGCAAAAATGTCCCAAAATGCCGCATAGATGTGTGCGTATGCCGCAAAACATGCGGGTATAGGGGGGATTCTACTAGAAGATCGCAGCAATATACCAAGGGATTGATCTGATCTCGATGACTTGGTTGCACAGAACCATGACGCTGTGTTTACACTGCGAGACGAAGAGCGGATGAATCCGCCGCGATAAGAACAAATACGGGGAGCCTGATTTGGCCGATGCGTCGAACACTGACGCGTTCGTGGAATTCGAACGCGTACAAAAGAGCTATGACGGTGAAACACTTGTCGTCAAAGATCTGAACCTCACCCTGCCCAAGGGCGAATTTCTGACCATGCTGGGGCCGTCAGGCTCGGGAAAAACCACCTGCCTGATGATGCTGGCTGGTTTTGAGACAGCCACCCACGGGGATATCCGTCTGGCTGGTGTCTCGATCAACAACATTCCGCCGCACAAGCGTGGCATCGGCATGGTGTTCCAAAACTACGCTCTGTTCCCTCACATGACCATTGCCGAGAACCTCAGCTTTCCGCTGGAAGTTCGCAAAATGGGCAAATCCGAGCGCGAAGCCAAGGTAAAGCGCGCGCTGGATATGGTGGAGATGGGCGCATTTGGCGGTCGTCGCCCCTCGCAGCTGTCCGGTGGTCAGCAACAGCGTGTGGCCCTGGCCCGGGCGCTGGTGTTTGAACCCGAACTGGTTTTGATGGACGAACCGCTCGGCGCGCTCGACAAGCAGCTGCGCGAAAAGATGCAGTTCGAAATCACCCATCTGGCGCATGAACTCGGGATCACCACCGTTTACGTGACCCACGACCAGACCGAGGCGCTGACCATGTCGGACCGCGTCGCGGTGTTCAACGACGGGCGCATTCAGCAGCTGGCACCGCCGGACGAGCTGTATGAATCGCCCCAGAACAGCTTCGTCGCGCAGTTTATCGGTGAAAACAACACGCTTGAGGGCGTGGTGAAAGAGATCTCCGGGAACCACGCCGTGGTAGCCCTGGATGACGGCGAAACGATCCAGTGTACGCCTGTGAACGTGTCCGAAGTCGGGCAGCGCACCCAAGTGTCGATCCGCCCCGAGCGGGTGGAATACAACAAGGAACGCCTGCAAGAAGGCGCGCATACGCTCAAGGCGGAAGTGCTGGAATTCATCTATATGGGTGATATTTTCCGTACCCGCCTGCGGGTGGCCGGCAATGATGAGTTCATCATCAAGACCCGGAACGCGCCTGACCAGGATCGGCTGCAACCCGGTCAGCAAATCGAAATCGGTTGGCTGCCCGAGGACTGCCGCGCGCTGGACGCCTGAACGGCGTCTGGCTGCGAGCCGGAACCCCCGGCATGAGGAACGGATCGGGGGACCAAACAGATGAAATTCTACGTGTCTCAACAAGGAGAATACCAAATGAAATTGCGTAAACTGTCGGCACTCGTCGCCACGACCGCTCTCTGTGCGCCGATGGCCTTTGCCGCAGATATGGCCGATGAAATGACCATCGTGTCCTGGGGTGGGGCTTACTCCAATTCGCAGAACAAAGCCTACCACGAGCCCTATGCCGAAAAGACCGGCGTGAAGATCATCAACGATGAAAGCTCCAACGAAGCCGTGGCGAAAATGCGCGCCATGAACGAAGCGGGCAACATCACCTGGGACGTTGTTGACGTTGTGGCCTCTGATGCGATTCGTCTGTGCGACGAAGGCCTGGCGATGGAAATCGACGCCGACGAAATGCTGGCTCCGGCCCCCGATGGAACCTCGGCCTCCGAAGACTTCGGTGATCTGCTGGTCTCCGACTGCTTCATCCCGCAGATCGTGTATTCCACCACCTTCGGCTATCGCACCGACCTCGTGGGTGACACCCCGCCGACCAGCGTGTGTGACATCTTTGATCTGGAAGCCTACCCGGGCAAACGCGCCCTGGAAAAACGTCCGATCAACAACATGGAATGGGCGCTGATCTGTGATGGCGTTGCCAAGGACGACGTCTACGACGTTCTGGCCACTCCCGAAGGTCAGGAGCAGGCGCTGGCCAAGCTCGACACCATCAAGGACAGCGTGATCTGGTGGTCCGCGGGCGCCGACACGCCGCAGCTGCTGGCGGATGGCGAAGTCGTCATGGGCTCCACCTATAACGGCCGTCTGTTCTCGCTGATCGAAGAGCAGGACCAGCCCGTTGCGATGCTCTGGGACGCGCAGGTGTTCGACCTTGACGGTTGGATCATCCCGGCGGGTCTGTCCGACGAGCGCAAAGCCCGCGCGATGGACTACATCTATTTTGCCACCGACACCCAGCGTCTGGCGGATCAGGCGAAATACATCTCCTACGGTCCGGCCCGTGCGTCTTCCGCACCGCTGGTTGGCAAACACGCCGAACTGGGCATCGAAATGGCACCGCATATGCCGACCGACCCGGCCAACGCCACCAACACCTTCCTCTACAACTACGAGTTCTGGGCTGACTATCGCGACGACATCGACGCGAAATTCCAGGCTTGGCTGGCGAAGTAAGCTGATCTGATGATCCTGCCGGAGAGCGTTTCGCGCTCTCCGGCCTCCTCTCCGGCCCTGCTCTCAGGAGCAGCCCCGCATTTGGCGGCAGAGAGACACAAACCCCGCACGATTAATGACGCGGGAAGAAAACAGGGACAATCATGAGTGACACGACTCAATCCGGCCCGGTCCTTGCGGCTGATGGCACGCCGCTGAAGCGCAGCCTCGCGCGCGCGCTGAGGATGCAGAAACTGCGGGCTTTGATGCTCATCGCACCGCTGCTGATTTTTATTCTTCTGGCCTTTATTTTCCCGATTGCGGACATGTTGTTCCGCTCGGTTGAGAACCGCATCGTGGCCGACACGCTGCCGGAAACGGTGGTCACGCTGAAAGACTGGGACCCGATGAGCGGCGAGTCCCCGGATGAGGCGGTATACGAGAGCCTCTATTACGATCTGTTTGTGGCGGCAGAGGCCAAGGAGCATACCAAGCTCGGCACCCGCCTGAACTATGAACACACCGGTATTTCCTCGCTGTTCCGCAGCAGTGGCCGCAAGGTGGATGACATCGGCAAGGCCGACGTCAAAGCCATTCAGCGCTCTGGCGATGGCGAGTTGAAGAATGGCGCGCTGTGGTATGAAATCATGTCCGGCGGCAGCTCTGCGGCGGGTGATACCGATCTTCTGGATGGCGAACGCACCAAGCTCGCACAGCTGACGGGCGAAAAATTCTCCGGTGACATCGGCTTTGTGCCGGGGGCGGAGATTTCCAAACTCTTCCCGCGCACCGCCATTGCCTATACCGATTTTGCCCTGTTCACCGCGGTGGTGGATGGCGATATCGTGGCCGAGGAAAAGCCATGGGAAACTGTCTATGTGGCCTTCGCGACCGAAGTCTCCACCGATGGCGGCGCCGCGAATCTGGCAAGCTACACCGGCCCCGGCGCTGATGCGCTGAAAGCCGCCGCTGCCGCGATTGCCGATCTGCCGCCGATCTCTTTCAAGGAGGCCTTCCTTGATATCGACAAGGATTGGGGCAATGTCGGCAACTGGCGCACGATCCAGACCTACAGCCCGGAATACACCACCGGCTACTTCCTGAATTCGGTGGATTTGCATCTTGGTGCCGATGGCGTCGAAGCGCGGCCGGAGAACCAGCAGATCTATATCACGCTGTTCAAACGCACGATGATCATGTCGCTGATGATCACCGGCTCCTGCATCCTGCTGGGCTATCCGGTGGCCTGGATCCTGGCCAACCTGCCGACGCGCTCGGCCAACCTGCTGATGATCCTGGTGCTGCTGCCGTTCTGGACCTCGCTCCTGGTTCGCACCTCGGCCTGGAAGGTGATGCTGCAACAGCAAGGCGTGATCAACGATGTGCTGGTCTGGCTTGGGCTGGTGGCGGATGACGCGCGGCTGGTGATGATCAATAACCAGTTCGGCACCATCGTGGCGATGACCCACATCCTGCTGCCGTTCATGATCCTGCCGATGTATTCGGTGATGCAGACGATCAACCCGACCTACCTGCGGGCGGCAAAATCGCTGGGCGCCACCAACTGGACAGCCTTCTGGCGGGTCTATTTCCCGCAGTCGGTGCCGGGCATTGGCGCGGGCTCGATCCTCGTCTTCATCCTGTCGATCGGCTACTACATCACGCCGGAAATCGTCGGCGGCACCAAAGGTGTCTTCATCTCCAACCGGATTGCCTACCACATCTCCTCCTCGCTCAACTGGGGCCTGGCGGCGGCATTGGGCAGCATCCTGCTCGCGGTCGTCCTGCTGCTCTATTGGGCCTATGACAAGATCGTCGGCATCGACAATGTGAAGTTGGGATAAGACACAATGGCACTGACACCTGTAACAAACCAAACCCCAGCCTTCACCGCCGCCACATCGGCAGCCGCGGGCGCGATCCTGGGCCTCTTTGTGGGCACCGCGCAGGGATCGGGCCTGATGGGCCTGATCCTTGGCGCCGCGCTCTTTGGCGTGATGGGCTTTGTCTTCTCCAGCATGCTGCTGGAGCAACAAAAACCGATACGCTGGCTCACCATCGCCGCCTTCGCGGTGGCGGGGTTCCTGATGGGCGGTCTTCCCGCCCTGGTCCTCGGCGCGCTCTTTGGCTGGTTCGCGGGCTGGTTCATCTTCTGGATCGCCACCTCCAGCTATCGCAAACATCTGGTGCCCTATCTGACACCGGGCCAGGTGCTCTGGCACTATGGCTTCCGGGTGATCTGCGGCGCGATCTTCGTGTTCCTGATCACGCCGATCCTGGTGGTGATGCCGCTCAGCTTCAACGCCGAGAACTTCTTCACCTTCACCCCGGAGATGCTGCGCTTTGACCCGGCGGGCTACTCGCTGCGCCACTATCGCGACTTCCTGACCAACCCGGATTGGCAGCAAGCCCTGTGGAACAGCCTGCGCATCGCGCCCATGGCCACCCTGCTGTCCGTGAGCTTCGGAACCCTGGCGGCGATCGGCCTCAGCCAACCGCATGTGCCCTTCCGCCGTGCCATCATGGCGGTTCTGATCTCGCCGATGATCGTGCCGTTGATCATCTCCGCCGCGGGCATGTATTTCTTCTACAGCCGCATCGGTCTGCAAGGCACCTACGTTGGCGTGGTGCTGGCGCACGCGGCTCTGGGCATTCCATTTGTGATCATCACCGTGACCGCAACGCTGGTCGGCTTTGACAACTCGCTGACCCGCGCAGCCGCCAACATGGGCGCTGGCCCGGTCACCACCTTCTTTCGGGTGCAGATGCCGCTGATCCTGCCCGGGGTGATCTCCGGTGGCCTCTTCGCCTTTATCACCTCCTTTGACGAGGTGGTGGTGGTGCTCTTTGTCGGCTCCGCCGGTCAAAAAACGCTGCCCTGGCAGATGTTCACCGGCCTGCGCGAGCAGATCTCCCCCACGATTCTCGCGGTGGCGACGATTTTGGTCGGGATCTCGATCTGCCTGCTGACCACGGTGGAGCTGCTGCGTCGCCGCTCCGAGCGCCTCCGCGGCATGTCGCCCAGCTGATCGCGCAACGCATACTGAGCAAACAAAAAGCCCCGCCAATGTGCGGGGCTTTCTTCTTCTAACCTGAAATATCCCGGGGGTGAGGCGCAGCCGAGGGGGCAGCGCCCCCTTGGTCGCTCAACGTAGTTTCTTCAGCAAGCTGAGCGAGGCATAGCCGTCCGGCACCAGCCCCTGGGCGTTTTGAAAGGCGCGAATGGCGGCGATGGTGTTGGGGCCGATACGCCCGTCCACGCCCTGGGTATTGAACCCGGCCCGGGTCAGCCGCTGCTGCATTTCCTTGCGTTCCGAGAACGTCAGCGCCCGGTCGCCGCGCGGCCATTGGCTCTGGATCTTCGGCCCGCCCTTCAGCCGGTCACTCAGGTGCCCAACACCGATCACATAGGCATCAGCCGTGTTATAGCGCTCAATCACCGAGAAATTCTTGAAGATCATAAAGGCCGCGCCCTTGCCGCCCGCCGGCAACAGGATCGAGCCACTGCCGTAATTCGGCACCGGGCGCCCATCAATGCCCTTCACGCCAAGCGCGGCCCAGTCACCGGGGCTTTTCTTGATCTTGCGGCTGGCCAGCGCGTAGTTGAACCCCCGCGGCAGGGTCACCTCGACCCCCCAGGGCTGGCCTTTGACCCAGCCGAATCGCTTCAGATAGGCGGCGGTGGAGGCCAGCGCGTCGCTGGGATCGCTGGACCAGATATCGCGCTTGCCATCGCCGGTGAAATCCACCGCATAGGCCAGATAACTGGTCGGGATGAACTGCGTATGCCCCATCGCCCCGGCCCAGCTGCCGGTCATGTGGCGGGCATCCACGTCGCCCGCTTGCAGGATCTTCAGCGCCGCGATCAGCTGGCTTTCAAAGAACTTTCCCCGCCGCCCGTCAAAGGCCAGCGTCGCCAGCGAACGCACGATATCCATATCGCCACGATGCGAACCATAGTTGCTCTCCAGCCCCCAGACCGCGACCACGACCTCCTTATCGACCCCATAGGTGCGCTCGATCCGATCCAGCACCCGGCGGTTCTGACGCAGCGCCTTGGCGCCGTTCTTCACACGATTGTCCGAGGCCGCGCTGTCGAGATACTCCCAGATCGTCTTGGTATATTCCGACTGGTTGCGGTCGCGTTTGATCACCAGCGGATCATAGGTGACATCGCGAAAGGCGCGGTTCAGCGTCGTCTGACTGATGCCCTGCGCCCGCGCGCGGGATTGAAAGCCCTCCACCCAGGCCAGAAAGCGCCGGTTTGCGGTGGCATCGGTCGGGGTGACAATGGCGGGTTTGGCTGCTTCCGCCGCAGCGCTGCGGGCCTGGGGCCGCAGCGTGGTCGCCGCTGCCAGCTGCACGGCATCCCTAGCGCCCGCCTCGGGCCGCACCAGCGGGCGCAGCGTCGCCGCAGGGGCGCCCTGTTTCGTAATATTCGCCTGTGCCTCTGCCGCGCTCATGGCGGCCCCCAAACACAGCGCTGTCTTGACCCAACTGCGCATTTTACCCTCAACACCTGCTTCGTTTCTTACCCGCAGTCTAACCCGGAGCGGGCCACGGCAAAAGCACTCATCGCGGGTGTGGCGGAGCTTGGCGTCGCCTTGCCGGTCAGCCGATCTTCTGGCTGCGCAGATGGGCCAGCGCCTCGCGGTAAAGCCGCACGCGGTGAGGGCGAAATGTGGTCTCCCTCACCTCCAGCGCCTGCATCCGGTCCAGTCGAAACACCCGGAACCCCCGGCGCAGATGGCACCAGGCGATCAGCACGGTGGATTGGTCAAAGTATATCATTTCCAAGGGTTTAACCTGCCGTTTTGTCACCGTGCCCTTGCCGTCGCTGTAGGAGAAACAGACCTCGCGCTCCTCCCATGTGGCTTGTCGCAGCACCGCCGAATCCACCGTCGGCGGCGCCGGGGGCGAGAACATAAAGGCCGAAAGCGTGGCATGTTGCAGCCGCGCCGACTGCCGGGGGGGCAGGCGGGCGTGCAGCTTTTTCAGCGCGCTTCTTGCCGCCTCGGCCAGATCCGGGTCGCCGCGATGGGCCACCTCGCTCAATCCCAGCGACAGCGCCTCCAGTTCGGTGGCGCCAAAGCCGAGCGGCGGCAGGGTGGCGTCCTCGATCAGGGTGAAGCCAAACCCCGCCGCGCCGTCGATCATCGCGCCGAGCGCCCGCAGGGCGTCGATGTCGCGGTGGATGGTTCTGGCCGATACATCAAGCTCCTGCGCCAGCTGTTCCGCCGTCACCGGGGGCGGCAACTGGCGCAAAAGCTGCATCAGGCGAAAGAGTCGTTCGGTCTTGGTCATGGGCCCAGGTTGCCTCGCGCTGATGACAAAAACTGTCAATAGCCTGCTGTAGCACGTCACCTATCACATCCAAACACGGAGAGAGACGATGTTGACCCTTTTGACCCATGGCGGCGGCGACGGTTTTTACAGCTACAGCATGTTCTGCACCAAGGCGGCGCTGTTGTTGCAGATGTCCGGTGAGGACTGGCAGCGACAGGACGTGAATGACCCGGCGGAGCTCGCGTCCATGCCGCATCACAAACTGCCGGTGCTGAGGGATGAGACCGGCGCGCTGATCCCCGACAGTGAAGGCATTCGCCGCTTTCTTGAGGCACGCGGGGCGGAGTTTGACCCAGGCCTCAGCGATCTTCAGAAAGCGCAGTCGCGGCTGTTGATCCGCATGGTGGACGAGGCGCTCTGGCTGCATCTGATGTGCGCGCGCTGGCTGGAAGATGACGGCTGGGCCGGGATGACGCAGACGGTTTTTGCCGGGGTGCCAGCCCCGGTGGCCGAGGGCTTTCGCGCGAAGGTCATGCAGGGGCTGCATTTCACCGGCCATTCCCGGCTGGACCGGGCCGAGCGCTTGCTGCGCCTGGGGCAGGACCTGACGGCGCTGGAGGCGGTGCTGGGCGATCAGCCCTATCTCTTTGGGGATCGGATGACGGCGGCGGATTGTTCGGCCGCAACGATGCTGGACGCCCTGTCGCGCGCACCCGCAGCCCGCGCGGTGGCCGAGGTCACGCAAAACCATCCCAGGCTGATGACCTATGTCGCGCGGATCATGGAAGCCGCAGCGGCCGATCTGCCGAAAGCCGCCTGAATTTCATCACCATCTATCTTATCGCAAAAGAGCGAAGCTCTCCCGCCCGGCCCATTTGCATGAAACATGCAAGCGGGCGCGGCCTGCCCCCGGCGATCCGCGAAGCGGAGCGCAAACCCTCTTGCGACCGGAGAAGGTCGCAAGGTGCAGATCTGGTTACTTGGGCCGGTTGCGCGTCGCTTTGGATTTGACCTTGGCGGCCTTGTGCTTGGACTTGGCAGCCTTGCGCCGCGTCACCGTTCGCCCGGCTGGGCTGCGCCGCCGCCCACCCTTGCCCGGCGCGCCAGCGCCTCCGCTCGGCAGCTCAGCGTCTTCGAGCGCCAGAAGCTCCAGCTCCAGCCCGCCGGTCACCGGCGCGGCTTGCGTCAGGCGCACGGTCACCCGTTGACCAATGGCGATCATCAACCCGGTGTCCGATCCCATCAAGGTGCCCGCCTTGGGGTCGAAATGGAAATATTCCCGCCCGATGCTGCGCACCGGCACCAGTCCGTCCGCGCCGGTCTCGTCGAGCTTCACAAAGGCGCCGAAGCGCGCGATGCCCGAAATCCGCCCGGTGAATTCATTGCCCACGCGCTCGGCGAGATAGGAGGCCAGATAGCGGTCGGTGGTGTCGCGCTCCGCCAGCATGGAGCGCCGCTCGGTGGCGGAGATATGTGTTGCGGTCTCCTCCAGGCGTTCGATTTCCTCAGGCGACAGCCCATCCTTGCCCCAGCCATGGGCGGTGATCAGCGCGCGGTGCACGATCAGGTCAGCATAGCGGCGGATCGGCGAGGTGAAATGGGCGTAGTTCCTGAGCGCGAGGCCGAAATGGCCAAAGTTTTCAGGGAAGTAATAGGCCTGCTGCATGGAGCGCAGGGTCGAAATATTGATCAGCTCCGCATCATCGGTGCCCGCTGCGGCATTCAGGAGCGCGTTCAGATGCCGGGTCTGCAAGACCTGCCCCTTAGCCAGGTTCAGCCCCGCCGCCCGCGCCGTTTCACGCAGGTTGTCGAGCTTATCTACCGCCGGTTCCTCATGCACCCGGAACAGCAGTGGCTGGCGTTTCTGGATCAGGGTTTCGGCGGCGGCGACATTGGCCAGCACCATGAATTCCTCGATCAGCTTATGCGCATCCAGCCGGTCGCGGAAATTGACCGAGGTGACCTTGCCGCTGTCATCCAGCGTGATCTTGCGCTCCGGCAGGTCCAGCTCCAGCGGCTGGCGCTCCGCCCGCGCGGCTTTCAGCGCCGCATAGGCAGCATAGAGCGGCTGGATCACCTCGGTGAGGAAGGGCGCGGTGCGCTCCGTCACCTGACCGTCCATGGCGGCCTGCACTTCGCTGTAATGCAGGGAGGCCTGCGATTTCATCAGCCCGCGCACAAAGCGATGCGAGAGTTTGTTGCCCGCCTCGTCGATCTGCATGCGCACGGCCAGACAGGGGCGCGGCACGCCTTCGTGCAGGGAGCAGAGATCACCCGACAGCCGGTCCGGCAACATCGGCACCACCCGGTCGGGGAAGTAGCTGGAGTTGCCCCGTTTGCGCGCCTCGCGGTCCAGCGCCGAGCCGGGAGTGACATAGGCGGCGACATCGGCGATGGCGACCCAGATGATATGGCCGCCGGGGTTCTTGGGGTCATCATCGGCATGGGCAAAACAGGCGTCGTCATGGTCGCGGGCATCGGCCGGGTCGATGGTGACGAAGGGCAGATCACGCAGATCCTCCCGGCCAGAGAGCCCCATCGGTTTGGCCGCATCGGCCTCTGCGATGACCTTGTCGGGGAAATGATCCGGGATGCCATGATAGTGGATCGCGATCAGCGACACGGCCTTGGGCGCGGAGGGATCGCCGAGACGTTCAACGATGCGCGCCTTGGGCAGGCCCATGCGGGCCTTTGGTCCGGCCTGCTCGGCCTCCACCAGCTCGCCATCCTTGGCGCCATGGGTATTGGCCTCGGGCACCATCCATTCGGTGGCGCCCGCCTTGTCGATGGGCACCACGCGCCCACCTTCGGAGCCTGCCCGGTAGATCCCGAGGATACGTTTGGGATTGGTGCCGATGCGCCGGATGAGCCGCGCCTCGTAGTTGTGATCGGCTTCATGCACCACGGTGAGGCGCGCGAGGATGCAATCCCCTTCGCCAAGCGCGGGATCCGAGGCGCGGGGGATCACCAGCACGATGGGCTCCACCCCTTCGCCGTGCCATTCCAGCGGCTGCGCAAAGAGATCGCCGTCCTCGTTGGGGGCTTTGACCAGCAGCACCGAGACCGGCGGCAGGCGATCCGGGTCCGCATAGGTCTTCTTGCGTTTTTCCAGATGGCCTTCGGCTTCCAGCTCTTTCAGGATGCGTTTGAGGTCAATGCGCTCAGCGCCCTTGATGCCAAAAGCCTTGGCAATATCACGTTTTGCGGTTTGGGTCGGGTGGGCGGAGATCCAATCCAGAATCTCGGCCTTTGTCGGGATGCGCGCCATATCTGTGCCGTAGCACGGCGGAGACGGCGCGTCATGCTGAAAAGCGCGGGTTGGAAAGCGAAGAAGGGGTGCGCTCCCGCCCGTCGTGCATCCATCAT
>NZ_JAATOX010000029.1 GCF_011806385.1 Phaeobacter sp. HF9A | reverse complement strand
CGCCATGCCCAACCGTAAGGAGCACATCCCGGTCAGGGATGTGTTTCGCCCGGGCGGGAGAGCGACCGCTCCGATATGGCAGCAGATCGGGATCTGAACGGAGAGCCGGCGATGGCCGTTCCTTGGGAGAACGGCTAGCCCTCTCCAAACGAGTCGTGGCTCAGCAAGCCCACGGGCGCATCTGGCGCACGGTAGAAATCCAGCGGCGCGTGATCAGATGCGGCGGTCGAGCGCTTGAACTCATAGCGCATCTCGCCCGCGTCTTCCTCGGAGGCAACGATCAGGCATTGTGAGAGGTGACGCGCACCATCATAAAGATCCACCAGCCCGCGCAGCTGTGGCACAACATCCGCCTCCACCGAGAAACCGCGCTCCCACTGACGCAGCACCGGGTAGATCTCTTCCCCGGCATGCACCCGCAGGCGATTCTTTTGCTTCATGCCCTGCAAACGCGCCTTATCCAGCGCATCCTGAACGGATTTGGGAATAAAGGTGGTCATGGCCGTGTCCTCCGATAGCGGGCCTCTCCCTATCAGTGGCATGAAACTATCTAAAATCAAGTAAATGCAACCCAGGCGCGACGCCGCCCCGCAGTGTTCGGGACAGTGTTGTCACGCGACGACGATTTCGGCGGGTTGTGCGCGTATGCAGGGAGGCTGCGCGGCGGCAAAGATGGCCATTGCGACGCCAAGCTCTTACCCTTCCCAAAAGCGGGGCACAGGAGGATTCCCATGGGATTGTTGGTTGACGGAAAATGGCAGGATGTCTGGTATGACACCAAATCGCAGGGCGGAGCTTTCAAACGCTCTGCCGCACAGTTCCGCAACTGGCTTTCTGCGGATGGCGCGGCCGGACCAAACGGCGAGCCTGGTTTCAAGGCCGAAAGCGGGCGCTATCACCTCTATGTTTCCTACGCCTGCCCCTGGGCCCATCGCACCCTGATCTTTCGCAAGCTGAAGGGGCTGGAAGATCATATCAGCATCTCTGTCGTGCATCCGGATATGCTCGACAAGGGGTGGACCTTTCAGCAGGACGAACATGGCGCCAGCGGTGATGACCTCTTTGGCTTTGACTACATGTATCAGCTCTATACCAAGGCGGATCCGGCCTATTCGGGCCGCGTGACGGTGCCTGTGCTCTGGGACAAGGAGCAAAACACCATCGTCAGCAATGAGAGCGCCGACATCATCCGCATGTTCAACTCGGCCTTTGACGAGATCACCGGCAACGCGCTGGATTTCTGGCCCGAAGCCCTGCGCGAACCCATTGAGGCGGTGAATGCACGCGTCTATGACACCGTGAACAATGGCGTCTACAAATCCGGTTTCGCCACCTCGCAAGAGGCCTATGACGCGGCGGTGGTGCCGCTGTTTGACAGCCTCGACTGGCTGGAGGATATCCTGGGCCAGCACCGCTATCTGCTGGGCGATCACCTGACCGAGGCCGACTGGCGGCTGTTCACCACGCTGGTGCGGTTTGATTCCGTCTATCACCTGCATTTCAAATGCAATCGCAAGCGGATCATAGATTACCCCAACCTCTGGGCCTATACGCGCGAGCTCTATCAGATGCCGGGCGTGGCCCAGACCGTGGTGATGCCGCATATCGTGCGCCACTATCATTACAGCCACGACACCATCAATCCGAACCGGATCCTGCCGATCAACCCGGTGCTGGACTGGGACGCAGCGCACGGGCGCGGCTGAGCCCCTCCTGCGAACAGAGACGAGAGACGCAGCAGGCCCGACATCGGCGGGTTTTCTGCGCTTGTTTTCTTTGGTCGCCCCGGGCATATCGGGGCGAAAACGCATGGGAAAAAGCCGTTCCGCCATGACAGAGAGCCCGCAAAACGCCCAGGTGTCAGGCCCGCTATCAGGCGCAGCATCAGAGCCTGCACCAAAACCCGCTGTCCGCGATCACGGCGGCACCCTCTCTGCCGCGATTGATGTTTGGTGCGGCGGCCGCGCCGATTGGATCGACGTCTCCCACGGAAGCAACCCAAGGCACGAGGAGAGCCCGCCGCTGAGCCCGGACGACTGGGCCGCGCTGCCAGACCAATGCGCACAGGACGCCCTGATCGAAGCGGCGCGCAGTTTCTGGAACGTCCCAGCCGAGGCCGATATTCTCGCCGCTCCCGGCGCCTCGGCGCTGATTGCGCGGCTGCCCGCGCTGCGCCCTGCGGGGCGGGTGCGGATCACCCTGCCGACCTATAATGAACACGCCGCCGCCTTCGAGCATTTCGGCTGGGACATCAGCGACACTGGCCCATCCGAGGCGCAGGTGGTCGTGCATCCCAACAACCCCGATGGCCGCCTCTGGCGCGCCCAGGAGCTAACAGCCCCGTTTCGCATCATCGACGAGAGTTTTTGCGACATCTGCCCAGAGAAAAGCCTGATCCAGGAGGCCGCGACGCCCGGCACCGTGATCCTGAAAAGCTTTGGCAAATTCTGGGGCCTGGCCGGGCTGCGGCTGGGCTTTGCCATTGGAGACCCGGCGCTGATTGCAGGCTTGCGCGCGGCGATGGGCCCCTGGGCGGTCTCCGGTCCGGCGCTGCGGATCGGCACGCATGCATTGAATAATCACGACTGGGCAACGACCACACGGCAGCAGCTCGCCGCCGCCAGCGCACGGCTTGATCTGCTGATGCAAAACGCGGGCGCGCAGGTTCTCGGGGGCACCGATCTGTTCCGGCTTTATGATGTTGCGGATGCCAAGGCCTGGCAGGACCGCCTCGCCCGCGCCCACGTCTGGAGCCGCATCTTCCCCTATTCCAGCCGTTTCCTGCGGCTCGGCCTGCCGCCCGCCGATCGTTGGAGCCAATTGGAGGAGGCCCTGTCATGAGCACCGCCCTGCTGCTGATCCCCGCGCTGGTGCTGGATGCCATCCTTGGCGAGCCGAAATGGCTCTGGTCCCGTGTGCCGCATCCGGCGGTCATGATGGGACGGTTGGTGCAGAAACTGGATGAAGGGCTGAACGCGGGCGCTGGAAAACGCGCAAAGGGCGTGCTGGCGGTCGTGGTGGTGCTGCTCGTCGGGCTGACGCTGGGCTGGATCCTGTCCTGGCTTGGCGGGTTGGTCAGCCTGCTGATCGCCGCGATCCTGATCGCCCAACGCTCGCTGATCGACCATGTTGGCGCCGTTGCCACCGGCCTGCGCCAGAGCCTGCCTGCCGGGCGCGCTGCCGTAGCGATGATTGTCAGCCGCGACACTGACACGATGACCGGCCCGCAGGTTGCGCGGTCTGCCATTGAAAGCGGGGCGGAAAATTTTTCTGACGGGGTCATCGCGCCCGCCTTCTGGTTCCTGATCGCGGGGCTGCCGGGGCTGCTGATCTACAAGCTGATCAACACCGCCGACAGTATGATCGGCTACCGCAACGAGACCTACGCGGAGTTCGGCTGGGCCGCTGCGCGGCTCGACGATGCGTTGAACCTGATACCGGCGCGCGCGTCGGCGCTGCTGATGGCGGCCGTTACCGGCAATATCCGCGACTGGGGCGCGATCAGCGTGGATGCGCGCAAGCATCGCTCGCCCAATGCGGGCTGGCCCGAGGCGGCCATGGCGCGGGCGCTCGGCGTGGCGCTGGCGGGGCCGCGGTCCTATGACGGCGAGATGCGCGACTTTCCCTGGGTGAACGAGAGCGGCGCCAAGAGCGCGGATGCCTTTGCAATCACCCGCTGCACACAGGTTTTATGGAAGTCCTGGGCACTTACGCTTGCGCTTATGGTTGCATTGACCCTGCTGTTCTAGATATCGTCTGCGCAATTCCGCAACCAAAGGACATTTGACCATGCGTGTGCTGCCCAGCCTCAAAGCGGTCCTGCACCGCACCGCCTTCGTGACCCTCATTGCAGCGCTGCCCAGCCTTGCCAGCGCCCAATGCGGCGGCAGTTTCAAGGATTTCGTGCGCGGCCTCAAGGATGAGGCGGTCTCTGCCGGTTATGCGATCAACACGGTCAACGGTTTTTTTGACGGCGTCGCGCAGGATCAAAAGGTGCTGCGGGCAGATCGCGCGCAGGGCGTGTTCCAAAAGCCGTTCATTGAATTTTCGCGACGCCTTATCTCGCGGGATCGCCTGCTGCGCGGGCAGCGCCAGGCCAAGGACATGAGCAAAGTCTTCGACCGGATCCAGAACACCTATGGCATAAATCCCGGGGTGCTTTTGGCGTTTTGGGCGTTTGAGACGGATTACGGCGCTTTTCAGGGCGATTTCAACACCCGCAACGCGCTGGTAACACTGGCCCATGACTGCCGCCGCCCGGAGCTGTTCCGGCCGCAGATCTTCTCCGCGCTGGAGCTCTACCGCAGTGACGATTTTGACCCCAAGCGCACCACCGGTGCCTGGGCGGGCGAGATCGGCATGGTGCAGATGCTGCCCGGCGATATTCTGGAACACGGCGTTGACGCCGATGGCGATGGCCATGTGACGCTGAAGACCTCTGCCGCCGATGCGCTGATGTCGGGGGCCAAGATGCTGTCACATCTGGGCTGGCGTCCCAATGAACCCTGGCTGCAAGAGGTGAGCATTCCGGCGGGCATGGATGTGTCCAGCTCCGGCGTGGCGCATAAGAAATCCGTCGCCGAGTGGGAGGCCATGGGTGTCACCCCCCGCAGCGGTGATTTCGACCTGCCAGCGGCGCAGGCCTCGCTGCTGCTGCCGCAGGGGCATAATGGGCCGGCCTTTCTCGCCTATCCCAACTTCGACGTGTATTTCGAGTGGAATCAGAGCTTTACCTATGTTCTGACCGCCGCCTATTTCGCCACCCGGTTGGAAGGTGCGCCGGTCTATGACGCGGGCAACCCGGATCAGGGACTGTCGGGCGCACAGATGAAAGAGCTGCAACGCCGTCTGCAAGCGCGCGGCCATCATGTCGGAGAGGTGGACGGTATCCTGGGCGCCAATACCCGCATCGCGGTGCAAAAGGAACAGATCCGCCTTGGCCTGCCCGCCGACGCCTGGCCCACCCCGGCCTTGCTGAACGCGCTCTGAGCGCGCGGGGGCAGAGGCCGAAAACAGGGGCGCCGAAGCATTTCGTGCGCCCCGTCAGGCCACCAGCGCCTCTGCCTTTTTCAGGTCCACCGAGACCAGCTGGCTGACACCTTTTTCCTGCATGGTGACCCCAAACAGACGATCCATCCGCGCCATGGTCACCGCGTGGTGGGTGATGATCAGGAAGCGGGTGTCGGTCTGGCGGCACATCTCGTCGAGCAGGTCGCAAAAGCGGGTGACATTGGCGTCGTCCAGCGGCGCGTCCACCTCGTCGAGCACGCAGATCGGCGCCGGGTTTGACAGGAACACCGCAAAGATCAGCGCCATCGCGGTCAGGGTTTGCTCGCCGCCCGAGAGCAGCGAGAGGGTCGAGAGCTTCTTGCCCGGCGGCTGGCACATGATCTCAAGCCCCGCATCCAGCGGATCGTCGCTTTCGACCATCAGAAGGTTCGCCTCGCCGCCGCCAAAAAGATGGGTAAACAGCATCGCAAAGGAGCTGTTCACCTGCTCAAAGGCGGTCAGCAGTCGCTCGCGCCCCTCGCGGTTGAGGCTGGCAATGCCCGCGCGCAGGGTCTTGACCGCCTCTTCCAGGTCGAGCTTCTCCGCCACCAATGTGTCATGTTCTTCCTGCACCTCGCGGGCGTCTTCCTCTGCGCGAAGATTCACCGCGCCGAGCGCGTCGCGCTGGCGTTTGTGGCGGGCGACCTCGATTTCCAGCTCTTCGGCGTTGGGCATGTCTTCGGGGGCGATGTCGAGCTGTTTCAGCAGCGCGCCCGGCTCCAGCTGCATGATCTCGTCGATGCGCTCGGCAGTCGCCGCGACGGTCTCGCGGGCGGCCTCGGTGCGGGCTTCGGAGCGGGCGCGACCCTCGCGCGCCTCAGAGGCCAGGCGTTCGCATTCGCGCTCGTTGTGCACCGCCTCGCGCAGCAGAGCTTCGGCAGCGACCAGCGCCTCGGTGGCGTCGGATTTGCGGCTCTCTGCATCGGTAATTTGTTCGTTGAGGTCCTCGCGGGTCTCGGCGATCTCGCCCGGCACCGCCATGGCGTCTTCCAGCTCCTCCTGGCTGGCCTCGCGGCGTTCTTCCAGCTCGGCGATGCGCTTGCCGGCGGAGTCCAGACGGTGCCGCCAGCCGGAGATTTCCTTGGTCACGGTCTGGGCGCGTTTGATGCGGGCCTCGCCCTCGCGGCGCAGCTCGTCCAGCGCCGAGCGGTGGGTCAGCATGGTGATCCGTGCCGCCTCGACCCCGTGTTTGATCTCTTCGACCTTGGCGCGGGCCTCGCCCAGATCCCCCAGCGCGGCCTGCGCGGTTTCGGCTTCCTTGAGTTGCAGCGAGGCTGTCAGCGCGTCCTCGTCGTGGCGGGCCACCGCAATGCCGAAGTTTTCCAGCTTGCCCTCGGCGAGGTTTCTCTCGGCCTCGGCGCGGCTCAGGGAGCGGGCGGCATCGGCGACGCGCTGGTCAGCGGCACGACGGGCCTGGCGGGCCTCCTGATCGGCGCGGGTGACCTCTTCCAGCTTGCGCATCAGCGTCTCATGCGCGGCCTGCGCCCCCTCGGCGCGGGCGGTGGCATGGGCGAGGTCCTGTTTCAGCGCCTCCAGCCGGTTCATCTGCTCCAGCCGCATCGCCGCCGCCGAGGGGGCATCCTCGGCCCAGGAGCGGTAGCCGTCCCAGCGCCAGAGATCGCCCTCCAGCGTCACCAGTCGCTGACCGGGCTGCAAGGCAGCGTGCAGGCGGGCGGCCTCATCCGCATCGACCACTCCGATCTGGGTGATCCGCCGCCAGAGCGCATCGGGACCATCGACATATTTCGCCAGCGGCTCCACCCCATCGGGCAGCGCGACGGAACTGTCATAGGACGCCAGGGTGAGCCACCCCGTGGGGCCGTCCGCATCGGCCAGCGGGGCGCGCAGATCATCAGCCAGAGCCGCGCCTAGCGCCTTTTCATAGCCCGGGGTGACCCGCAGATCGTCCATGATCTGGCCCCCCTCGGCGGTGTCGCGTTCGACCAGTTTCGCCAGCGCTGTGACCTCGGCGCGCAGGGCGCCCAATTCGCCCTCCGCCTCCGAGCGTTTGGCGCGGGCTTCGGTCTCGTGCGCCTGGGTTTCGGTGCGCAGCTCGTCGGCTTCGGCCAGGGTTTCCTCGGCCATTTCGGCGGCCTCGCGCGCCTCTTCCTCGGCCTCGACCGCCGCCTCATAACTTGCTTCGGACGTCGCCAGCGCCTCTTGCGCGGCTGCCATCGCGGTGCGGGATTTGGCGCCTTCGCCCTCGGCGCGCTCCAGCGCCCGGCGGCAATCCTCGACCAGGCGTTGCGCCGATTGGTGACGTGCCGAGAGCCGGGCGACGTCTTCGGTCACCTGCGACAGATGTTCCTCGCCGGCGTCCAGGATTGCGGCAGACTCCTGCGCCACCTCGGCGGCCTCGGCCATGCGATCCTCCTGACCTTCGCTGGCCTTGGCGAGTTCGCGCTTTTCCCATTCCAGCCGTTCGATGGTTTCGCCCGCGTCCTTGTTCAGGCCCGCTTCGCGGTCGATGTCCTTGCCGAGCTGCTGGATGCGGCTGTTCAGCTTCTCGATATTCTGCCGCGCCTGCGCCTCCTGATCCGAGAGCGCATCGCGCTGCACCACCAGCCGCTGGAGAACCGCCGCAGCGATGGCCTCTTCCTCGCGCAGCGGTGGCAGGCCGTCCTCGGCCTCGGCGCGTTTCTCGGCGGCGACGCGGGCCAGCGCCTCGGCCTTTGCGGCCTGGGTGACACGGGTGCGCAGCTCCTCCTCGGCGGCCAGTCGGGCCTCGTCGGCCTCGCGCCAGCGCCGGTAGAGCAGCATGCCCTCGGCCAGCCGCAGCTTTTCGCCGATTTCGCGATAGCGTTGCGCCTGTTTTGCCTGCCGCCCGAGTTGGCCCAGTTGCGTGGCCAGCTGCTCGATCACATCATCAACACGCAAGAGGTTCTGTTCGGTGTTTTTGAGCTTCAGCTCCGCCTCGTGGCGTCGTTGATAGAGGCCGGAGATCCCGGCGGCCTCTTCCAGGATACGGCGGCGCGCCTTGGGTTTGGCGTTGATCAACTCGGAGATCTGCCCCTGCCGCACCAGCGCCGGCGAATGCGCGCCGGTCGAGGCATCGGCAAACAGCATCTGCACATCCTTGGCGCGCATATCCTTGCCGTTGGCCTTATAGGCAGAGCCCACGTCGCGCGTGATCCGGCGCACGATATCGAGCTGGTCGGAGTCGTTGAAGCCAGAGGGCGCCAGCCGCTCGGAGTTGTCGATTTGCAGGCTGACCTCGGCGAAATTGCGCGCCGAGCGCGAAACGGTGCCGGCAAAGATCACATCCTCCATGCCGCCGCCGCGCATCGCCTTGGCGCGGGTTTCGCCCATCACCCAGCGCAGCGCCTCCAGAAGGTTCGACTTGCCACAGCCGTTCGGCCCCACAACCCCGGTCAGACCATCGGCGATGATCAGATCGGTGGGGTCAACAAAGCTCTTGAAGCCGTTGAGCCGAAGTTTGGAAAAGCGCAAGACCGCCCCTTCTGGTGATTCCGTTGCCGGATAGGACAGCAGCCTTAGGCACCCCAAGTCAACGGCGCAACCCGCTTAATCCTGAGGCGAGCTTCAGCCATGCCACCATATCTTGTGGATAACCCGCGCTCAGCACGCGGATTTTATCACCCGCGCCAGACGCGCCATCCCTTCGGCGATCACCGCCTCGCCGCTGGTGGAAAAGCTCAGGCGCAGGGAATTGGCGCCGGAGCCATCGGCGAAGAAGGCTTGCCCCGGCACAAAGGCCAGTTTTTCCTGCTCCAGCGCCTGTTGCAAGAGGGCGGCGCCATTCATGCCCTCAGGCAGGGTCAACCAGACGAACATGCCGCCCTCGGGGCGGGTCCAGCTGACGCCGTCCGGCATATGCGCCTCCAGCGCGGCCAGCATGGCGTCCCGGCGGCGGCCATAGACGGCGCGCAGGTTTGCGATATGCGCGTCAAACATCTGCGCGGCCACCTGATGCGTGGCGATCTGGTTGAGGGTCGCGGAATGCAGATCCGAGGCCTGTTTCATCAGCACCAATTGCTGGATCACCGGCTTGGCCGCGACAACCCAGCCGACCCGCAAACCGGGTGACAGCGATTTCGAGAAGGTGCCGCAATAGAGCGTCCGGCAGGCGTCCAGATCACCGCCCTTCTGCGCCTGCTCCAGCGCCAGCATCGGCGGGATATCCTCGCCCTCATAGCGCAGCGGTTGATAGGCGGCATCCTCAAGCACCGCGATATCCAGCGCCTCGGCCATCTCCAGCACCTGCATCCGCTCCGCGCGGGTCAGGGTGACGCCGGTGGGATTGGCAAAATCGGGGCTGAGATAGGCGAATTTAACCCGTCCACCTGCCGCCTCTGCCGCGGCGGCGTAGCTTTCGGGGGGCTGGTTCTCGCCGATCCGCAGGCGATCATAGCGGGGCTCATAGGCGTTGAAGGCCGCCAGCGCGCCAAGATAGGTCGGCCAGCCCACCAGCGCGGTATCGCCCGGGTTCAGGAACAACTTGCCAAGATAATCCAGCGCCTGCTGCGAGCCGGAGGTGATCAGCACGTTGTCGGGCGTACAGGTGACACCCAGCCGCGCCATATGGGTCGCGATCCACTCCCGCAGCGGCAGATAGCCCTCCGAGACCGAATATTGCAGCGACTGCGCCTGGCGCTCTGGTGTCAGCGCCGCCTGACAGGCGTCGGCAAAGGCCTCCGCCGGAAACAGCGCCGGATCCGGGATGCCGCCCGCAAAGGAGAGCATCCCCGGCTGATCCAGCAATTTCAGCAGCTCGCGAATTTCTGATGCCTTCATGCCGCTGATACGTTTTGCAAATTGCGCTGAAATCGTCATTTGAATCACTTCCTTTCGTGCCTTGACTGCAATCGACAGGAATTGAAAAACTAAGTCAACAGTGCTGACCTATTATTTCAATCTTCGTGATCTTGCGAGAGCGCCCGGAAGGTGGTCATATGACTTTACCAATTTATCGCTCCGAGGCCCGTCATGCCCTTCCAGAAAGTCCAGCCCGAGAAGCTCTCGGCGGCGGTTGTGCGCCAGATCGAAAAGCTGATCCTGCGGGGTATCCTGCGGCCCGGAGAACGGCTGCCCTCGGAGCGTGAACTCGCTGAGCGGCTCGGCGTTTCGCGGCCCTCGTTGCGGGATGCCCTGGCCGATCTGCAAGAGCGCGGCCTGCTTGCAAGCCGCGCCGGTGCGGGCGTGTTTGTCGCTGATGTGCTTGGCTCTGCCTTCTCGCCCGCCTTGATCCAGCTTTTTGCCAGCGACGACGAGGCGGTGTTTGACTACCTGTCCTTTCGCCGCGACATGGAGGGGCTGGCGGCGGAGCGGGCGGCGAAATTCGGCTCTAACGCAGATCTGGAGGTCATCCAGGCGATTTTTGACAAGATGGAGCAGGCTGGCGACCCCAGCATTTCGGATGAGGCGGCGGAACTGGATGCGCAGTTTCATTCGGCGATTCTGGAGGCCAGCCACAACGTCGTGCTGCTGCATATGATGCGCTCGATGTTTGATCTCTTGCGCAGGGGGGTGTTCTACAACCGCCGCATCATGTTTGGCCAGCACACCAGCTATGATGCGCTGCTGGGCCAGCACCGGGCGATCAACGCCGCCTTGCAGCAGCGCGACCCGCAGGCCGCGCGCCAGTCGGTCGAGGCGCATCTGGACTATGTCAAACAGGCGCTGGAAGAACAGATCCGGGCCATCCGCAATGCCGAGATCGCCGCGCAGCGCCTGGAACACGAACGCAACCGCTAAGGCGGCAACTGCCGCCCATGGACGCGCCGCCCCCTCACAGCCAAAAGCCCCGGCGTTTCCACCGGGGCTTTTGCATACTGTCAGAAACCAAATCGCTTAGTGCAGCTTGGTGTTCACGTCCTCGATGGCCGCGTCGATCAGCTTGTTTGCGTCGGCCGCGGTCAACTGCTTGGCGATCACCTGATCGGCAACCTCCACAGCAATCGTGATGGCGCGGTCACGTACTTCTTTCACAGCAGAGGCTTCCGCCGAGGCGATCTGATCTTCCGCGGCGGCCAGACGGCGCGCGATGGAAGCGGCGAGATCCGCCTTGGCCTGTTCCGCCGCGGCTGCGGCCTCGTCACGGGCATTGGCGACGATGCGCTCGGCCTGTGCCTGGACGTCCTGCTGCTTGCGCTCGTAGGAGGCCAGAAGGGTCTGGGCCTCTTCGCGCAGCGCGCGGGCTTCTTCCAGTTCCGACTTGATGCTGTCCGCACGGTTGTCCAGCTGTTTGCCGATCAAGGACGGCACTTTGGCAGCGAGCAGGATGCCAATGAACAGCAGGAACGCAAGAACGACAACAAAGTCGGTATTCCCGAGGTTCCAGCCACCGCCAGCAGCGAAGGCAGGAGAAGCGGTGGCGAGGGTCAGAGCAATCGCAAGAGTTGCACGCATGGTCTTAGCCCTCCGTCCGTTTGGCGACTGCCGACGCAACAGCGTCCGCGTCATCTTTGCCACCCAGCGCCGCGACCAATGCGGATGCGGTATCGGAGGCAACGATTTTGACGCTTTCCAGCGCGCCAGCGCGGATTTCGGCAATGGCTTTCTCGGAGTCTGCTGCTTTCGCAGAGATTTCCTCATCCGCCTTTGCGATTGCCTCGTCGACCTCTGCCTGAATTTCGGCGCGGGTCTCGGCGGCGATGCGCTGCGCTTCCGCGCGGGCGTCGGCCAGAGCCTTGTTATAAGCGTTTTCGGCCTCGACTGCCTTGGCTTTCAGATCTTCGGCCGCAGCGAGGTCGTTTGTGATGGTGCCCTGACGCTCGTTCAGAATGGCTGCAATACGGGGCAGCGCAACGCGCGACAGGATCAGGTAGATCACGACAAGCGTGACCAGCAACCAGAAGATCTGGTTTCCGTAGGTCGAGAAGTCCAGCTGCGGCATGCCGGAAGAACCGTGGGCGGCAGCATCAACTGCGCCGTGTGCCGCATCGGCAGCTCCATGACCTGCGTCATGCGTAGTAGATGCCATGTCGTCCTCCTATGGAACTTGCCGTTACACCGGGCGGGGCGCGGTGAGCACTCCGCCCGGCCGTAAGGAAAAAGAGTTCCGGAGTCTTAGACGGCGAACATCAGCAGCAGAGCGACCAGGAACGAGAAGATGCCCAGAGCTTCTGCAAATGCGATGCCGATGAAGAGGGTTGCGGTCTGGGAAGCAGCCGCGGAGGGGTTGCGCAGAGCGCCTGCCAGGAAGTTAGCAGCAACGTTGCCAACACCCAGAGCAGCAATACCAGTACCCATGCCAGCCAGGCCAGCGCCGATGTATGCGAGATCGCCTTCCATTTGATATCTCCTTACGATTGGAAGTTGAGGTAGTTGTTCTAGACCAGCAGCCAGCCCTTAGTGGGAGGGATGCAGCGCGTCCTTGAGGTAGACACAGGTCAGAATGGTGAACACGTAAGCCTGAATGAAGGCCACGAGAACTTCGAGTGCGTAGACCGCGGTGATGGCAAAGATCGGCAGGAAAGCCCCGGCGCCCAGAGCACCGGCAAAACCTGCGAACACCTTCAGAACCGCGTGGCCCGCCATGACGTTACCTGCAAGACGAATGCAGTGGCTCACGGGGCGTACGAAGTAGGAAATCAGCTCGATGATGGCCAGGATCGGACGCAGCGCCAGCGGAGCGGAGCTAACCCAGAACAGGCCGAGGAATTTCGCACCATGCAGCACAAAACCGGTGATGGTCACGGTCACGAAGACCAGAACCGCCAGAACCGCAGTCACGGCAAAATGCGAGGTGGTGGTGAAGGACATCGGGATCAGGCCGAGGAAGTTGGCGGTCACGATGAACATGAAAAGCGTCATGATATAGGGGAAGAACTTCACCGCGTCTTTGCCGGTTACGTCTTCGACCATCTTGTAGATGAAGCCATAAGCGAGCTCCGCCACCGATTGTGCGCGCGACGGCACGATGCCACGGTTGGAAGAACCAAGAACCAGAACCGCGATGATCGCCACCACGGCGAGCAGCATCCAGAGCGTCACGTTGGTCGGCGTGTACCAAGCGATGTGATCGCCACCAAAGAGCGACTCCACACCGAACTGATCCATCGGATGAATGGCCAGACCGGCATGTTCCGGCGCGAAAAGCACACCAGACACGAGCACCAGTGCCAAAGCTACGTAAAAGAACAGTTTGCCCATCGTTCCGCTTCTCCTGTCGCCGAGCCGTCGCCCGACATTCATGCGTCTTTATCAGCGTCGGCGTGTTTCTCCGCCTCGGCCATTTGTTTTTCCTGGATCTCGCGTGCGCTGCGGAGCATCACTTTGACCCCGGCCGCCAGACCCAACATTAAGAACAGCACCATGAAAATGGGGATCGTTCCAAAAAGAACATCCAGCCCGTATCCGATGCCGAGACCGATCACGAGACCGGCCACCAATTCTGTCACCATCCGCCAGGCCTGATTGGCCATGGAATAATGTTCATCCACGCGCGGCGCTGGCTCTTCATGTGCCTTCTTAGCGGCAGCCAGTTTCTCCTCAAGCTGCGCCATGCGCTGCTTTTGGTCATCGTCGATCAAGGGACGTATCCTTACGCGAAATCTGAGGAGGTTGCTAAGCGGTCCCCCGCTCAGAGTCAATTACGCAATGCGCGCGCAGCGCTTGGTAACTATCCTTTTAATATCAATGCATTAACACGAAGTTCAGCCGCTGATGAATATCCGTGCCTGATGGCTGGCCGGGAAAACGGGCGGAATCCCATATTCAACCATTTGGTTGATCTTGATCATGCCATGCGCAGGCGGCGGCGAAACAGCCGCCCGTCAATCAGCAAGAGGCCAAAGAGGATCGCCCCGAAACCCGCCAGGTGGCTGGCGGCCAGCGGCTCTCCCAGTACCAGCACCCCCAGCGACAGCGCCGAGGCGGGCGCGATCAGCGTCGGCAGGGTGACATTGGTCGGCCCCACCCGGGGCAACACCCAGTAAAAGATGATAAAGGCCGCCGAGGTCAGCCCGAAGCCGATCACCAACAGCGCGCCCCAGCCCTGCGGGGTCAGCGCGCCCGGCAAACCTGCGCTCAGCAGAGAGAGCGGCAAAACCCCGAGGCTCGCGCCACTCAGCGCCCAGGCCACCAGCACGACGGACTCCAGATCGCGAAAGCGGCGTGCCACATTGACCGAGATCGCATAGCACAGGGGCGCGCCCAGCATGATCAGGACCGCCCAGGCGGCGGAGCTTTGGCCATTTTGCAGGATCGGTAGGGACAGGATCACGATACCGGACAGACCACAGGCAACGCCGAGGCTCTTGCGCCAGCTTGCGCGCTCGCCACCCGGCCAGAAATGGGTCACCACAACCGCCAGCGCCGGGGTGCTGGCGTTCACGATCCCCGCGACGCCGCTGGCGATATGCTGCTGGGCGATCGCGTAGCAGGAAAACGGAATGGCATAGCTCAGCAGGCCAAAGCCCATCAGCGCCAGGGCCCGCGCAGGCGGGATGCGCCAGCTGTAGCCCCGCGCCAGAAGATAGATCCAACAGCCCAGCGCGCCAAAGCCCACCCGCCCGGTGGTGATCCAGAGCGGATCCAGCTGCCGCAGAAGCACCGCGTTAAAGGTAAAGGACATCCCCCAGGCCGCGCCCAATGTCACAATGATAATCCAATAGCGCAGCGCCATGACCGCCCCTCCTTAAATGCTCCGTGGTTTTGTGACAGCTTGTTCGCCATTGTCGACCCGGATTCTGCGCTTTAGGAAGTCTGTCATGACTGACGCTCTTGATACCGTCTTTGCGGCTCTGGCCGACCCGACCCGGCGCGCGATCCTGTCGATGCTGCTGGAGGACGATATGGCTGTGACCGATGTGGCGGAGCCCTTCGAGATGTCACTGGCCGCGATCTCCAAGCATCTGACCATCCTCACCCGCGCCGGGCTGATCCAGCAGGAAAAGCGAGGACGGGTGAAATGGTGCAAGCTCCAGCCCGACGCCATGCGGGCGGCCTCGGTCTGGATGCAGGGGTTTGGCCAGTTCGAACCGGTGAACCTGGATGCCTTTGAACGGTTCCTGGAAAGTGAGCTGCACGACGACGGTTAATCGCAGGGCACGTCAGTGCTCGTCCTTCAGAAGCAGCCACAGCGCCACGATGGTCAGGCCAATTCCCCAGAGGATCATGCCCGGCGGCCAGCCCTGCCCCAGCGCGATTTCCCAGAGGATCACCCAGATCGGCACCAGATAGGTATAGGCCATCACCTTGGCCGAGGGCAGCCGCAGGGTGGCGAATTGCAGCAGCACAAAGGTCATCGCCGAAGCGCAGACCGAAAGATAGAGCACCCCGATCCAGACGATGGGTTTGAGCGCCATCCAATCGGTGGCGCGCAGATCCCGCCAGCCAAAGACGATCAGCACCAGCGCCCCGGCGATCAGCATCCCGAAGGTAAAGACCACTGCCGGCTCGCCCCGGTTCAGCCGTCGCACCAGCGGCGTATAGAGCGCATGCGCCACGCAACCCCAGAAATAGATCACCTCGCCCGGGCCGATCTCAAAGCGCAGAACCGCCTCCATATCGGCGCGAAAGATCACCCAAAGCGCGCCAAGCCCGCCGATCACCAGCGCCAGCGCCATCCGGGCGGTGGTGACCTGGCGCAACAACAGCCAGCCAAAGACGCCGCTCATGGCCGGGGTCAGGGTAAAGACCGCCGCAGCCTGCACCGGGTCCGCGGTCTTGAGCCCATAGAACATCAGCACAAAATAGACCGCAAAGATGCTGCCCAGGAGCAGATAGCGCCAGGGCGCGGTGAAATCGCGGCGCTTCACCCCCGGCCCAAGGGCGCAGGCCGCGCCGATCAGCATGCCCGCCAGCACAAACCGCAGCGCATTGAGCGCGGCCGGGGCGATCTCATTGGCGACCAGCGACCCCAGCGAGAAGGACCCCGCCACCAGTGCCGAGAACGCCAGCATCGCCAGATGCCCCTTGTGGCTGTCGCGCAACGACGGTGTGGCCGCCATCGGCTTTCGCTGCGTCTTTTCACCTGTTGTCATTATTGCGGCCAGTCCTTGGCGCGCTCTTTCAGGAAGCGCACGAAGCTCTGGACCTTGTTGGTGCGGTGCAGATCGACATGGGTCACCAGCCAGAGATTGCTGGACCATTCCTCCATCGGGGCCATCACCTGGACCAGATCCGTGTCGCTCGCCGCCTCCCAAAGGGAGACAAACCCCAGCCCAGCCCCCGCGCGGATCGCATGGCGGGCGGATTCGGCATCCGAGCAGCGAAAGACGATGTTCTCCTCCGGGACCGCATCGCGCAACCAGCGCTCGAAGGGCGCGCGGCTGTCGGCATTGTCGCTGGCGACAAACCGGTGGTTGACCATGTCGTCCTGCCCCTTGAGCATGCCATGCTCCTCGACATAGCCGCGCGAGCCATAAAGCCCGAGCCGCGCATTCAGGAAGGGCTGCACCACATTGTCGGGCTGTTCCGGGACGGCACCAGCGCGCAGCGCCACATGGGCTTCGCCATATTCCAGACGGAACAAACGGTCCCCGGTCAGATAGCGAATGACCAGATCCGGGTGGCGGCGACGGAACTCCGCCAGCTCCGGCGCCAGCATCGGCGCCATGGAGGAGAGCGAGGTGACCACCAATTCGCCCGAGACCTCGTCGCCCTGCCCCTTCAGGCGGCCCACAAGCTGGCTGAACTGATCGTCGGTGGCCTGCGCCACGCGCAACAGATCCAGCCCCGCCTCTGTCGGGGTATAGCCGCGGGCATGACGCTGGAAGAGCTTCACCCCCAGCCAGGACTCGATCGCATCAATATGTCGGATCACCGTGGCGTGGTGCACGCCCAGAACCTCGGCCGCGCCGCTCACCGTTCCCAGTCGCGCCACCTGATAGGCGGTCCGCACCTCATCCCAGTTGTCCATGCTGCCCTGCCACGCAATATAGTGTTCAAAGACCTGCGCACATCCGCACAGTTCCCCGCCAGTATCACAAATTGCGTTCGCAGGTGCAAATGATCATCGCGCGACAGGGCACAAGCCTGCGGAGCCTAGATCCACTCCGGCGTGATGCCGATCTTGTCAAAAAAGCGCATCAGGTCCGCACGCGGAATAGCCAGGGTGCGGTCGTTGACCAGCGGATGCATATAGATGACATCGGCCTCTCTCGCCTCTGCATCCATGACAAAGCGCACATCTTTCGGCGCGCCGGTGATCATCGCCAGCGGGCTGACGGCGCCGGGGCGGATGCCGAGGAACTCCAGCAGCCGGTCCGCCGAGCCAAAGGAAAGACCACTCGCGCCGAGCTCGGCGCCCAGCGCTTTCAGGTCGATCTCGCGGTCCTGATTGAGCGACACCAGATAGTTGCGCTTCTTGCGGTCCCGCAGATAGAGGTTTTTCAGCCGCAGGGCCTGTTCGCCGGGCACCAGCAGATCCGCCTCGACCGCCTTGGCCTCTTCGACCGTGCGCAGCGGCACATGCTGGTGCAGCACATAGGAAATGCCCCAGTCATCGAGCTGCGCCAGCAGCGCGTCTGACGACAGCGGCAGGCTGTCCTGAAATGCGGATGAAGCGTCCATCTGGCCCTCGCGTGATCTTTGATCCTGTCGCGGGTGTTGTGGCAGAAGACCCGCCCCCTCGGCAACGCGATTTTGTGGCGCGGTCCTGCCCTCAGGCGACCGCCGCAACCCGGGGCAGCGCAGTGTTGAGCCAGCCAGCATCCAGTTCGGCAATCTTCTCGGGCCGGAAGCGCTCTGCCTGCTCCCAATAGCGCCCGGAGGGCACGAAATACCCCAGCGCCTGTTCGCGGTTGCGCAAATCCAGCGCCCGCTGCCGATCAAAATAGGTCGGGGCCGTCTGGGTCAGCGTCTCCAGGCTTGCGCGCTGATAGGGCAGGACGCTCTCATAGGGGCTGAGGTTGACCACGGCGCAGCCCTGCTCTGCGGCGAAATACTCCAGACGCCGGGCCTTGGCCGGCAGATTGGCCAGGGTCACATCGGCGCGCAGCGGATCTGCCGTGCCCTCCCCGTAGAAATGCGTCGCGCCGGTCTTGGGGTAGACCATATCGCAGCCAAAGTAACACAGATGGGTCGGGTTGAGCGCCGCCAGGGCCCAATACCCCGCGGTAAAGGCCATCGTGCCCCCGGCATAGACAAAGCCGCCAAAGCTGTTCTGCGCCGGCACATAGTCCACGGCCGTCACCAGCCGCTGCCCTGATTCCAGCAAGACCGGACGACGATCCAGCGGGAAGTCCTCTGGGTGAATCATATGGCTCCAGTCAGGGCGAATGCCCCAGGCGTTGTTGATCGCAACCACATGGTCAAACGCGTCACGCGGCCAGTCGGCAGCTTCGGTCGCATAGGGTGCACTTCCAAGAATAAGAACTTTCGTCATGACTATACTCTTCTCCCTATGTGCAGCCGAAAGAGCCTTGTACACTCTGGCAGCGGCGGGTCAATGTGATCTCGCCGCGCAAGAGTGTAGCGAGTGCAGCCAAAGGCGGCGACCCGCCAGAAATAGCGGTCTTGGGTCGATATCCGCCGATGCGCCGGCAGGCCCGATATATCGGTTTTGCGCAGTCTGGCTTGACTCTTGCCCGCTGTAGCGATAGGCCCTCTTCAAATCCCGGGAGCAACTGTGTCTTCCGGTCCCTGACCCGTGTCGGGGATCGCCCTCCACCAGCGCGTTGCGCCCGTGGGGGCCTCTCTGCTTGGAGAGCCCCCATTCTGCCATCGCACCCTTGGGCGATTGTGTTCCGTTTCACCGCTCCTTACATCAGGGGCACGCATCATAAACCGGCAAAGGAGGCCGAAGGCATGTTTGAAAATCTATCCGAACGCCTATCCGGTGTCTTTGACCGGCTGACCAAACAGGGCGCCCTCTCTGAGGATGACGTCAAGACCGCCCTGCGCGAGGTCCGCGTTGCCCTGCTCGAAGCCGATGTCTCGCTGCCGGTGGCGCGTGATTTTGTCAAACGGGTGCAGGAAGAGGCCACCGGCCAGGCGGTCACCAAATCGGTGACCCCCGGTCAGCAGGTCGTCAAGATCGTGCATGACGCGCTCGTCGAGACCCTGCGCGGCGAGGGGGATCCCGGCGCGCTGAAGATCGACAACCCGCCCGCGCCGATCCTGATGGTCGGCCTGCAAGGCTCGGGTAAAACCACCACCACCGGGAAACTCGCCAAGCGGCTGAAGGACAAAGAGGGCAAGAAGGTCCTCCTTGCCTCGCTCGACGTCTATCGCCCGGCGGCGATGGAACAGCTCGCGGTGCTCGGCGCCCAGGTCGGCGTGGATACCTTGCCGATCGTGCCCGGACAAACCCCGGTCGATATCGCCAAACGCGCCAAGCAACAGGCCGCGCTGGGTGGTTATGACGTCTATATGCTGGACACCGCCGGTCGTTTGCAGATCGACGAAGTCCTGATGAAAGAGGTCGAGGACGTCCGCGACGTGGTCACCCCGCGCGAAACGCTCCTTGTGGTCGATGGTCTGACCGGTCAGGTCGCGGTTGAGGTCGCCGAGGAATTCGACGCCAAGATCGGCATCTCCGGCGTGGTGCTCACCCGAATGGACGGCGACGGGCGCGGCGGTGCGGCGCTCTCGATGCGCGCGGTAACCGGCAAGCCGATCCGCTTTGTCGGCCTCGGCGAGAAGATGGATGCCATCGAGACCTTCGAGCCGGATCGGATCGCGGGCCGCATCCTCGGCATGGGCGACATCGTCGCGCTGGTCGAGAAGGCACAGGAAACCATCGAGGCCGAACAGGCCGAGCGCATGATGAAGCGCATGATGAAAGGTCAGTTCAACATGAACGACCTGCGCATGCAGCTGGAACAGATGCAGCAGATGGGCGGCATGCAGGGCATGATGCAGATGATGCCGGGCATGGGCAAAATGGCCAAGCAGGTCGAAGACTCCGGTTTCGACGACAAGGCCATCCTGCGCCAGATCGCCATGATCCAGTCGATGACCAAGAAAGAACGCGCCAACCCGGCGCTGTTGCAGGCCAGCCGCAAGAAACGCATCGCGGCGGGCTCCGGCATGCAGGTCTCCGACCTCAACAAGCTTTTGAAAATGCACCGCCAGATGGCGGACATGATGAAGAAAATGGGCAAGATGGGCAAAGGCGGCATGCTGAAACAGGCCATGAAAGGCATGTTCGGCAAGGGCGGCGGCATGCCCGATATGGCCGGTGGCCTGCCCGGCGGCATGGATCCCAGCCAAATGGACCCCAAGGCGCTGGAAGCGGCGGCAAAGGCCATGGGCGGCAAAGGCGGTCTTGGGGGCCTCGGCGGTCTTGGCGGTCTCGGTGGCGGCATGGGCCTGCCCGGTGGCCTCTCCGGTTTCGGGAAGAAGAAATGATCACCTGCACCCTGCGATACGAAATCGACCCCGATCAGGTTGCGGCCTTTGAGGCCTATGCACGTGTCTGGATCGGTCTGGTGAACCGCATGGGCGGCACGCACCACGGCTACTGGCTGCCCAGCGAGGGCGCCAATGATGTGGCCTATGCGATGTTCTCCTATCCCTCGCTGGCCGCCTATGAAGCCTATCGCATCGCCTCCGCCGATGATGTCGAGTGCCAGACCGCCTTTGCCTTTGCCCAGCGCACCGGCTGTATCCGCCGCTATGATCGCAGCTTCACCCGCCCGGTTCTGGACGCGGCCCCGATCGAGGCGCTTGAGACCTTCTGATGAGTTCCGCCCCCACCATAGAAACCGATCGCCTGATCCTGCGCCCGCATGAGGCCAGCGATCTGGACCCGTTCTGGAACTTTTTCCAGAGCGACCGGTCCCGCTATGTGGCAAAGCCGGACAGTTTCTCGCAGATGTGGACCGGCCTGATGGCGGAGATCGGCTCCTGGGAGGTCTTCGGCTGGGGTGGTCTGGCGATCGAGACCAAGGACGGCGAGTTTGCGGGCCAGGTCTGCATCAGCCAGCCGCCGCATTTCCCGGAACTGGAGCTGGGCTGGATCGTCTTTGACGGGTTCGAAAGCCTCGGCTTTGCCTTTGAGGCCGCCTCTGCGATGCGCGACTATGCCTTCGAGATTCTGGAAGTGCCGACGCTGGTCAGCTACATCGACCAGAAGAACCGGCGATCCATCGCGCTGGCCAAGCGTATGGGCGCGGCGCTGGACCCGGATGCGCCGACCTATGACGCCATGGATCTGGTCTATCGCCACCTGCCCGACAGCTCTGGCCCGGGACTGGAGGCCTACGCATGAGCACCCCCTCCATTCCGGTGATCGAAACCCGTCGTCTGGTGTTGCGCGGCCCCGAGGCCGTGGATTACCCGAACTTCAAGGCCACGTTTTCCTCATACCGCGCGCGCTTCATGGGCGGGCCTCTCAATACCTATGAGACCTGGATGCTCTATGCTGCCGAGATCGGCCATTGGCAGATCCGCGGCTTTGGCATGTGGATGATCCACGACAAGCTGACGGATGAGACCTACGGCATGGCCGGCGGCTGGCAGCCCGCAGGCTGGCCAGAGCGCGAGATCGCCTGGATCATCTGGCCCGAAAAGGCCGGCAAGGGCTATGCGCTGGAAGCCACCCATGCGGCGCGCAATTACTTCTACACCAAGGCCGGCTGGGACGGCGCGGTCAGCTACATCGACCCCAAGAACCTCGATTCGATCCGTCTGGCAGAGCGCCTCGGCGCCAAGAAGGACCACGAGGCGCAGACCATCGACGGCAATGACGCGGTCTATCGCCACCCCGCCCCGAAACAGCTGCGCGACAGCCAGCTGGCGCATGGCATCGAGATGGAAATCGGCCATTACGCCGACCCAATGTTCAAACCGAAAGGATGGGCCATTGACTGACAGCACGACCGATCCTGTTGCCCGCGCGGCCGAAATCCTCAAGGGTCACCGCGAGAGCATCGACCGCCTTGACGCCATTCTGGTCTACACCCTGGGAGAGCGCTTCAAGCACACCCAGGCGGTGGGGCTGCTCAAGGCAACACACGACCTTCCCCCGTCCGATCCCACGCGCGAAGCCGCGCAGATCGCACGTCTCGAAGAGCTGGCGAAAGAGGCCGACCTCGACCCGGAATTCGCCAAGGCGTTCTTGAACTTCATCATTGATGAGGTCATCCGTCACCACAAGAAACACCAGGAATAAGCGGGCAACCCTGATCTCAGGACACCCGTTCAACGCCATCAAAGGAGAATGAAACCATGGCAATGAAAATCCGTTTGGCCCGCGGCGGCTCCAAGAAACGCCCCTTCTACCGCATCGTGGCTGCTGACAGCCGCATGCCGCGCGATGGCCGTTTCATCGAAAAGCTCGGCACCTATAACCCGCTGCTGCCGAAAGACAGCGAAGAGCGCGTGAAAATGGACCTCGACGCCGTCAAAGCATGGCTCGACAAAGGCGCCCAGCCGACCGACCGCGTTGCCCGTATGCTCGAAGCAGCAGGCGTTCTGGCCAAGAAAGAGCGCAACAACCCGAAAAAAGCCGTCCCGGGCAAAAAAGCTCAGGATCGCGCTGAAGAAAAAGCAGCCAAGGCCGCTGACGCAGCCGAAGCCGCAGCAGACGCGGAATAATCACATGATCGGGGCGGCGCAGGATGCAAAGGGCTGTTTCCCGCAGGCATTTCGTGCCGAACTCGATCTGTTGATGAAGCTGCGCCGGGACGTCCGGCGCTTTCGCAGCGACCCGGTGGATGAGGCAGTGCTGACGCGCTGCCTCTCTGCCATCTCGCTGGCGCCCTCTGTGGGGCTCAGCGAACCCTGGCGCGTCATCCGCGTCGAGAGCGAGACCGCCCGCGCGGCGGCGCTCAGGAATTTCGAAGCCGCCAATGCCGAGGCGCTGGCGGATTACAGCGAGGACCGCGCCGCACAATACGCGCGCCTGAAACTCTCGGGAATGCGCGAGGCCCCGGTGCAGATCGCGTTTTTCTGCGATGACGAGACCGACAAGGGCCATGGGCTCGGCGCCCGCAGCATGCCGGAAATGCGCCGCTATTCCGTGGTCACCGCCGTCACCCTGTTCTGGCTGGCCTTGCGCGCCGAAGGGCTCGGCCTCGGCTGGGTCTCGGTCCTGGACCCGGAACAGATGGCGCGCGATTTGCAGGTGCCCGAAAGCTGGAGCCTGATCGGCTATTTCTGCATCGGCCACCCGGAGCATCTGTCGGACACGCCGGAGCTGGAGCAGGAAGGCTGGGAGCAGCGCTTCGCCGCCCTGCCGCTGGAAACCCGCTGAGCAGATGGGGCTGATCCGCATGTTGATCTTGACCCTGCTCGCCTTTGGCGCCGGGGTGCTCTATGAACGCAGCGGCGCCCATACGCGCTGCACCGCCTCCGGTGGCGACTGGACACGAACTGAAACGGGGACCGGCATGATCTGCCGGATGTGAGATGACCGAAGCCAAGGATGATCTGATCTGTGTGGGCGCGCTTGCGGGCTCCTTCGGTGTGCGCGGCGAGGTGCGGCTGAAAAGCTTCTGCGCCATTCCCGAGGAAATCGAGGACTATTCGCCGCTGCTGAACGAGGACGGCACGAAATCCTATACGCTGGCCCTCACCCGCGCGGTCAAGAACGGCTTTGCCGCTCGCATTATCGACGTGGAAACCAAGGAGCAGGCCGACGCGCTGAAAGGCGTGCAGCTCTATGCAAGGCGCGACCAATTGCCCTCGCTGCCGGATGACGAATACTACCACGCCGACCTGATCGGGCTTGAGGTCTATGACACCGGCGGCGCGCTCCTGGGCCCGGTCAAATCGGTGCAGAACCACGGCGCCGCCGATCTGCTGGAAATCCAGGGCACAGGCCAGTCCGCAACCGTACTGCTGCCCTTCACGCTGGCGGCGGTGCCAACCGTGGATCTGGACAAGGGCCGCATCATCGCCGACCCGCCCGAAGGGCTGTTCTGATTTTTCGGCTTGCTCCAAATACCTCGGAGCGCGAGGCAGCGCCTCGCCCCTCTTCAAACCTGTGCGCCGCAGGCGCCCCGCTTTCCCGCCCGCATTCGCCGGAGACCGCCCCATGACCGATAAACCCAGCCGCTCCCATGGCCGTCTCTCGATCGGTGCCACGGTCAAGCCGCGCGAGCTGATGCGCGACACCCCGGATCTGGCGGGCGTCTGGAAGGCCAAGATCCTGACGCTGTTTCCCGGCGCCTTTCCCGGCGTTCTGGGCGAAAGCCTCACCGGCAAGGCGCTGCAACAGGGGCTCTGGCAGCTGGAAACCATCGACCTGCGCCCCTTTGGGATTGGCAAACACAAGAACGTCGATGACACCCCCGCGGGGGGCGGCGCCGGCATGGTGCTGCGCGCCGATGTGCTCGGCGAGGCGATCGAGAGCGCCATGGCAGGCACGCGCGGCAACTGGCCCCTGATCTACCTCTCGCCGCGCGGGCGGCGGATGGATCAGCAGATGATGCAGAATCTGGCCCGCTGCGATGGTATGACCCTGCTCTGTGGCCGCTTTGAAGGCGTCGACGAGCGGGTGCTGGAGCATTACGGCATCATGGAGGTCTCGCTGGGGGATTTTGTGATGACCGGCGGCGAGCTGGCCGCGCAGGCGCTGATTGACGCCACCGTGCGACTGATCCCCGGCGTGCTGGGCAATCAGGACTCCACCGAGGAAGAGAGCTTCTCCTCCGGCCTTCTCGAACATCCGCAATACCCCCGCCCCGCCGAGTGGAAGGGCCACCAGATCCCCGATGTGCTGATGTCCGGCCACCACGGCAAGATCGCCGAATGGCGCCAGCAGATGAGCGAAGACATCACCAGAACCCGCCGCCCCGACCTCTGGGAAGCCTATCGCCGCAAGCGGGACGGCGAGGAATAGGTGCCAGAATATTGCCCTGCCGCGCGCCGCATGCTTTAGTCTCTCCTATCTGATAAAAACAGGAGAGCTCTGACGTGGCTGGGAAATTCGAACTCTACACCGATAAGGCGGGCGAATATCGCTTTCGCCTGAAAGCAGGCAATGGCGAGAACATCCTCGCCAGCGAAGGCTACAAGCAAAAAGCCAGCGCCGAGAACGGCATCGAGTCGGTCAAGAAAAACGCTCCCGACGACAACCGCTACGAGCGCAAGGAAACCGCGGCCGAGAAGCATATGTTCAACCTCAAGGCCAGCAACGGCCAGGTGATCGGCACCTCCCAGAGCTACACCAGCGCCTCGGGCCGCGACAATGGCATCGAGTCGGTCAAGAAAAACGCCCCCGACGCCGAGGTTGTGGATCTCACCTGATCCCCGGAGCTGACCCCAGAGATTTGCCTCTGCCGCGCCAGATCTCTGCGGCAGAGGCAACTACAGTTGGCCGCCGCGTGCCGCCCGCTGCCGCGCCTTGCTCGCGACGCGCAGCAACTGCTGAAACTTTCCACAGTCCAGATGATCTTTGGCCGGGCAGTCCGCCACATGGTCCAGCATCTGCGCCAGCGCATCCATTTGCCTAGCCTGCTGGCGCAAATCCTCGGCGCGCGCGTGCAGATCCTCACGCGGCAACGCAGGCCGTCCGCCGGGGCCGAACATCTGCGCGATCTCTTCCAGCGAGAACCCTGCCCGTTTCCCCAGCGCAATCAGTGACAATACCTGCAAGACCTCCGGCCCGTATTGCCGCCGCAGCCCGCGCCGCGCCAGAGCCTGGATAAGGCCCTTTTCCTCGTAATAGCGCAGGGCCGAGGGCGGCACGCCGCTTTCTGCCGTGACCTCCGCGATATCCAGCAATTTCATGTTTGACCTCAAGCTGACTTGAATTCGTAGCCTGCCCTGCGACTCATGATTTTGCAAGGATTGCCCACATGACATCGACCTCCCGCCCTGTGTTTTGCGACCGCCGCGCGCTTGCGCTTTTGCTCGCTGCCTCATTGATCACCATGGCCAATTCCGCCATCAGCCCGGCGCTCCCCGGGTTGGAGGCCCGTTTTGGTGATCACCCGCAGGCGGCGCTCCTGACCCGGCTGCTGGTGCCCGCCCCCTCGCTGGCGGTGGTGCTCATCGCCGCGCCCTGCGGGTATCTGGTGGACCGCCTCGGGCGGCGGCCCCTCTTGCTGGCTGGCGTGGCGCTCTTTGCCATCGCGGGCTGCATGGGCCTGATCCTGCCCAGCCTTGAAGCCCTGCTGGCCAGCCGCCTGTTGCTTGGCGTCGCGGTGGCGCTGATCATGACGTCGCAGACCGCCCTGGTGGCCGACTATTATCAGGGCGCAGCGCGCAGCCGGATCCTGGGCTTGCAGATCTCGGCCCGCAACCTCGGCGGATTGTTTGCCATCACCACGGCGGGGCTTCTAGCGACCCGGCGGCCCGCAGATGCCTTTGCGGTGCATGCGGTGGCGCTGCTGGTCCTGCCGCTGCTCTGGTACGCGCTGCCGGAGCCCCACCGCGCCTCCGCGCCGCAGCGCACAACGTCGCAGCCCCGCGTGATCGCCACCACAGATGTATCAGCGCCCGGCTGGCGCCTGCCGATTTTCGCCACGGCAGCGCTCCAGATGCTGACGACGGTCTGCTTCTTTATCATGCCCACGCAGATCCCCTATTTCCTCAGCCAGAACGGCCTTGGCAACACCGCCATCATTGGCAGCGTCATGGGCGCGCTCACCCTTGCCGGAGCGCTCACCGCGTTGCGCTATGGCACGCTAAAATCTCGCATGGGCCATGCGCGCATGTTCAGCCTCGGCTTTGCGCTGATGGGGAGCGGGCTGGCGCTCCTGTCGCGCGCGCCGGAGCTGCCGCTGATCTATCTGGGCGCTGCGCTGGTCGGCGTCGGCTTTGCTGCGGTGACGCCGAATTTCACCGAAATCGCCCTGCATGCGGCCCCACCCGAGCGGCGCGGGCGGGTGTCCGGCATCCTGACCACCTCGGTCTATCTCGGCCAGATCGCCTCGCCGCTGATCACCCTGCCTCTGATCCGCAGCCTGGGCTATTCCGGCAGCTTCCTCGCCCTCGCCTGCGTACTCATTCTTTGCGCGGCAACCGCGCTGCTGTGGCACGGCCTGCACCGCGCCCAACACCAGCCGCTTTGACCGGGCGACACGCCCGAACGGGCTTGCAAACAAGGCCTATCTGGCCTAATTACCGCGCGTCCGGGGCTCTTTTTGAGTCGCCGGACCTGTTTTGTATTGCGATATCGCGTTTTCTTCGACGGCGATGCTTCCGCAAGACCGCGACGACAAAGAAATGAGATCTCATCTCTGGCGGGCGTCCCGGGGTTCCTTGAACCCCTCGGGCGGACCCGGTGAAGGCCAAGAGCTCTGGGTGTCAAACCAACTTCGTGGACATAACCGCGAGCAAAAAAGGAGAAGATCAGATGGATCTGATCGCACAGATCGAGGCGGAGCAAATTGCCGCCCTGGGGAAAACCATCCCTGACTTCAAGGCCGGTGACACCATCCGCGTCGGCTACAAAGTGACCGAGGGCAGCCGCTCCCGCGTTCAGAACTACGAAGGCGTCTGCATCAGCCGCAAAAACGGCAGCGGCATCGCTGGCTCTTTCACAGTTCGCAAGATTTCCTTTGGCGAAGGCGTGGAACGTGTGTTCCCGCTGTTCTCGACCAACATCGAATCCATCGAGGTTGTCCGTCGTGGCCGCGTCCGTCGCGCCAAACTCTACTACCTGCGCTCGCGTCGCGGCAAATCTGCCCGTATCGCGGAAGATTCGCACTACAAAGCCAAGAAAGCCTGAGGAGCGGTATCATGAAAAAAGATATTCATCCCGATTACCACTTCATCGACGTCAAAATGACCGATGGCACCGTCCTCAAAATGCGCTCCACCTGGGGCAAAGAGGGCGACCAAATGGCGCTGGACATCGACCCCTCCGTGCACCCCGCATGGACCGGCGGTTCGTCCCGTCTGATGGACACCGGCGGCCGCGTGTCCAAGTTCAAAAAGAAATACGAAGGCCTGGGTTTCTAAGCCAATCCTTCCACGGGTTTATCCACAAGGATACCGTAAACAGACGCCGCCCTCCGGGGCGGCGTTTTGCGTTCTATGCTTCAAATTCGCGCTATTCTCCGCAGATCCCATTTTCCTGAAAATAGGCTCTAACTCGGGTCTATTGGCCGCTTTTCATTGATTCGCAGCCGCCCTATAGTCGCGTCAAAGCAAAAGGCGGCGCGGCCGAAGCGGCGCAGATTTGAAGGGATCCGGTAGATGGCGCATATCATTGTCGTCGGAAACGAAAAGGGCGGCGCGGGGAAATCCACCGTCTCCATGCATGTGGCCACAACACTGGCGCGGATGGGCTATAAGGTTGCGGGGCTGGATCTCGATCTGCGGCAGCGCTCGCTGGGGCGCTACCTGGAAAACCGGCTGGCCTTCATTGCCGCATCGAATGTGAGCCTGCCGATGGTGGCCCTGCACGAGCTGCCGGAGATCGACCCCGACACCTTGCAGCCGGGCGAAAACATCTATGATCTGCGCCTCTCTGCTGCCATTTCAGAGCTGGAACCGGAGTATGACTTCATCCTGATCGACTGCCCCGGCTCCCACACCCGGCTGAGCCAGGTGGCGCATTCGCTGGCCGACACGCTGGTCACGCCGCTGAACGACAGTTTTGTCGATTTCGACCTGCTGGCGCATACGGATGAGAAGGGCGAAAAAATCAAAGGCCCCTCCGTTTATTCCGAAATGGTCTGGAACGCCCGCCAGCTGCGGGCGCAGGCCGGGCTGCCGCCGATCGACTGGATCGTGATCCGCAACCGGGTCGGCACCCAGCGCATGGTCAACAAGGAAAAGATGGAGCGCGCGATCAATATGCTCTCCAAACGCATCGGTTTTCGGGTGGCGCCGGGCTTTTCCGAACGGGTGATCTTTCGCGAATTGTTCCCGCGCGGGCTGACGCTGCTGGACCTCAAGGACGTAGGCGTGAAGCAGCTCAACATTTCCAATATCGCAGCGCGGCAAGAGCTGCGCGACATGATGAAGGCATTGAACCTGCCCGAGGTGGAGATCGACATTTAGTTTCTGGAGCAGATCAGCCCTGGAAATCGTGGCGAGGCTGGCGGTCGATGCTGATCGGTTCCGCCCCCTCTGGCGATCCACCTGCGGTGGGCCGCTTCGGGGTCGGCGGAGGGCGCGCGCCGGGCCAGAGGCCCGGCGCGCGCGGGTCCACCCGGAACGGGTGGAAACATCTCTCTTGGTCAGGGATCGACGGTCATTGACGTGTCAACTGCTCCGACAGCCTGGGGCGTATATAGGGTAAAGAGCTCCACAGGCTCCGCCACCCCGCGCAGCATGTAGCGGCCGACAGAGATCAGGTCCTCCCGGTCACGCCCCGCCGCATTGCGCACCTCCTCAGAGAGGATAATCGCCCGATCCACCGTGCGATGCAGATCCGCAATCCGCGCTGTCAGGTTTACCGCCGGGCCGATTACCGTGAAATCCAGCCGGCTCGGCGCGCCGATATTGCCATAGAGGATCTCTCCGGCGTGCAGTGCCAGGGAATAGTCGGCCAGCGGCTTTGCGTCCTGCACCCGGCTGGCATTCAGCACCTCCATCCGCTGCGCCAATTCCGCCACAGCCCGCAGCGCCGCCTGCGCGTCCTCCTCCAGGGTGCCGAGATTGAACATCGCCATCACCCCATCGCCCATGAACTTCAGGATATTGCCGCCATGGGACTGGATCACCTCGACCACATGACCGAAGTAATCGTTCAGCATCTCCACCAGCGCTTCGCCAGGGAGCTGCTCGGACAGTTTGGTAAAGCCACGCAGGTCAAACAGGCAGATCACCGCGTCGATCAATTGTAGGGAACCACGCTGTATCTCGCCTGACAGCACCCGCTCGCCCGCGTCCCGACCCAGATAGACCTTCAGCAGCGCCCGCCCCATTTCGCGGTTACTTGCCGCTGACAGCACCACCACCAGCGTTTCAAAGCAGCCGCGAATGGTCTCGCAGTGCCGCGCGGCCTCCTCTGGCGGGCAGTCGAAACACCAGGAGGCCACCACCCCCTCGCCGCCGATATGATCGAGATCGTAATCCTCCCGGGTCATCTTGCCCAGCGGTTGCCATTGGGCGAAGTAAGCCCGCGCGCCCATGGCGTGCAGCTCGGGAAACACCGGGAAACGTGTCACCTCTGCCCCGGTCAGATCGGCAAACAGCTCCGCGTCACAGTTTGCCAACATCGCGTAAAAAGGGCTGTTGTACCATTCATCCTGCGGCCCGGTCTGGAGATGGCCGAAATACTGCGAGGCCATGCCATCGGCACGGGTCCAGGTGAAACCGATGCCGCCGAATTCCGGGTGCAGCGCCCGCTGCGCCAATTGCATGCGCAGCAAGGGCACACCTCTGTTGACCAGCTGTTCGCAGAGCGCGCGCAACAGGCTCTCGCGGTCCTGCTCACGCAGCCCCTGCTGGACCAACCAGCTGTTCAATTCTGAGGTACAAGACATCATCGGCAACAAACCCTATAGGCGGCAAAGGCGGTGATACCAGCTGTAGCTACAGGTCGGGGGATTGCCAACTGCGGACAGGCGCGGCACTGGCGCCAGAGCGCCGCCCCTCTGTCATGGCTTGGGGTGGTCGTCCCATTCGTCATTGAGGATCCGACGCGCATCCCCCTCGGGGTCGTCGTATTGATCGGATCGCACGGTATAGATGAAACCGATCAGCCCTACCCCGCCGAGGATCAGGGAAATCGGAATCAAATAGGATAACACGTTCATAGTCAGGGTCCTTTGCCGCGCAGCCTAGCGCAGGCGCAGCGCGTTGAGCGACACGGTGATCGACGAGCTGGACATCGCCAGCGCGGCAATCAAGGGCGTCGCGAGGCCGGCGATCGCCAGCGGCACCGCGATGATATTATAGATCGTGGCAATGCGAAAGTTCTGCCGGATCCGCCGGGTGGCGCGTTCGGCGATGCCGCAGGCCTCGGCGATCGGGGAGAGGTCCTGACCCAGCAGCACAATATCCGAGGCCACCCGCGCCGCATCCAGCGCCGAGGCGGGCGAGATCGAAACATGCGCCCCCGCCAGCGCCGCCGTATCGTTGAGCCCGTCGCCAACCATCAGAACCTTGTGCCCCTCGCGGGTCAGCGCCGCCACCCGTTCGGCCTTATGTTCCGGCAGCGCTTCGGCCACCCAGTGACGCAGGCCAAGACGCGTCGCCAGATCCTCCACCGCGGCGGTGGTATCACCCGAGATCAGGATCACCCGCTTGCCGGCCTCTTGCAGCCTGGTCACCGCCTCCTCGGCGCCGGGCCGCAGGGCATCGACAAAGCGGATCGCAACGGGTGTCCCCTGCCCCAGGTCCAGCCAGGTCGCGGTCTGCACCCCTTTGACATCGCCACCAACCCAGGCGGCGCGCCCCAGACGCACGCGCGTGCCTGCAAGCGTCGCTTCGGTGCCATAGCCCGGAACCTCGGTCAGATCCTTAAGGACGGCGGGCTCTGCGCCTGCTGCGCGGGCGGCTTGTGTCAATGCCCGCGCCAGAGGATGCGAGGAGCCCTCGGCCAGTGCCAGCGCAACAGAGAGCTGCGCCTCTGAGAGATCCGCGAGGTTCACCACCTCGGGCGTGCCTGCCGTCAGCGTGCCGGTCTTGTCAAACACCACGGTATCGACCTCGGCCAGACGCTCCAGCGCGGTGGCGTGTTTGACCAGAAACCCGGAGCGAAACAGCCGGCCAGAGGCCGCCGTGGTCACCGCTGGCACCGCCAGCCCCAGCGCGCAGGGGCAGGTGATGATCAGCACCGCCGCCGCGATATTCAGCGCCACACGCACGTCGTAGGTAAAGAGATACCAGCCCAGAAAGGCCAGCAGCGACAGGATATGCACCCCCGGCGCATAGAGCTTGGCCGCGCTGTCGGCCAGTGAGGTATAGCGCGCCCGCCCCGATTCCGCGATCGCCACCAGATCCGCCATCCGATGAAGCGAGGTATCCTGCCCGACCGCCGTCGCCCGCAGCGTGAGCGGACCGGTCAGGTTGACCTCCCCCGCCGAGACCTGCGCACCGGGTTCGGCCAGCACCGGCAGCGTCTCGCCGGTCAGAAGCGAGCGATCCAGCTCCGAGCTGCCCTCGACGATCACGCCGTCCACCGGCATCCGCCCACCGGGGCGCACGCGGATCAGATCGCCCACTGCCAGATCGGTCACCGTGACTTCGATTTCCTGTCCCTGCCCGTCCAGCCGCCAGGCGCGGGGGACCTCCAGCGCGGTCAGCTCTTCCGCCGCCGAGCGGGCCGCCGCACGGGTGCGATGGTCCAGATACCGCCCCGCCAGCAGGAAAAATGTCAATGTTAGAGCCGCATCGAAATAGGCATGCTCCCCCGAGAGAGACGTTTCCCAAAGCGAGGTAATCAGCGAGAGCAGCAACGCCAGAACGATCGGCACATCCATATTGAGCCGCCCGGCCCGCAGCGCGCCCCAGGCGTGTTTGAAAAACGGCTGCGCCGCATAGGTGATAGCAGGCAGGGTAATGGCGGCGGAAATCCAGTGGAACATGTCCCGCGTCGCGTCCGAGGCCCCGGACCAGACCGAGATCGACAGAAGCATCACGTTCATCGAGGCAAAGCCCGCCACCGCCAGCCGCACCAGCAGCTCGCGCCCGGCGCGGTCGGTGGCCGTTGCGCCGAGGGCCGCAAGATCCAGCTCATGCGCCTCATAGCCCAGCCCCTCGCAGACCGGGATCAGATCGCGGGCGCCCATACCGGGGTCGGCCTCGATCAGCGCCCGTTTCAAGGTTAGGTTGACGCGGGCGGAATGCACCCCCGGCACCGCGTTCAGGCCCCGCTCGACCGCCGCAATACAGGCCTGGCAATGGATCGTCGGCAGCGAAATCGCCAAGCGCGCTTCGGTGGGAGCGGTCTCCACCGCCTCGGTCGGGGCGGCGATGCAGCCAGGGCAGACGGCGGTCTGATGTCGCATCTGCGCGGTCATTGGCGTGCTCCGCGCCACGCATAGTCAGTGGCCCTATATGCAACTTGATCCAACGCCGTCTCCCCTTTTTGCTCAGCCTTGCTTGTGCAGGATCACCCGCTGTGAAAACTCGGTGCCATCCTTGGCACGCGCCACCATACGGATGTTCCAGTTCCCCGGCGCCAGCTTGGCCTCGGCCACATAGGCGGTGCCATCAAACACGAACTCCGGCGTCTGATCATCCTTCACATGGGTCGCGCGCCCCAGGATCGCGTCCAATGCGGCAAGCTCGACCGGATTGCCGTCCTTGTCGGTGATTTCCAGCTTCACATGCCCGTCGGTCGCGGAGGCATAGACCGACCAGCCGAGCGCCTGCTGGGCGTGAAGGCGGGCGTTGAATTCCTGGCTGGCGACATAGGAGTTCGCCACCTCCAGCCCCGGAAAGGTCCGCACCGCGCTCACCGCCATATAGACGTTCACCGCAATGATGATGCCAAAGGCCCCGACACAGAGCGCCAGCATATGTTTGCCGGTAAATTCACGCGGTGTCTTGCTCGCCTTGCTGGTCATGGATCAGTCCCCCCGTCCGTTAAAGGTGGTATCGCGCGAGGCGCGCTCGCCCGAGCTCAGATCCTCGACCCAGAGCCGCACTTCGGTGGCCTCCGCATTGGCAGGGGCGCTGGATTTGGGCGCCTCGATGTAGACCCGTTGCAGGCTGGCTGTATCTGCCGGCACCATCACCGTCGCCCCCTCCTCGCCCTCAAGCGAGAGGGAGAAGACCGGGTTGCCGGTGAGCGAGAGTTCGAATTCACGGGCCTCGCCATGTTTGTTCGCCAGGCGCACGTCATAGGCGTTGCGGATGGTCCCATCCGAGAGGGTGACATAGGTCGGGTTCCGTACCGGCGCCACGGTCATGCTGATATCGGCCCGGATGAACAATGCAAAAAGCAGCCCCAGACCCACCGCACCCCAAAGCGTGGTATACATGATCGTGCGCGGCCGCAGGATGTGTTTCCACACCGGGCGCGGCGGCTTGCCCGCGCGTTCGTTGGTTTCGTCCGATAGCGCCATATAGTCGATCAGCCCGCGCGGTTTGCCCACCTTGGTCATGATATCGTCGCAGGCATCAATACAAAGCGCGCAGGTGATGCACTCCATCTGCTGACCATCGCGGATGTCGATCCCCATCGGGCAGACGTTCACGCAAGCCATACAGTCAATGCAATCGCCCAGGTTTTCCGTTTCGGCGGATTTGCGGTGCTTGCCACGCGGCTCGCCGCGCCAGTCGCGATACCCAACGGTCAGCGTATCCTCATCCATCATCGCCGACTGAATGCGCGGCCAGGGGCAGGCATAAATACAGATCTGCTCGCGCGCGAAGCCACCAAAGAAAAACGTGGTGAAGGTCAGCACCGCCATGGTGGTATAGGCCACCGGATGCGCCTGGCCGGTCACCAGATCATGCAGCAGGGTCGGCGCGTCGGCAAAGTAGAACACCCAAGCCCCGCCGGTCGCCAGACCGATCAGCAGCCAGACGACCCATTTGGTCAGCCGCAGGCGAATTTTACGCAGATCCAGCTTTTTCTGGCGATGCAGGCGCAGGCGGGCGTTGCGGTCGCCTTCGATCCAGCGTTCCACCAGGATAAACAGGTCGGTCCAGACGGTTTGCGGGCAGGTATAGCCGCACCAGACCCGCCCCAGCGCCGAGGTAAACAGAAACAGCCCAAGCCCCGCCATAACCAGAAGCCCGGCGACGAAGTAGAATTCATGCGGCCAGATCTCGATCCAGAAGAAATAGAACCGACGCCCGGCCAGATCCAGCAGCACCGCCTGATCCGGCAGTTCCGGGCCTCGGTCCCAACGGATCCAGGGCAGGACGTAATAGATACCCAGGGTGACTGCCATGATCACCCATTTCAGGTTGCGGAATTTCCCTGACACTCGGCGGGGAAAGATGGGCTCCCTGGCGGCATAAAGGCTGGGGGCTGGACTCGAATCGCTCAACGCATTGGCTCCGGTCTTGTGACAGGTCTGATGGTGTTCTCTCAGAGGCGGGGCATCGAGACTTTGACGTGGATCAAAAATCGCATCCAACATGTGCTTTTTGTCAACATGCCATAATCCGCGAGAACAGACTGCACAGGAGCGCAGTCAGCTGTCAGCGATAGAATCCCGCTCCCGGCGCAGCCAGTTGACGAAGTGTCGCGCACCCGGCCGCAGCACCCCGGGACGATGCGCGATATGATAGCCACGGCCTTTTTCTTCGCAGAACAGCTGCACCAGACGTCCCTCCGCGATGTCGGGTGCGACAAAAGCTTGCACCGAGACCGCCACCCCCTGCCCGGCGCGCAGCGCATCCATCAGCAGGTTGCCCGGCAATTTGATTCGCCCCGCCTTCACCGCCTCGGTGACGCCGCGCGACTTCAGCCAGACAGAGGCTTCATTGGTGCCGATCTCCTCCAGCCAGGGCAGATCGAGCAGGTTTTCCGGCCGTGTTACCGATCGCCCGTCGAGCAGCCCCGGCGCCGCCACCACCACCATGGGCGAGGCCAGCAGCATCTCCGTCTCCATCCCCGGCCAGTCGCCTTTGCCATAGCGCAGGGCGATGTCGATGCCGCCCGGCACAAGTTGCATCACCTCGCCGGAGGGGTCGATCACCAGATCCACGTCAGGATGGGCCTGTCGGAACACCGGCAGGCGCGGCATCAGCCAATGGGTCGCAAACATCGGCGTGCAGGTCACATGCAGGGGCTGACCCGCGCCGCGCACCGTCAGATCCTGCACCGCGCTGCGGATGGCGCCAAAGCCGAGCGTCAAGGCCTGCGCCAATTGCTCCCCCTCTGGCGTCAGCCGCAGCGACCGCCCCGAGCGATCCAGCAGCGCCAGCCCCATATGCGCCTCCAGCTGGCGCAATTGCTGGCTGATCGCTGCGTGGCTGACGTTCAACAATGCGCCCGCCCGCTGCACATGGCCGGTCTCGGCAAAAACGGCAAAAGCCCTGAGGGCCGCGAGGGAGGGCATGTCGCGCCAGCTCATATGTAAGCCAACCTTACATTATGGATTTCTTCCTGACTCGCATGACTGGTCTCTTTTCGCAAGAGTACAAACAGATCCAGCGTGTGGATCTCAGAAAAGGAGATCGGACCATGTTAAATGATATTTATGCCCGCAGCATGCTGACCGCGACCCGCCATTGCGATGTGCCACAAAGACCGCTGCCCAGCGCTTATCGCAAACCCCGCCAGCGGCCTTCTCTGCTGCGCCAGCTGCTGCGCCACCTCGCCGCCGCCTCGGCCAAGGGCAAGATATCCCTGGCGGAGGGCCCAAAGCTCCAGCATCCGGTCAATTGCAAATAATGCGTCCTGTCGGAGGTGTTTCGCTTCGGGCTTTGCCCGAAGCGACC
>NZ_JAATOX010000028.1 GCF_011806385.1 Phaeobacter sp. HF9A | reverse complement strand
GGCCAGCTGCTCATGCCTCCCAGCTATCATGCTGGATTCATGCAGTGAATCCCCCAACCGATTGGTGCAACATGGCCTAAGTGCGCCCTTGTCCTTTACAGGCCTACGGGTAAGCGCTATCGCTGATTGTGGCAAGCCTAACCTTTACACCTGCCCTCTTTGAAGTGGCTTCCCGAATTGGCCGAGACTGAGCTTGAACGCGCCGAGAAACGCTACGCCCAGGCCAAGGCCCGCCTTCATCAGGCTCTGAAGAACCGGGAAGCCACCAGACAGCGCAAGCTGGATACGCGGCGGGCGGGGCGCTCATGGACCTGGCGGAACGGGATTCCTACGCTGCGGCCATGCTCGACCGTCTGATCCGTAACCTCTCCCGTGAACAGGACCGCAAGGCCTTCGCGTAGTGGGATACCCCCTCCCCTGCCCCAAGCGATGACGGCGCGGCCTGATGCGGAGTGTGATGCTCGTTTTTGGGGGGCTGTTCCGCTTTTTCGGTCGGTTGATCTTCACGCCTATACTGCTCGGATGGTTGATCGGAGCGATGGCCTTTGGGGCGATGCCCGGCTCTTTGGTGGCCACGCCATTCATCTTTGCCTTCTTCGACCAGACGCCGGGCGAAAGCGCCTGGCAGTGGCTGGTCTTCGGTCCCTTCATGTTCGTGGGTGCTGTCTTCGGGTTCCAGTACTGGCGCATGGCCTCCGGGGCCGGTGCCTATTTCGGGCTGACCGGTGACAGCCACGGCTCGGCCCGGTTTGCGAACCGCAAGGAGCTGAAAAAGCTCCAACGCGAAGACGGACTTTTGATCGGGCGCAATCCGCACACCGGGCGGTTGCTGCACTATGACGGTCCGGCCCATCTGATCACGCTCGCCCCGACACGGGCCGGGAAAGGCGTCGGCACCGTGATCCCGAACCTGCTGGCGGCGGAACGCTTGGTGCTGGTCATCGACCCCAAGGGCGAGAATGCCCGGATCGCGGGCGAGGCCCGGCGGCGCTTCGGGACGGTTCATGTCCTCGATCCGTTTGAAGTCAGCGGCCATCCTTCGGCTTGCTACAATCCCCTCGACCGGCTGCCACCGGACAGCCTCGAATTTCTTCAAGAACGACGCCGTGTTGATCGACAGCCCGACACAGCCAGAATGACCGGCCCGCGATCTTCCCGACGACTTCGTTCCAGATGCCAGACATCGCCGGGACGCGGCTGCCGACGCCTTAAGGTGTGAGCAATCAGTGGACCAAACTTCACCGTCCAGCGCCGGATCGTCTCGTACGAAACGTCCACGCCACGTTCCAGCATCAGCTCTTCAACCTCGCGCAGGCTCAAGTTGAACCGGGCGTAGAGCCAGACGACATGAACGATGATCTGGGACGGAACCTGACCCCAGAGCTTTGCGATCGGCTTCGCCGGGATATGATGAAGGCATGCCTCGCCGTGGCAGAGACGCACGGACTGACAGTCGAAGGGGGCGATCTCGCGGATATCGACCTGCGCCACAGTTTTGCGATCAGCTTCCGCGTCGGCATCCCGCAGGAGTACGGCGCGATCTATTCCCCGGACAAGGCCATGTTTGAGGTTCTCGCACCTCATTTTGGGCTGGAGCCGTCAGACTACGGCTGCACATTCCGCTCGAAGGATGGCCACACGCAATCGTCCAGCAGTGAAGCCCTCCTGACGCAGAAGACCTTTCATCATCCGGCTGCCCGCAAACGGATACTCCATGTGCAGCTCATCAATCCGGCGCATCAGTTTGAGATCATTTTCACAGGTGGGGTGCGGCTCGTAACACAGCCTGCCCCGGCTGATCCCGAGCAGATCGGCTTGGCGGCTCAGGCTCAGGGCGTGGTTGCGATTTGTCATTTCTTTGCGCTCGGCAACAGACCGACCTTGTCGAGCGCTCCCTCTAAAAAATCATTCTCCAGCGTCAGCTGGCCGATCTTTGCATGAAGGAATTTGACGTCGATCTCAGGCTCCTTCGACGCCTTGGGTTTGTCGTCAAAGACATCCGTCACGCCGTCGAGGAGCTGATCCTTCCATTGCTTGATCTGGTTCGGATGCACATCGAACTGTGTCGCCAGCTCGCTCATCGTTCTGTCGCCCTTCAAAGCCGCCAGCGCGACTTTTGCCTTGAAAGCGGGGCTATGGTTCCGTCTCGGCCGTCTTGTCATCGTCGCTCCTTCTTCCCGGCAAAACTGCCGGATTGGGAGCGGAAAATCCACCTAACTCACCTGTTCAGATTTCCCGAATCACCTCTACGGGACCACGGTTAGGAATATTCGAACAAGACTGGCGCTTCTTTGATACGTTTAGAAGGCACTTTACTTGTAGATTTCTATGTTTAATCTCCGTCTTTAAAGTACGAATTATGACGTGCGTAAAAATTTGTGGATGTCGAGGAAAGCCAATGATTTTCAAAAACCAAGCGGTTGTTATTGTTGGAAACGGGCCGTCGTCAAAAGACAACGCGATGGCTTTCCAGGATATCAAGGAACCGGCGCATGTGGCGCGGATGAACTTCTTCATGCTGGAAGAGGGTCTGCCCTATGGCCGCGCGGTCGACAGCTATTTCTGGGCGGTTAACCGCCAAGCGCTGCACGAAACCCTGCGCAGCACCGTCGACAGCGGGCGCTATGCCTTTGACGCCTTTTATTCGTCGGTGCCCATCGACCGGATGGATTACGACCACGGCAAGGTGAAAGACGATCCCTTCTTTCCCGACGACAAGCTATTCGACCACTGGCGCGTGATCGGCCAATGCGACCCGCTGGGACGCCGCATGATGAGCCGCCCCCTGCCCACGCTGGGGGTGCAGGCCCTGGCCACCTTCGCGGTGATGGGGGTCAAGCGCGCCTATCTCTTTGGCTTGGATTTCTATCAAAGCGCCGACAGCCGCTATGCCTTTACCATCCCCGAAGATCTGGCGCGCACCTTGGGCGACACGCACACCACCCCGGGCTATGAGGCAGGCGCGCATTCGCTTGAGGCCGATCTGGAGTTCCTGCAGACGATCATAAAGGAATTCCCGGACTTTGAGATTGTCAACCACACCCATTTCCGCGACCTTGACGACATGGTCAAAGGCAAGCGGCTGGCACGAAAGTTCGCCATCAACGCGCTGCCTGAAGGCCAAGCGCCTTCACCTGTGTCTGTGCCGGCGGTCACGGCCGACGCCTCTGACCCCGCCGCGCTCGCCATCAGTGTCGAGGTCGGCGCCACGCTGGGCCGCATGCAGGTACAGATCAAGGCGCTGGAGGCCAAGCTTGCGGGCTTTAAGGATCAAAAGCTGGACATCGAGCGGATGAACCGGCTCTTTGATCTGATCAGCCTGGACGGTCTGCCCCATTCCGACGTGGTCTGGGTGGTGCACGAGATGCAATCGTTCGCCGGGGTCTATCGCCCGCTGCAGACCTATCTGGACGTGTCCAACCAAAAGCTGCACCTGCGCCCCAAGGTCATCAACCTATCCGACCGCGACCGCCGCCGCGTGCGCATGACCATCGACCACGTCACCGCGGGGCCCTTTCGGCTGGTGCTGAACAGCATCGCCAGCTTTTCGGACACGCGCGTGCAGCGGCTGATCGACGAGGCCGACGAGATCGCCATCTACCTGCACGAAACAGAATGGACGATGGAAGGCTACCGCCAAAAGCAGCCCTTGGGCTATTACCGGTTTCTTAATTGCGTCAGCCGCGCCACGGTCATGTGCGTGTCGCCCGCGCAAGAGGCCTATGTGCAAAAGGCGTTCGCGCCCAAGGCCACCGAGCTGGTCTATAACACCGTCGACACGATCCTACCGCCAGAGGCGCGGCGGATGAACCGCATCGCCCGGTCTGATCGCGACCCAGGCCGCAGCCTGTGCATCGGGATGGTGGGGTCTTATCAGTCGCGCAAGGGCACGGAACTGTTCACCCAGGTGGCACGCATGGTCGGCGGGACCAAGATGTCGTTTGAATGGGTGGGCAAGCAAAGCGAGGGCCTAGTTGACCGCGACGCCATCACCTTTCACGGCGCCAAGCCCCCGGCAGAGGCGCAGGAATTCATCGCCGATCTGGATGTGATGTTCATCCCCTCGCGCGATGACCCTCAGCCCTTGGCCGCGCTGGAAGCCGCGTCGCGCGGGGTCAAGCTGGTGTGCTATGCGGGCATCGGCACCGCCGAATGGGTGCGCGACATCCCCGGCTGCGCGGTCTTTGACGACTACACCCCAGAGGCAGCGCTGGCCGCGCTGGAACAGGCGCTGAACACGCCGCTGGATTTCGACCGGGTCGACGCGGTGCTGCGCGACCGTTTCGACACAGAGGTCTTCGCCCGGCGCCTGAAAGACGCCATCGACGGCATGCGTTCGGAGTCAGAGTTTGAGGCCGCCGAAAGCCCAGAGGCCACACGCGGGCTGAAGCTTTTGAAATCGCGCACCCGCACGGTGGTCGACCGGCTGCGCGGGGCGGCCCCGCGGCAAAGCTGGGATCAGGTGCTGACCGCCTGCCAGCGCCTGATCGACCGCCCCGAGGACACGGTGGTCTATGCCCGCGTGGCTCGGCAGCTTGTCGAGATGGGCGAACAGACGCTGGCCGATAAGGCCATCTTGGCCTCGGTCGAGAACAACCCCGAAAAGGCATCCGCCCGGCGCGAGGCGGCGATCCATTTCTTCAACACCGGCCGGTTGGACACCGCCCATGCCTTTGCTATCGAGGCCACTCAAAGCAATCCAGAGTCCGCCAGCGCGCAGCGCATCCTGGAAAAGATCGAAGCACAGCTTGGCCCCCAGAAGGCCGCGGAATAACAAAACCCATAGGAGTCACGCATGCGCACCACCCCCCTGAAGGTCTATATCCACCTGCCCAAATGCGGCGGCACCACGGTGGATGCCAATCTGAACGCGCATCTGGGGCCACGCTTTTTTCAATACGTCAACCGCAGCGACTGGCCCACGCTTCAGCGCCACGCGGCCACGGGGTTCCGCGACATCGACGTCATCACCGTGCACAACGCCCGCTTTCCATACGAGCGGATGCTGACGAATATCGAGGCCGAATACATCGCTGTCTGCCGCGAACCGATATCGGCGGCACTATCGATGTATAACTTCGCCATCACCGCCACCCACACTCAGAACTATGACCGCGTGAAGGAGCTGACTTTTTGGCAATTCATGGCGCTTTCCCATCGGATTCCCATTTGGTCGCCAAATTTTCAATGTTACTACCTCTCTGGCGAGCGCAATTGGGAGGCTGCCGAGGCTTTCCTTCACCGCTTCGGCGTGACACTTTATACGCTGTCGGAACTGGATGATGCCTATAGGCGGCTCACGGGCCAGCCGCTCGCCCCCTCGCTCGACCGCAACAAGTCGTCCAAGACCGTAATGCGTGCCGATCTGTCCGAAATGGAATGCGGCATTCTGGAAGAGCTATTCGACATCGATGCGCAGCTTTGGAACCGAGCGCAACAATCCGCTGCGGCACGGGGAGCGTTGGATACGGTCAAAACCACCTGAGAAGCCGCTTGAAGGCTCTGTTGAAAACTTTATCACAGGACGCAGTTATCCCTGCATTGGACCTACTTATGCCGCGGCTTTGAAATGCTCTGCGATCAGCGTCATTGCCTCGGTCATGATACATGGCCCGGCCTTGGCCTTTTCGCAGGGCGCGCATCACCTCGAAATCCTTGATTGTGGCGTAGGCCGTCCTCATCGTCTTGAAGCCACGCACCGGCTTGATCAGCTGCTTGAGCTTGCCGTGATCGGCCTCTATCGTAAGCGGAGCGCCGGTCACACGTGTTTGGCGTAATTCCAAGTCAGCAGGTCGTTGAGGCTTTGTCGCATAAATCGCTTTAGGGATTTACTTTTTGAATCCAGTATGATAGCTGGGCGACATGGGCATTTGGGCCCCTACGAAGTAAAAGACCAGGAACTGGCCTTCGTACAATGAGCCATTGATGCGCCATTGGTTCGAGCACAATGGCGAATGCGCTGAAGCAACGCGGATCGCTGTCGATTTTGTTTGATCTGGAGATGACCTGGACGCCGCCGCCAACGGGCAAGCGTGGGCGACAGCAAGAATTCAGCGACGCGGCCATCCAGACCTGTCTGACGCTAAAAGTGCTATTTGGCTTGCCGCAGCGGCAAACCGCGGGTTTCGTCGAAAGCCTGTTGCAGTTGGTTGGGTTGGCCTGGGCGGTGCCCGATTTCAGCACCCTTTGCCGCCGTCAACAGACACTGAACGTGAGCCTGCCGTATCGCGGAGCCACCGGCCCTCTGCACCTGCTCATCGACAGCACGGGCATCAAATCCGAAGGCGAAGGGGAATGGAGTGAGGAGGGTCAGCAAACAGTCCGGGGAACTGTTTGCCCGACAAACGCGCAAGCATGGCTGCCCCAGAGGCAAGCCCGGCCTTTGCGCGCTCACGTATTAGCGCGCGCTCGAACTCGGCCGCGGCGCTCAGAACCTGCAATGTGAACTTGCCCTGCGGGGAAGCGGTGTCGATGGGGTCCTGAAGGGAGCGGAAGAAAGCTCCCTTGGCCTCCAGACGTTCCAGTAGGTGGGACAGAGACCGTGCAAGCCGGTCGATCCGCACAACGACCAGTGTATCGCCGCTCTGGACGCGTTCGAGCACGCGTGCCAGCACCGGCCGCGCGCGATTGCCGCCTGAGGCGTGCTCTTCAAAGATCTCGACGCATCCCGCAGTTTGCAGGGCCTCACACTGGGGCAGGGGGGTCTGATCCTCTGTCGATACGCGCGCATAGCCTATCAGGGGCATGAAAACGGGCCGTTTGCAATTTTATGTATCATCAATAAACGACCCTTTGGAAACGGTGATACAAGCCTCCGTGACATTGAGCGAACCCTCGCATTGGCATATATTGCCAACAAGGAGAGTTGTTCCATGGTGACACGCAATGTCGTTCTGACCGAAACCCAAGACCAGCTGGTTCAGGCTTTGGTTGCCTCCGGACGTTATCAGAACGTCAGCGAGGCGATGCGCGCGGGGCTTCGGCTGTTGGAGCAGGAAGAAGCCCGACTCACCGGTATTCGGCAGGGGTTGTTCGAGGGATTGGCGCAGGCAAAGGCGGGCGAATTCGCCGAAGGTAGCCGTGACGACGCGATCCGGCGGGCATTTCGGCAAGCGCGCACATCTTCATGAGCCGATCCCTTCGGCTGACCCGGCGCGCAGAGGCCAGTCTGGTCGAGATTCCCAAATGGCGATCGAGCAATTCGGGCTCAAACAGGCAGACCTTTATGAAGCGGAACTGCTCGCCCGCTGCAGGCAATCCTGAACAGTCAGGCGCATAGCAGAAGCTGTGCGGTTCGCGAGGGCAGGGGAGCATTTCCTGCGTTCCTGGATCAGCCTGACGAGGTCATCATCGTTGATATCCTGCATTCCCGCAGTGATCTTGCGCGTCATGTCGCGGCGCTGGCTGCTCTCAGAAATGTTGACCTATAGCCCGGCTGCTTTGGTCAGGTTTACCCGGAACCGATCGCGGCGGCGCTGGTAGCGGCGGGTCATCTCCGCCGAGGCGTGCCCCAGCTGCTTCTGGACAAAGCGTTCGTCAACCTCTGCGGAGCTGGCAAGACCGGCGCGCAAGCTGTGGCCAGAGAACAGCGCCAGTCGCTCCTTTTCTGGTAGCTCAGATCGGATGCCGGCTTCCAGAATGGTGCGCTTGATGAGCCGGGCTACATGCTTGTCGTTGAGCCGCGTTTCGGATGCCCTTTTGCCATCGCGCGAGGTCCCGACAAATACCGGGCCGAAGTCGATCTTCGCGAAGTACAGCCATTGCTCGAGAGCATGCACGGGACATGTCTGTTCTTTCGATCCCCGACCGATCTCGACCTCGCGCCAGCCGGTCTTGGCATTGAGGGTCAGCAGGGCACCCTTGTCGAATATCTCGATCCAGCCGCCAGAGTCTGCTGTGTCGTCCTTGTGCACGTCGAGGCTGACGATTTCCGAGCGGCGCAGACCTCCGGCATAGCCCAAGAGAAGGATCGCACGATCTCGCAGACCGCGGAGATCGAAAGCAAGGGTGGCCACCATCAAAAGAATATCATCGGCTAGGATCGCTTCTTTCTGAACCGGGGGCCGTGCGTGCTTGCGCTTGATCCCGGCCAGCACCGTGGCGATGTGCCGGTTCTTGCGATCAAGGGTGAATCCCCGCTGCGCGTAGTTCCAGGCGAGGCCCGACAGGCGGCGGTCTATGGTGCTGACCGAAAGAGCAGGGGAGGGACCCGACCCAAATGCCAGATTGGCAAGGTAGAGCCCGATCATCTCCGGCGACGGGGGCAAGGGCTCGGTGCCTTTCATCCGGCACCAGCGTGCGAAATGCGCCCAGTCCTTGGCATAAGCTTTCAGCGTGTTATCCGACGCAGCAGCGCGCGCATAGTCGCGGGCCGTGTCGACCAGCTGATCGAGGGTGCCAGAGCCGGCCACAAAGGAGGGCAGGCTCAAGGCCTCGCCGTCAAGGTGATCTCTCTCGTTGTCCTCGCTGGACGAAGACCCGATTGGCGGCTCTGAGCTCGATTTCTCGTGATTTTCTGACATGGCGCTGAGCATACCTTTTCATATCCGATAATGCAAACTTATTGGACATAGTATAGAACACCAAAGTAGGGCGGTTAGGGCGCTATTTTCTGGCATAAAGCGCCGCTCCAGTATAGGCTCGAGGGATGATATCTGCCAGACTTAACCCCATCAGCGACCTCGAGACGTTACCCTGGATGCCCGCCTGGGTCACCTCTGGACATGCGGAAACCCTTGAAGATGTAGCGTTTTTTTCGGGGGCAGCGCTGAGCCACCTGCATCTTGTACTGGGACATGAGGAGGTGCCCCAAGCTTTGTTGCGGGATCGGCTGGCGCTGCGGGCTGCTGAGGCCTGTGTCGCGTTTTCTGGACGTCCCGAGAGGGCAGGGGAGCTGCGCGACGCGGTGCACCTTCTGCGCCCGGGCGACTTGCCTGGACCGGCCGGCGAAACTTACTTGGCCTGGCGGCGCGCGGTGGAGCGACCGTTGTCGCTCAAGGCGCTGTGCCGAGCCTTACCGGCCTTCGAGCCGGGTCAGGTCGCGACGTGGCTCGATGCGGGGGAGGGGGCGCCCGTTGCCCGTGCCGCAATGGTGCTGGAAGCGGTGCTGACGAAGGCACCGTGCGCAGACGTAGCTGCGCTGATCCTCGCGGAGGCGGCCCTCGCCCAGGCGCTTGGCTGGGATCACCTTGTGCCGCTACTCGCCGCAGACCTGAAACGCACTGACTTGCGCAAGCGCGACGAGGACCTTCGTCTCGCCTGCCATAGCGTGCTCATCTCATCGGCGGTTGAGGCCGTGCGTCTCGCTGCCGACCTCGCGCGTCGGGCGGCGCACCTGAAGGCGATCGCGCCCAAACTTCGCGCCAAGGGTGCGGGCGACGCGGTCGCGATGTTCCTGACCCGCGATGCGGTGGCGCCTGCCGCGCTCCCCCTGCCGGACCGCGCCGCGCGGCGGCTCTGCGACCGGTTGGTCGACCTCGGCGCGGTGCGCGAGCTGACCGGGCGGGACACCTTCCGGCTTTACGGGGTGTAGCGATGGCAAAGGATCGCCTTGAAGCGGAGCTTGATCGCGAGTTGATAGACTTGCCGCCTGAGTTGCGCTGGCGGGAATGGATGCGCCGGATTGAGGCGGTGCTCTTTGCCTCGGCCTCGCCGGTGCCGCGCGAGGACCTGGCCCGCGTGGTGGGGCAGGGGGCCTCGGTCGATTTGCTGGTCGAAGACCTGGTCGCTGATCTGGAAGGGCGGGCCTTCGAGATCGCCCAAGTCGCTGGCGGCTGGATGTTCCGGTCGCGACCCTCCTACGCGCCTGCGATCCGCGCTGCGGCGGATGTCGGGAATCAGTTGCTCGACCTGAGTGAGTTCGACGTCGCGGTCCTGGCGGCCATCGCCTACCACCAGCCGATCACTCGCGACGGGCTCAAGGACATCTTCGGCAAGGAGATCAGCCGTGACCTGATCGGGCGGCTGCATGCGCGCGACCTGATCGGGACCGGGCCAAGGTCGCCTCAGCGAGGAGCGCCCTATACATTCGTGACCACAGAGCACTTCCTGGTCGCGTTCGGGTTGGGGTCCCTTGCAGATTTACCGGAGAGGGAACAACTTGACGATGCGGGGTTCGGTATTTCGTAGCGTGATGGAGTGATGGTTGTTTTGCGACGCCCGTAAAGGGCATTTCTTGAAGCGCCTAGCTCTCCACGCGCTTTGCCAAATATGTGCAAATTGCACAGGCTACACTGACAATCAATTCAGCCTCTGGCAGATCAACCTGCTGCCCTTCCTGACCGTGGCGGGCATTGTTAGATGCATAGCCCCATAACTTCTCAGCGGCGGTGTCGATCCGACGGGCGTATTTTCAGGATTGAGGCATTGAACCGCCATTGGTCCGAGGCCAATGCCACGCCCGAGCCTTCGGGCGCGACAAGGCCATCTACGACCCGTTGCACTACATTCCTGTTCTGGCTCGCAAGCCCGGTGCTCTCCGGAATGGCTCGCCCTTCAAGGACTGGGACCTGCCGCCTGCGATCAGGCGCGTGCGGCGCAAGCTTGGCAAGGTGCCGAACGGCGACCGGCAGATGACCCATCACTGTGACATCGTCGAGACCGGCAACGAGAGCTGGCGCTTCAAGACCCGTGAATGACCGAGAACCCGCTGGCCCGATACGGCTGCGCTGTGTGAGGGCTACACCGCATCGGGCCAGCTACCCGAGCGCTCCATGGGGGTCATTCTTGGATGCCGATAGCGGGGCAAGATTGCCTGCCGATTGACACGACAAACCGCCAAACCCCTTGCGCATGTCTGTGACCCCGGCCGCCAGCCAGACCTTTGTGTTTGCCGGAACCGGGATCACGTCGAAAGCTTCCGGATCAAAGCAGAAAGCGCATCAGGATCAAAGCCGCCCTGAACCTTCAGGCGGTGGCCGTTGGCAAGCTCCACCTCGATCTGCGCCCCGGCATCCGGCGGGGCTGAAGCAGGCTCAGCGTCCAGAACTTCAACCGGCAGGAAGCGGGGTACGTCCTGCTCCTCATCGGCCTCCGCCGCAAACCGCGGCTCTTTAAGCCAATTGAAGACCTGATTGGCATTCACATCGTAGCACCGCGCAACTTGGGCAACCGATACACCAGCCACCCGCGTCTGCGCGCAAATCATGCGCTTCTCGTCTTCAGACCAAGTCCGCCGCCTGCGCCGCTTCGACATGTTCCACTCCGGCAATGTCCATTTGTTCGCTAATGGACATTATCCCTCACTAACGATCACCGTCAGTGCGGGCAGGCCGGACGGTTACAAAAATTCTGCAGTCCAAGCGAGACAAGCGCGCGGCAAGGCGACTTTTGGTCAAGGTGATGAAACGCTGGGGCTTCGTGCCAAAAAGGATCGTTACAGATACCCGTCACAGAGGCCGTAGGATAAATCCGGCCGGGAAAAGGGGAACTCCGGCCTTTAGATGATTTGTGCAACAAAGCCTAAAACACTGGTACATGCTGCATCGACTTAAAGCCATGAAGCAGCCATTGGTGCGACAGCAGCGAAAGCCCGGTTTGTCCCGCATCCCACCTCTTCAAACAACGCGCAGCGAATGGTCACTGCATCGTGCGTTCTCCTTGTGTTCCTCACAACCCCCATCTGTGCACGTTCGGGGCGGTTGGGCCAATGAGGCGCGTCGCAAAGATCGCAGGAAACGGAGGGTCAGCGGCGGGAGAGCCAGACTTTGAGCTCTGTCATCAGATCCGCTGTCACCGCCTCGCCGCTCAGCTCGATGGTTCCGGCCTCCTCGGCAAAGGACAGGCGCAGGCCCGGAGCGATATTGAGCATGACCCGTTCCGATGAGAGCGGCGCCGCGGCCTGGCTGCGCGGGGGCATCTGCACCGGAGATGGAGCGGCAGCCTGTGGCGGGTTCACGGGGGCAGGGGGCTGGACCCGAAGCACCGCAGGCACATCTTTATCAGACTCTAAACGCTCATTTAGAACCATGTTTCGCGCCGTCATCGCGCCGTTCAAAACCGTCATCTCTTCCACCGCATCGGCAGGCGCCGAGGCGCGCAGGCGCTCCAGCAGATGGGGGCCGAAGCTGGGATCCTTCTCAAGGAGATGCGCCAGCCCCAGGCCCAACTTTTCGGGAATTGCGGTGGGGAAGCGCAGCGCCTCATCGAGGGCTGAAACCAGCGTGACAAAGCTGGCGATCTTGGAGCGTTTGGCGCGTGAAACATTGCCAAACAGGCCCAATAGAGCCTTTCTTTGATCGGGAAAGACGCCCTCCTCCAGCGCGCGCATGGCGATGCGGGCGCGTTCATAATGGCTGAGGTTCACCCGGATCTCGTTTTCCTCGACCATCGACAGATAGGCATCCGCCGCGCTGGCGGGGGTCACGATCAGCGCCTTGACCGTGGTGACCGGATCCGGGGTCTCGGCGGCGAGACGGCGCAGCGCGGTCAGGCGGCGCCAGCCGGAAATCAGACCATGGCTATGCCCGCCCTGCGGCTGCTCCAGCGCCACCACTTCGATCGGCGTCTGCTGGCCGCGGCTGTGAATCGAGGCCATCAGCGCCAGCATGTCTTCTTCGTTCTGCACCACCCGGTCGCGCACCAGATAGGTCTCGTCGATCGCCTCCAGCGGGATCTCGGTGATCATCAGCCCCCTGGCGCGGGCATTTTCCAAAACGCCGGAGAGCTCCTCCAGCGCGGCGGCGGCGGCGGTGTCAGAGGCGACCTGGGCGATCGGCGCGGCCCCGACCGACACGCCCTTGCTGAGACCGGGCGCGGGGCTCGGGGTGGCGGCGGCCCGTTCCGCCGCGCTCAGATAGGTGGGTTGGGCGGGGGTCAGCCGTTTGCGTTTTGCCATTCTCGTCGTCCTTGCTCATCAGCGGCGGGGCATGGGCCAGTCTCGCAGCCTTGTCTCAACATGGCCTCAGGAGGCCGCGCGCTCTTGTTGCAACGCCAGTTCCTCGCGCCGCCAGACGCCGGTCAGCAATCGCTTGAAGGCGGCATAGGTCGCATCAAAGGTCTCGCGCCCGCGGGCATAGGTCTCGCGGTTGAAGTCGCGATAATCCGCCTCGTAGATGCCATTGACCTGCTCGCCCGCCTGACCAATCAGCGCGGTGTAATCCTGCCGGTGCGGCGACAGGGTCGGGCCCATATAGGCCTGCACCAGCCCGGCCAGCTCGCCCTGCTGGGCGCTGTCATAGCGGGTGATCACCGCCCGCACCGCGTCCCATTCAAAACCGATCTCAGGCCGCCCCAGCGCGCGCGCGGCGAGGTTCTCGCCCTCCTCGATCGAGGCAAAGGTGGAATGCAGCATGTCAAAGAAGCGGCCGGTGGAATCAAATTCCAGGAAAGACGCCCCCATCGGCACCAGCAGGATATCGGCGGCCGAGAGCCCGTTGATGGTGAGGTAGCCAAGTGCCGGCGGCGTGTCGATAAAGACCACGTCATATTGGTCGAGCACCCCGTCGGCCTCCAGCCGGTCGGTGAGCGCATCCCAGAGCTTCCAGGAGCGCGCGGCCATGCGCCAAACCGGGATCTGGAACTCGGCCCAATAGAGGTTCAGCTGGGCGCCGATGAGGTCGATATTGGGCCAGTGGGTGGATTGGATCACGTCCTGCGCGGTCATCTCCATCGCCGCCGTCAGGCTTTCGTCCAAGGGCTGCGGCGCGTCGCCCCGGTCCAGACGGCGCTGGTTTTCCAGCCGCAGATGTTCGCCGTAATGACGCGCCAGCAGCGGAAAGGCGGTTTGCCATTCGTCCTCGACCTTGCCGCCAAAGATCGACGTCATCGACCCCTGGCTGTCCAGATCAATCACCAGAACCTTGTAGCCATCCAGCGCCGCCGACATTGCCAGATGCGCCGCGGTCGAGGTCTTGCCGACGCCGCCCTTGAAGTTCGCCACCGCGACGAGTTTGGCGGCGAGCCCCTCGGGGCGGTAGGGCAGGTAGTTCTTGGCCTTGGAGCCCTGGGCGGCAAAAAAGGCCCGGAGCCGCAGCACCTCATCCAGGGTGAACCATTTGGCGCCGCCCTCGGTTTCCGACCGCCCTTGGGGCAGATCCGGGTTGGCCTTCAGCACCCGCCGGAAATGCGCCTGGGCGACGGGGATCAGATAGCGGGTGATCTCCCAGGTGGAGAACAGGCGGAGGGATTTCGACCCCTCCTCATTGAGGCCACGACTGGCCAGATCGGCGCGGCCCCGGGCACAGCCTTCGGCGATCTCGGCAAAGCGCGCGGTATCGGTGGGCTGGTCCAGTTCGGCCAGGGCCGCGTCGGGATCAATGTTGAAATAGGGGGGCAGGGCGGGGCCTGCCTTGCTGTGGATATCTTTGGCCATGCTGCCTCTGCCTCATGTGTGAAAGCGGTGGGGATTGTCCTGCCTGTGTCGGAACACCCGCCGATGTATCGCCTTTTTCACAAGATACCACAAAAGGCGATACATGGAAGCATTATGATGACCCCTCTTGAATTTTCTAAGCAAATCCGAGGCTTGCAGGGGGGGGGCAGCGGGGCATTTTGGGCCTGTGCCTAGGCCGTCATATTTTTTTGTGATGTTATATATGTGTTATTTACTGTTAAGGCAGATCACCGCGCGTGGCAAAGTCCTTTTTTATTGGGGGTTTGGGGCCAATTTTCCGGCTCACCGACTCTGAAACCCCGATAGAATGACTCCGAACCCCCGATCTGCTGACTCTGAACCCCCGTTGTGCGCCTCTGTGGATAACCTTAGGATGGGTGTAATCAAAACCACGAATGACTCGGGGGGCTAATCCCCGGGCGATATTGAGCAGCAGGACAAGATCATGACGGGCATCAGCACCGCCGCAGCGGGATATCCGCCGGAAGGGCAGGGGGCCTATTTCCTCTGTGATATCTTTGATGCGATGCCGAAGAATGACCTGGCGTCGATGGAGCATCCGTTGTTCTCGCTAGGCACCCGACCGGACCGGCGCATCCTGAATTACGAACACAACGGCGCCGAGATCACCGTGACCCCTTCGGTCAAGGGGCTGGCGACGATCCATGACAAGGATATCCTGATCTTCTGCGTCAGCCAGCTGATGGCGGCGCTGAACGCGGGCCGTCAGGTTTCTCGCACCCTGCATCTGACCGCGCATGATCTTCTGGTGGCCTGCAATCGCGAAACCTCGGGCGATGCCTATCGCCGCCTGCGCGAAGCCTTTGAACGGCTGGCGGGGACGCGTATCACCACCAATATCACCACCGGCGGCCATGAGGTGACCTCGGGCTTTGGCCTGATCGAGAGCTGGGAGATCGTGAGGAAGGCACGCGGTGGTCGCATGGTCTCGGTGGCGGTGACGCTGTCGGACTGGCTCTATCGTGCGGTGCTGTCAAAATCGGTGCTGACCTTGAGCCGCGATTATTTCCGGCTGCGCAAACCCTTGGAGCGGCGCATCTACGAGCTGGCCCGCAAGCACTGCGGTCGCCAGGACAGCTGGCAGATCTCGGTGGAGACGCTCTTGAAGAAATCCGGCTCCGCCAGCCCGCGCCGGGTGTTTCGCAAGATGATCCGCGATATGATCCAAAGCCAGCCGCTGCCGGATTACGAAATCTCGGAGCTGCCGGGCGATCTCATCCGCTTTGCCCAGAAACACAGATTGGTGGAGAGCGCGCCGCCCACGGTCAGCGAAGAGGCCCGCGAAGAGGCCCGCCGCCTGATGCCGGGCATGGATGTGCACGCGCTGGAGGCCGACTGGCGGGCGGTCTGGGCCCGCACCGGCGCGCCCCGGCTGAGGAAGCCCGATGCGGCGTTTTTGGGCTGGGTGAGGAAGCGCAGGAAGGATGGCGCCTTTTCCTGAGAGGAGGGGCGGAGCGGCTTGTCCTTCGCATGAATGCTCTTTCGTCGTTATGTCCGTTTTTCAGCAGTGAGCGGAGCAACGGGCGCGCTTCTTCTAGCTGGTTTTTTTTCTCTGAGCCGCCTACACAGGTCCAGAGATCACGAGAGGCTTTATCGACAGATAATACTTGATGAAGCCCTGGTTGATATGTCGATGCGACCGACGTGAGGATGTGATGAAGGCCGGTCCATTCTCTTCCGGGCGCGGGACGCGCATCGGATACAGGAATTGAAGGAGCGAAAGGATACTCATGAAAATCGCCGTTGCCGGTCTCGGCTATGTGGGGCTCTCCAATGCCGTTCTGTTGGCCCAGAACAATGAGGTCACGGCGGTCGATGTCTCCGAGACCCGGGTGCAGATGGTCAATGGCGGCCAATGCCCCATCGTCGATGCCGAGCTCGAAGACTTCCTGAGCCATCGGGACCTCCGGCTTTCGGCGACCACAAATGCCAGCGCCGCCTATGCGGATGCCGCCTATGTGATTGTCGCCACGCCGACGAATTACGACCCCAAGACCAATTATTTTGACACCTCCAGCGTCGAAGCGGTGATCAAGGATGTGATCGCGGTAAACCCCGGCGCCACCATCGTCATCAAATCCACCATCCCGGTGGGTTATGTGCGCGATCTGCGCCGCCGGCTGGAGACCGATCAGGTGATCTTCTCCCCCGAGTTCCTGCGCGAGGGGCGCGCGCTTTATGACAACCTGCACCCCAGCCGCATCATCGTCGGCGAACGTTCCGAACGGGCGCGTATCTTTGCCGATCTTCTGTTGCAGGGCGCCGAGGAAACAGAGGTCGAGATCCTCTTTACCGACCCGGATGAAGCCGAGGCGATCAAGCTTTTTGCCAATACCTATCTTGCCATGCGGGTGGCGTTTTTCAACGAGCTCGATAGCTATGCCATGGCCGGTGGCATGGACTCCCGCCAGATCATCGAGGGCATCAGCCTCGATCCGAGGATCGGCAGCCATTACAACAACCCCTCCTTTGGCTATGGCGGCTATTGCCTGCCCAAGGACACCAAGCAGCTCTTGGCGAACTATAACCACGTGCCGCAGAACCTCATTCGCGCCATTGTCGATGCCAACCGCACCCGCAAGGATTTCTTGTCAGATCAGATCCTGATGCGCGGCGCCAGGGTGGTCGGCATCCACCGGCTGGTGATGAAGGCGGGTTCGGATAATTTCCGCCAGTCGTCGATCCAAGGCATCATGAAACGGCTGAAGGCCAAGGGCGTCGAGGTCATCGTCTACGAACCCGTGCTGGAGGAAGATCACTTCTTCCACAGCCGGGTGATCCGCGATCTTGAGGCCTTCAAGGCGGAGGCAGAGCTGATCGTCGCCAACCGGCTGAGTGACGAGATTGCCGATGTGGCCGACAAGGTCTTCACCCGCGATCTCTTTGGCGCGGACTAGTAAATCATGCCTTTGGATAATTGTGCCCTCCCTCTCACACGATTTGGAATATGCTGGGACTGCCCGCGCGGCAGATGAACCAAGGATAGGACATGACCATTACACCAGTACTTTTATGTGGTGGCTCCGGCACGCGGCTCTGGCCGCTGTCGCGCAAAAGCTATCCCAAGCAGTTTGTGCCCTTGATGGGGGAGGAAACCCTGTTCCAGGCCTCGGCCAAACGGCTGGCGGGCGTGACAGAGGGGCTTTCGTTTGGCGCGCCGCTGGTGCTGACCAATTCCGATTTCCGCTTTATCGTCACCGAGCAATTGCAGGCGGTGGGCATTGACCCCGGCGCCATCCTGATCGAACCGGAGGGGCGCAATACTGCCCCGGCGGTGCTGGCCGCCGCCCTGCGCGCGCAGGCAGAGGATCCCGAGGCGGTGCTTCTGGTGGCGCCCTCCGATCATGTGGTGCCCGATGTTGCCGCCTTTCACGCCGCCATCTCTCAAGGGCTGGCTGCGGTGGCCGAGGGGCAGATGGTCACCTTTGGCATCACCCCGACCCATGCGGAAACCGCCTATGGCTATCTGGAGCTGGCCGCCGCCCCCGATGCCGATGGCGCGCCGGTGGCGCTGAAACAATTTGTCGAAAAACCCGACGCCGCCCGCGCCGCCGAGATGCTGGCGGCGGGCAATTTCAAATGGAATGCCGGGATTTTCCTCTTTGCCGCCAGGGATATCATTGCCGCCTTCACCGCCCATGCGCCCGCGTTGGTCGCGCCGGTGCAGGCCGCACTGGACCAAGCGCAGGTCGATCTGGGGTTTCTGCGCCTGGCGCCGGAGCCCTGGGCCCAGGCTGAGGATATCTCGATCGATTACGCGGTGATGGAAAAGGCCAGGAACCTCTCGGTGGTGCCCTTTGATGCGGCCTGGTCTGATCTTGGCGGCTGGGATGCGGTCTGGCGTGAATTGGGCCCGGATGACAACGGCGTGGTGACCAGCGCCGGCGCCACGGCGATCGACTGCCACGATACGCTTTTGCGTTCGGACAGCGAGGGGCTGGAAGTGGTCGGCATCGGGCTTGAGGGCATCATGGCGGTGGCGATGAATGACGCGGTGCTGGTGGCGGATAAATCCCGCGCCCAGGATGTGAAACTGGCGGTCTCTGCGCTGAAGGCCAAGGGCGCCGCCCAGGCCACCGCCTTTCCCAAGGAGCACCGCCCCTGGGGCTGGTTCGAGAGCCTGGTGGTTGGCGGGCGGTTCCAGGTCAAGCGCATTCAGGTGCACCCCGGCGCCAGCCTCTCCTTGCAGAGCCATTTCCACCGCTCCGAACACTGGATCGTGGTGGAGGGCACCGCAAAGGTGACCGTGGATGACGAGGTGCGGCTGGTGACCGAAAACCAATCCGTCTACATTCCCCTTGGGGCCGTGCACCGGATGGAAAACCCCGGCAAGCTGCCGATGGTGCTGATCGAGGTGCAGACCGGCGCTTATGTGGGCGAGGATGACATCGTCCGTTACGAAGATATCTACGCGAGAGGGTAGGCGTAAAGGCCTACCCTCCTGCTAGTTCTCCCGGAAAGCGCGGATGAAATAATCTGCCAGCGGTTTCACCAGATAGGACAGCGGCGAATGCTCGGCGGTGCGGATGAAACCTTCCACCGGCATGCCGGGAATGAGCACCGTGCCCCTGGGGAGCTTATCGGTCTCGCCCGGGCGCATCTGGATTTCGGCGCGGTAATAGGACCTGCCCGTGGCCTCATCGACAAAGGCATCGGCCGAGACCTGGGTGACGGTGCCAAAGAGCTCCGGCGTCTGTCGCTGGTCCAGCGCGGGCAGGCGGATAGAGACCGGCTGGCCGACAAAGATCTGGTCGATATCGGTGGGCGCCACCTGGGTTGCCACCACCAGCGGCCGGTCCTGCGGCACCAGATAGAGAAGCGGCTCTGCCGGGCGGATCACCGAGCGCGGCGTCTGCACCGCCAGCCCGTAGACCACGCCGGAGACCGGCGCCAGAATATCCAGCCGGTTCAGCCGCTCCAGGGTGGCGCGCCGGGTTTCCGCCAGCTCCAGCTCCTGATAGCGCAGATCGCGCAGCCGGGTGATCGCCTCTTCGCGGCGCTGATTGCCCAGCTTCAGGGTCTCGATTTCCAGTTCGGTAATGCGCCCCTTGGCCTGAGCCTCGCTGGCGATCAGTTCGCCGAGCCGCCCTTCGAGATTGGCCTGGGTGCGGCGCAGGTTCAGCACCACCGAGGCCTGGGCCAGCCCGCGATCCAGCAGGGATTGCTGGTTGCCCAGCTCTTCGGCGATCAGCTCCAGCTGCTGGCGGGTGGCAAGCTGCTGGGCCTGCACGCCGGTGATCTGCTCCCTGATCTGGGCGGCGCGTTTGTCCAGCTGTTCGGCTTCGCGCTGCACGGAGTCGCGCCGCGCCTGGAACAATCGCTCCTGCCCCTGCACCAGATCGGCCACCTCGGGGCGCTGACCCGCCAGCGTCAGGAGCTGCGGATCAAAGCTGATCTCCTGGGCCTCGTCGCGTTCCGCCTCCAGCCGTCCGCGCCGGGCCATCATCTCGAACAATTGCCCTTCGGTGATCACCAGCTGCGAGGCCAGATCGGTGGCATCCAGCCGCAGGAGCACCTGACCGGCCTCGACCAGATCGCCCTCGTCCACCAGGATCTCGGCCACCACGCCGCCGTCGATATGCTGCACCACCTGACGGTTGCGGTCGACCTCGATCCGCCCGGAGGTGACCACCGCCCCGGCGATCGAGGAAAACACCGCCCAGGAGCCAAAACCGCCCAGCAGGATCACCAGACCGAGGATGCCGGCGATCAACGAGCCGCGCACAGACCATGAGGTATTGGGCCCGCTCATGAGGGTTTCCCCCCTTTGAGAGACCGGCCAAAGGAGGCCCGGACGGAGCCGGTGACAGGGCTGCCGACCGAGGCCGCAGAAGTGGCAGCAGGCGGGGCACCGGGAGGGGGGCTTTGCGCCGGGGCGGGGGCGCCCGGCTGGAGCTCGCGGTGGTTGCTCACCATCTTGCGCAGCACCTCATCCTTGGGGCCAAAGGCCGCCATCTGGCCCTGATCAATCACCAAAAGCTTGTCGCATTCCTGAATTGCCGCCGGACGGTGGGCCATGATGAACACCGATTTCCCGGAGGCCTTGAGCCCCCGGATCGCAGTGTTGAGCGCCATGGAGCCGTCATTGTCGAGGTTGGAGTTGGGCTCGTCCAGAATGACGATCACCGGATCACCATAGAGCGCGCGGGCAAGGCCGATGCGCTGCATCTGCCCGCCCGAGAGCCGGCTGCTGCCAGCGCGCACCTGGGTGTCATAGCCTTGCGGCAGCTTGACGATCATATCATGGGCATCGGCCTTTTTCGCCGCCGCCACCACCGCTTCGGCATCGGGTTCGGAGGCCAGCCGGGCGATATTCTGCGCGATGGTGCCGTCAAACAGCTGCACCCGCTGCGGCAGGTAGCCGATATGCGTGCCCAGGGTGGCGGGGGCATATTGCGACAGCGCCGCCCCATCCAGCCGCACGGTGCCCGCGCCCGCCCGCCAGGCGCCGGTCATCACCCGCGCCAGCGTCGATTTACCCGAGCCGGAGGGGCCGATCACGCCAATCGCCTCGCCGGGGTTCACCCGAAAGGAGACATTGCGCAGCAGGGGCTGATTGTCCCCCGGCGCGGCGACCGAGACCGATTGCACCTCCAGAAGGGCGCGGGGCTTGGGCAATGCGGTGCGCTGTGGTTCCGGCGGCACCTTCTCCAGCAGGCTGGTGAGGTTCTGCCAGCCCTTGCGGGCGCGCTGAAACACCGGCCATTGCCCGAGCCCGATCTCGATCGGTGCCAGCGCCCGGCCCATCAGGATAGAGCCGGCGATCATCGCCCCGGGGCTCAGCATGCCTTCCAGCGTCAGATAGGCGCCCAGCCCCAGCATTGCCGATTGCAGGAACAAGCGCAGGGTCTTGGTCAGCACCCCAAAGCCGCTGGTGATATCGGTTGCGGTGACACTGTCGCGCAGCGCCTTCACACGGGCGCCGCGCCAGCGCTGAAAGGCACTGTCGCGCATGCCCATGGCCTGGATCATTTCGGCCTCGGTGCGGATTTCCTCGGATTGCAATGTTGCCTTGTGGCCGCTGACCATGGCCTCGCGCCCCGGTGCGGCGCTGAGCATCTGGTTGAGCAGCGCAATGCCCACGAGGACCGTTCCGCCGCCGAGCGCCAGGATCCCGAGCCAGGGGTGGAACAGCGCAATCCCGGCCAGAAAGACCGGCGTGAAGGGCAGATCATAGGCGGCCAGCACGATCGGCGAGGCAATGCAGCGCTGGATCGCTTCCAGATCCTGCAACCCGGTCTGGGCCTCCGGGTCATTGGCCACGGCCGAGCGGCGGATCATCGCATCAAACACCCGCTGGTCGAGATCGGCCTGAAACCGCGCCGCCACCCGCCGCATGATGCGGCCGCGCACCGCATCCAACAGCCCCATCATGCCATAGAGAAACAGCACCAGAAGCGACAGCGCCACCAGTGTTGCCTCTGATCGGCTGCCCAGCACCCGGTCATAGACCTGCATCATGTAAAGCGGCCCGGTCAGCATCAGCGCATTCACAAAGACGCTAAACAGGCCGACAAACCAATAAAGCCCACGATGGCGTCGCCGCGCCTGCTGGAGCTCAGTCAACGCGGTGGGATCAAGCTTGGACATGAGCAAAACCATAGAAAAAAGAAGAGCCTGAAGAAGATGTCATTTGAAAGATGCCTTCTTGATTGATCAGCTTGCAAGGCCGCGCAAGCCCCGCCTCCCTCTTGACGGACTGCGCCGCAAGAAGTGGGGCGCTGGTATCACAGTCCCTCTTTGGTTCTCAATGTGTTACAGTAAACTCCTTGCGCAAACCTCAAGCCATACCCGACAGCGGAGCAAAAACTATAAATGCCTGCAAAACATATGCTATGGCCGTCCGTGCAAAAGGAAATGCGACGAGGCCTCGCGGCGGTGGCGTCTCTGGGTTATCACATGCAGGCCCGCCGCCTGCTGCCAGAGATTGAAACCATGTCGGAATTTGTCACCACCGCCGCCGCGCTGCTGGCCAAGCAGAGCCCCTGCCGCAGCCCGCAAGAGGCACAGGCGCGACTGGCGCCGCTGCTGGAGCCGGCAGGCGGGCTGCGGGTGCTGTCCTTTGTCAATGCCCATGCGGTGATGCTGGCCTGGCGCGATCCCGGCTTTCGCGCGGCCTTGCTGGCGGCAGATCTGCTGTTGCGCGACGGGGTCGGCATGGCGCTTTTGATGCGCCGGGCGGGGCTGGCGCCGGGGCTCAATATGAATGGCACCGATCTGATCCCGCAGCTTCTGGCGCAGCTGCCGCGCCAGAGCCGGGTCGCGCTTCTGGGCAGCCGGGAGCCGGCGCTGGGACAGGCGGCCGCGCGGCTGCGAATGATGGGGTTTGAGGATCTTTATACCTGCGACGGGTTTCGCGAGGAGGCGGAGTATATCGCGCTGCTGCGCGAGAGCCCGCCGCAGCTGGTGATCCTGGGCATGGGCATGCCCAAACAGGAGCGCCTGGCGCTGCGGCTGGCCAGCGACCCGGTGCTGGCGCAGCAGGATATGCTGGTGATCAATGGCGGCGCGATTTTGGATTTTCTCTCCGGTCTCACGCCACGCGCGCCGCTGTGGATGCGCCGGAGCGGGGGGGAATGGCTGTTTCGCCTGCTGCGCGAACCGCGGCGGATGTTCCGGCGCTATTGCATCAATGGCGCGCTGTTCTGGGCTCTGAGCCTGATCTATGCGCGCCGATTGAAAACACTTGGCAGGCAAGCCAAGGCGCGGTGATCTTCGCTGGCCATGGAACAAACAAATTGTCGAAGACAGGTCATACTGAGCTTGTTATCAGGGAAGGTATCTAAATTACAACGTGAAACCAAAGGGGTTTTTTATGCAGATTGAAGAGACCCGGCTGCCGGGCGTCAAGATCCTGACCCCACAACGGTTTGGGGATGCGCGAGGCTTCTTTTCCGAGAGCTGGAACCGGCAGCGGATGGCCGCGGCCGGGCTGGATCTGGATTTTGTGCAGGACAATCACTCGATGTCCGCCGAGGTCGGCACCATCCGGGGGCTGCATTTCCAGGCCCCGCCGCATGCCCAGGACAAGCTGGTGCGCTGTGGTCAGGGGGCCTTGTTTGATGTGGCGGTGGATATCCGCAAGGGCTCGCCCACCTATGGCGAATGGGTCGGGGTGGAGCTTTCGGCCGAAAACGGCAAGCAGATCCTGGTGCCCAAGGGTTTTTTGCACGGGTTCATCACCCGCGCGCCGATGACCGAGGTCATCTATAAATGCACCGATTATTATGCGCCGGATTGCGATGGCGGCGTGCGCTGGGACAGCTGCGGGATTGACTGGGGTTTTGACGGCACGCCGGTGCTGTCGGGCAAAGACGCGGTGGCGCCGATCCTGGCGGAACTCGACAGCCCCTTTACCTGGAAGGAGTAAGAGCCATGAAGATTCTTGTCACCGGCGGCGCCGGGTTTATCGGATCCGCCGTGGTGCGCCAGGCGGTGAAGGCTGGTCATGAGGTGGTCAATCTGGACGCGCTGACCTATGCGGCCTGTCTGGAGAATGTGGCCGAGGTGGCGCAGAGCAATCTTTATAGTTTTGAGCAGGCCGATATCCGGGACCGCGCGGCGCTGGACAAGATCTTTGCCCTGCATGCGCCGGATGTGGTGATGCATCTGGCCGCCGAGAGCCATGTGGACCGCTCGATCGACGGGCCCTCTGATTTTGTCGAGACCAATATCACCGGCACTTTCAACATGCTGGAGGCGGCGCGCAAGTTCTGGGCCGCGGTGGGCAAGCCGGGGCATTTCCGGTTCCACCATATTTCGACCGATGAGGTCTATGGATCCTTGCCGGCGGATAAATCGGTGATGTTCACCGAAGAGACGGCCTATGATCCGCGCTCGCCCTATTCCGCCTCAAAGGCCAGCTCGGACCATCTGGTGCGCGCCTGGCACGAGACCTACGGGCTGCCAGTGGTGCTGACCAATTGCTCCAACAACTACGGCCCCTATCATTTCCCCGAAAAGCTGATTCCGGTGATCATTCTGAATGCGCTGGCGGGCAAGGCGCTGCCGATCTATGGCGATGGCTCGAACATCCGCGACTGGCTTTATGTGGAAGATCACGCCGATGCGCTGCTCACCGTGGTGCAGAAGGGCGAAAACGGCCGCAGCTATAACATCGGCGGCGAGAATGAGCGCAGCAACCTGGAGCTGGTGCAGACGCTCTGCGAGATCCTGGATCAGAAAAAGCCCCGCAGCGATGGCAAATCCTATGCCGAGCAGATCACATTTGTGGCGGATCGCCCGGGCCATGATGCGCGCTATGCGATTGATCCCAGCCGTATCCGCAATGAGCTGGGCTGGCGGCCAAGCGTCACCGTCGAGGAAGGTCTGGCGCGCACCGTGCAATGGTATCTGGACAATGAGACCTGGTGGCGGGCCTTGCAGGACCGAGATGGCGTCGGCGCCCGGCTTGGGGTGAAAGCCTAAGGGGCTGTCCTGGCGGACAGCGGCCTCCGGCGGGGATATTTGGGAAAAGATGAAGGGGGCGGGATGAGCATTCTTGTGTTTGGCGCAACCGGCCAGGTGGCGCGGGAACTGGCCAATTTTGACGGGGTGGTCTGCCTTGGCCGCGATCAGGCGGATCTGTCGGATCCCGGCGCCTGCGCTGCGGCCATTCGCGCCCATGCTCCGCGGGCGGTGATCAATGCGGCCGCCTATACGGCGGTGGACAAGGCCGAGGGTGAGGAAGAGCTGGCCCGGATCATCAATGGGGCGGCGCCCGGCGCGATGGCGGCGGCCTGCGTGCAGCTGGGCGTGCCTTTGGTGCAGATTTCCACCGATTATGTCTTTGCCGGCAGCGGCGAGATGCCCTGGCGCCCCGAGGATCCGGTGGCGCCGCCCAATGCCTATGGGCGCAGCAAGCGCGCGGGCGAAGAGGCGGTGATTGCGGCGGGCGGGACTTATGCGATCCTGCGCACCTCCTGGGTGGTCTCGTGCCATGGGCATAATTTTGTAAAGACCATGCTCAGGCTGGGGGCCGAGCGGGACCAGCTGACCATCGTCGGGGATCAGATCGGCGCGCCGACCCCGGCCCGTGACATTGCCGCCGCCTGCATCAGCATGGCAGAGCAGCTGATCGCGGATCCCGGCAAATCGGGGATCTATCACTTTCAGGGCGCGCCTTATGTGAGCTGGGCGGATTTTGCCCGCGAGATCTTTGCCCAGGCGGGGCTGAGCTGCGCGGTGGCGGATATCCCGACCTCCGACTACCCGACGCCCGCGGCGCGCCCGCTGAACTCAAGGCTCGATTGCGCCTTGTTAGACACTGTTTTTGGCATCCCGCAGCCGGATTGGCGCGTTGGGCTCCGCGAGATATTGAAGGACTTGGAAACGGCATGAGCACAGGCAAACCTGACACGCACCGCAAAGGTATCATTCTGGCGGGGGGCTCCGGCACCCGGCTCTATCCGATCACCATGGCGGTCAGCAAACAGCTCCTGCCGCTCTATGACAAGCCGATGATCTACTATCCGATCTCGGTTCTGATGCTGGCGGGCATCCGCGAGATCTGCGTCATCACCACGCCGCAGGACGCCGATCAGTTCCAGCGGCTTTTGGGCGATGGCAGCCAATGGGGCGTCTCGCTGACCTATGTGCAGCAACCCAGCCCCGATGGTCTGGCGCAGGCCTTTATTCTGGCCGAGGAGTTCCTCGATGGCGCGCCCTCGGCGCTGGTTCTGGGCGATAACGTGTTCTTTGGCCATGGCCTGCCGGATCTTCTGGCGGCGGCGGATGCCCGGCCCGAGGGCGGCACCGTCTTTGGCTATCACGTGGCCGACCCCGAGCGCTATGGGGTGGTGGATTTTGATGCCGAGGGAAGGGCGCGTCAGATCATTGAAAAACCCGCGGTGCCGCCGTCGAATTACGCGGTGACCGGGCTTTATTTCCTCGATGGCACCGCGCCGGAGCGGGCCAAACAGGTGCAGCCCTCGCCACGCGGCGAGCTGGAAATCACCGATCTGTTGCAGATGTATCTCGACGCGGGCCAGCTCTCGGTCGAGAGCATGGGGCGCGGCTATGCCTGGCTCGATACCGGCACCCATGGCAGCCTGCTGGACGCGGGCAATTTTGTGCGCACCCTGCACGAGCGCCAGGGCTTGCAGACCGGCTGCCTGGAGGAAATCGCCTTTCACGCCGGCTGGATTTCGCGCGAAGAGCTGGCAGAGCGGGCGGAGCTTTTCAAGAAGAACAGCTATGGGGCCTATCTGAGCCGCTTTCTGGGATAAGGGGTGGGACGATGAAACTCCTGTTTGTGCATCAGAACATGCCCGGCCAGTATCGCGAGCTGGTGCAATGGCTGGCGGCGCAGGGCGGCCATGAGCTGGTGTTCCTGAGCCAGCGCGGGGATATCAAGATCCCCGGCGTGCGCACCTTGGTCTATAAGCCGTTTCACCGCCCCGCGCGCGACGCCTTTGGTCTGTCCAAGGATTGGGAGGCGGCGGTGGGGGTCGGGTTTGGCGCGGTGCAGACGGCACAGAAGTTTTCCGCCGAGACCGGCTTTCGCCCCGATATCATCCTGGGGCATACCGGCTGGGGGGAGCTCAGTTTTTTCAAGGATCTCTGGCCGGATGTGCCGATCCTGGGCTTCTTTGAATATTATTATTCCATGAGTGGCGGCATGGTGGGCTTTGATCCCGAACGCCCGCCGGGGGAGCATGCGCCCTATTTCAACCGGGCGCGCAATGTGGTGCCCTGTCTCAACCGCGATGTGGTGGATCTGGGTCATGTGCCGACACTCTGGCAGCGGGATCGCTTCCCGGCGAGTTTTCATGACAAGATGTATGTCTGTCACGACGGTATCCGCACTGATCGGCTGAGCGCCAACCCGGAGGCGCAGGTGCGTCTGGGCCGGCTGGACCGGCCCCTGACCCGGGGCGATGAGGTGGTGACCTATGTCGCCCGCAATATGGAACGCGCGCGTGGCTTTCACATCATGATGCGCGCCCTGCCGGAGATCCAGGCCGCGCGCCCCAACGCCCGCATCCTGATGATCGGCGGCAATGAGACCTCTTACGGCGCCGAGAGCAAACACCCCGGTGGCCTGCGCGGCGAGATGGAAGAGGAGCTGGGCGATCGCGTCGATTGGAGCCGGGTGCATTTCGTCGGCCGGGTGCCCTATGAACAGCTCTGCAAGATCATCCAGATTTCGCGCTGCCATATCTATCTGACCATGCCCTTTGTGCTAAGCTGGTCCTTGCTGGAGAGCATGGCGATGCAGGCGACGATCGTTGCCGCCGATGTGGCGCCGGTGCGCGAGGCGATCAGCCATGATGAAACCGGCCTTCTGGTGGATTTTTTTGAGCCCTCGGCGCTGGCGGCGCAGGTCTGTGACGTGCTGGCGCGCCCGGAAAATTATGCGCATCTGGGCCCCAACGCCCGGGCACATGTGGTGGCGCATTATGATTTCCTGACCCATTGCCTGCCGGAACATGTTTCGCGGATCAACGGCCTCGCAAACACTGTCGCGCCGATCATGTTCTGAGGTGGCACAGGCCTGACCTTTACTGGCCTTTCGTCGTGGCACCGACTACACAGACCAGATCATATCCTAGGGCCTGGAGATATCCAAACATGATACCCGCCAAGATGACCTCTGCCGATACCCTGGGCGAAATGTCCCGGGTGCTGACCACCGAGGCCAGCGCCTTGCAGCAGATGGCCGAGGCCCTGGGCGCGCCGCATCTGGAGGCGGTGCGCATTCTGGAGGCGATGCAGGGTCGTGTCATTGTCTCCGGCGTCGGCAAGTCCGGCCATATCGGCAACAAGATCGCGGCCACGCTCGCCTCGACCGGCACGCCGGCGCAATTTGTCCATGCCACCGAGGCGAGCCACGGTGATCTGGGCATGGTGACCGCGCGGGATGTCTGCCTGGTGATTTCCAATTCCGGCGAGACCCGCGAGCTGGCCGATATCATCACCTACAGCCGCCGCTTTGGCATTCCGCTGATCGCCATCACCCGCGTCGCCGAGAGCACGCTGGCGCAGCAGGCCGATGTGACGCTGTTGTTGCCCGATGCGCCGGAGGCCTGCGGCATCGGGGTCGCGCCGACCACATCGACCACCGCGACATTGGCGATCGGTGATGCGCTGGCCGTGGCCCTGATGGCGCGGCGTGGCTTTCAGCGTGAGGATTTCCAGGTCTTTCATCCCGGCGGCAAGCTGGGCGCGCAGTTGATGCTGGTGGATGCGCTGATGCATGCGGGCGAGGCGCTGCCGCTGGTGCTGCCCGACACCCCGATGGCGGAGGCGCTGCTGACCATGACCGCCAAGGGCTTTGGCGTTGCCGGCCTGATCGAGGAGGACCGCCTTGCCGGCATCATCACCGATGGCGACTTGCGTCGCAACATGACGGGGCTGATGGAAAAGACCGCCGGTGCCGTCGCCACCCGCGATCCCCAGGTCATCCGCAGTGGTGCCTTGGCTTCCGAAGCCCTGCATGAGATGAACAGCCGCAAGATTTCCTCGCTGTTTGTGCTGGATCAAGACGATCACGTGGTGGGGCTTTTGCATATTCACGACTGCCTGCGGGCAGGCATCGCCTGAACATCGGAGCAAAGAGGTTCTCCCATGAGTGACGTTTCCATCATTGTCCCCGCCCGCTATGCCTCGACCCGCTATCCGGGCAAGCCGCTGGTGCATCTGCGCGGCGCCACCGGCCAGTCCAAAAGCCTGCTGGAGCGCTCGGTCACCGCGGCCCGTGCCGCTGTCGGAACGGAGGTTGCGATCTATGTGGCCACCGATGATGCGCGCATCGCCGCCGAGGCCGAACGCATCAACGCCGGGGTCATCATGACCTCGGAAAGCTGCCGCAATGGCACCGAGCGGGTCGCCGAGGCGGTGAAGAATGCCGGCATCACCAGCGATATTATCATCAACCTGCAAGGGGATGCGCCGCTGACGCCGCCGTCTTTTGTGCGCAGTCTGATCGCTGCCATGCAACAGACACCAGACATGCAGGTGGCCACGCCGGTGCTGCGCTGCGACGAGGAAGCGCTGAGCAACTTCCTCGCGGATCGCCGCGCCGGACGGGTCGGGGCCACCACGGTGGTTTCCAACCAATTGGGCCAGGCGCTTTACTTCTCCAAGGAGGTGCTGCCCTTCACCGATGGAAAAAGCTCTGTGAACGGGGTGGTTCCGGTGTTCCACCATGTCGGGCTTTATGCCTACCGCCAGTCGGCGCTGGCCGCCTATATGGGCTGGCCGCAGGGCACTCTGGAAACCCTGGAGGGGCTGGAGCAGCTGCGTTTTCTGGAAAACGGTCATCCGGTCAGCACCATCGAGGTCTCGGAACCCGGCGCCGCCTTCTGGGAATTGAACAACCCCTCTGATGTGGCGCTGATCGAAGGCTACCTTAGCCGGATGGGCATGGCCTAACCGCCTCAGCGCAAAAGCCAGAGGTCGAGGCCGGTCTCCTGGTTTGTGCGCAGCCGGATCCAGCGGGGGTCCACCGGCTGGCCCTGGCGCAGATGCAGCCGTCCGATGAGGCCGACCAGATCCCATTCACGCCGCGTCGCGCGGGGCTGATAGGGGCGGGTCGGATCATAGGCCGGGTTGCGCCGCCGCTGGCCTGCGGCGTCCAGACAGGGCGCACCATAAGCGTCGCGCAGATCGCGCCCGGCCCAGGCGCCGCCGTCATCATTGCCGATCACACAGGGCGCGGCGGAGACCACGCCGATCGGGGTTTCGCCCGCGCGGGCGGGGCGGATTTTCTCCCCCTCGCAGAGCACCGCCAGCCCGCGCCGGTCTTCGCCTTCGGGGTTGCCATCCAGCCATTCGAAATATTCCGCGTAATCGGCGCCGCCGCCGCTCCAGGCGCCGGCGCAGCTGCCATTGCCATCGGCCGCCAGCCGGAACAGCGGAGCACCTTCGCCCGCCAGCAGGTAATCATCGCCGCTGCCGCCATGGGCGATGTCGAGCCGCGCGCCGGGGCTATAGGTGCCAAAGCCCACCCGGGCGGTGGCGGATTTCACCACCATGGCGGCAGGCCAGCTGCCGCCGCCGGAGACCTTGATCGAGAAATCGGTGCTGCCCGCCAGCCCCATCTCCGCATGGCCGCTCCAGTTGGATTGAAACAGCAGGCTGGCGGTATCGCCATCGCTGGCCTTGTTGAGCTTGAGCTGATGATTGTCACCGGCATGGGTGAAAAGCACCGCATCCGAGGAGACCGCCAGCCGGTTGTCGGCATTGGCCGAGGTCGCCACGCCAAGCTGATCCACCATGTCAGGCAGATCCGGCGCGCCCCAGGCGCTGCCATCCCAGACGTGTAAGGACTGCGTTGCCAGATCCCAGGCGCGCCAGCCGGGCTGCGGGGGCAGGAACAGCCAGCCCTCGCCCTGAAAGATCGCGATCTGATCGCCCTGACCGGCCCAGAGCCCGCTGGGATTGGCGCCCAGGGCATAGGCCACGCCGGGGTCCGGGCTGGCGGGCGGGGTCTCGGCACCGACCTCTTGCACCACCAGTTGCACCAGCGCATCCAGGCGCTGGAGCGCCTCGTTATGGGTGACATGTTTCTGGGCCTGGGCCGGTTGCAGATAGGGCAGGGTCAGACGGGGCGAGGATTGGCTCATAAGGGGGCTCCGGGTTGCGCAGGCAAGGGGCGAGGGACCGGCGCAGAATAGCGCCCCGGGCTGAAGGGGCGAAAAACACCGCGCACGCCGGGGACGCAACGGGCGGGGCCTGCGATTCAGGTTTGTCTGACGCTGAAGGTCCTGTGCCGTATGTCGCTCCAGCAGATAACAGACTTTTTAGAGAGCTTGTCGAAGGCGCGCGGCGATGACAGACGGGTCTCGGAGAGGCCAAATCCGCATCATGCCATTATACCGCCCTTGGCACATCTCTCACATACAGCTGCGGAATAAGCCCGTCTGGGAAAGAGGAAGCAGCTTCTTCCCAGATATGTGCAACATATGCCATTTTGTGAGAAAATTGATTTAAAAGGACAGGACTTGAAACGGTCTGTGCTGAAACAGTTCCACCATACGCAGCGCGCGCTCGCCCAGGTCGCGAGGGCAGAACATATCCTCGATCCAAGAGGGGTTTGGGGCCTGAGCGCGCATATGCAGCATATCCTCGAGCGAAGTAATCAGGCCGCTGGACTTAAATAGCTTACGCATCGGAGCGACCAGTGGGTCGAGATAGGTGTCGACAAAATCAAGATGTACCATACATGGGATCCCGGCGCGCACGACGTCAATGGCGGCAGTAGAGGTGCAGGTGATACCAAGCGCTGCGGTTTCCAGGGCCTCGTCCATCGTGCAGGCGGTGAGTTTCAGGTTTACTGGCGCTGCTGGCAGATCTGCCAGCAGCGCCGGGTAGTCGTGCTTTTCGAGATGCAGGTGCTGTCGATTTTCGTCCGGCAGGTGACGCAGCTTGATCCAGATCGTGTGGTCAGGATTGGCACGAGCCATGGCCGCCATTGCCTTCAGCATGTGCATGCGACCCCGGCGGGTGGAGGGCGACAGCGCCTGGGTAAAGAAATAGATGTCCTTGCGTCCGGCCAGTTCCTCTGGGGTAAGCTGCTCCGGCGTGACGAAGGCGGGATGGCCGAAGCCGACCTCCTGCCACATCCGGTCCGGCCAGTTTTTTGCCTGCTCCTCGAAGGTGGCCAGCTCCGATTGCGGAAAGAGAAACACCCCATCACAGTTTCGGCGTCGGAAGTAGCCGTCCTGGGGGAAAAAATCCAACCCGCCGAGAAACGCGATCACGCAAGGCCGTTCGGCACTGACATGCATGATCGTGCGCCGCAGCTGAGCTCCCAGCGGAGCATAGACACGGCTGGTCAGAACCGCCTTGTGGCTGCAAGCACCGAATAGCTTCTCGAAGGCGGTCTTGCCGTGCAGGGCTAGATCCGGTCCCTCCGGCAACAGTTGTGCCATCTGTCGGTAGGAGAGCGCATTTTCCGCCACCACCCAACCCATCTCGATCTTCAGATCGGGATCGGCGTCACGTAGGCAATCACGCATCCGCAGTGCAAAGAACAGCGTTGAATCGTCGCTGAATAGCAGCAGGACAGGGCGTTCGCTGAAGGGCAGGGGCGCCGAAATGTCACAGGAACAGGCCGGCTGGGGCAGAGAGTCTTGCGCCATCAGGACTTTCCGGTGCGGGCTTCGAAACGCGACAGGATGTCGAGCTGCTGTTGGTTGTGACGACGGTGCGCAGGGATTAAATGCGCGGGCTGTATCGCCTCGTGTTGCAACAGGGCTGCAAACCAAACCAGTGGCCGGCCGAGAGCGGTGCGAGACAGGCGATACAGCATTTTCCCAAATGTTGTTTTCTTGAGTATTGCGATCATTCTGGGACGTGTCCGCCTGTCTGAAATTTCTTGTGGGATTTACACAAGCAGATGGGGTTTGTAAACGAGAAGGCTATAGCCTCGCCTATAGAGCAGGCAAGAAGCCCGCTCTATAGGCGAGAGAACAACACATTGATCAGAACGGAAGCCCACCATGTCTGAACGCCCCCTCGTCACATCGGCCAATACAGCCTGTATCATACTGGCGCGAGGCGGTTCCAAAGGGGTTCCGGGCAAGAATTTGCGCCCGGTAGGTGGGGTTTCGCTGATTGGCCGTGCCGTGCGCGCAGGCCGCGCAGCTACCGGTGTCGCGGCGGTCTATGTTTCCACCGATGACGCCGACATTGCGGCCGAGGCTGCGTTGTATGGAGCCCGCATTATCGACCGCCCAGCAGAGCTGTCGGGCGATACCGCCAGCTCCGAGGCTGGCTGGCTGCACGCGGTTCCGCTGGTGCGTGACGATCTGCCCGGTCTCGACAAGTTGGTGTTCCTGCAGTGTACCTCCCCCTTCATCACCGGTGCCGATATCGACGGCTGCCTGGCGGAGATGGAGGCTAGGGGAACCGATTGCGCCCTGTCGGTCACCGAGGATCACTCCTTCCTCTGGGGGCTCGACGCCGATGGCCGAGGGGTTGGACTCAACCACAACGAACGCGAACAGCGCAAACGCCGTCAGGATCTGCCGCCGCAATATTGTGAAAGCGGCGCTATCTACTGTGTGCAGCTGGCGTCCTTCCTTACCACGGGCCAGCGGTTCTGCGGATCGGTGGCGCTCTATCCCGTCGATCACCCGCCGATCGAGATCGATACCTTGCAGGATTTCGCCCTGTGTTCTCAGATCGCCCAAGCTGGCGGACACAGCGAGATTGCGCCAGGGCGGCTGGCCAGAGTCAAGGCTATCGTGATGGATTTCGACGGGGTGCATACCGACAATCTGGTGATCACCGACCAGAACGGGATCGAAAGCGTGCGCACATCACGCGGCGATGGCATGGGCATTGCAGCCCTGCGTGAAAGCGGTCGCTACAAGATGATGATCTTGTCCAAGGAGCGCAATCCTGTGGTGCTGAAACGGGCCGAAAAGCTGAAGCTTGAGGTGCAGCACAGCGTCGACGACAAAGTGGCGGCGCTGGAACGCTGGCTGGCCGAACGCGATCTCGGCTGGGATGACCTCCTTTATGTGGGCAATGACGTCAACGACCGGGGTGCGATAGAGCGAGCGGGCCTATCGGCGTGCCCGTCGGATTCGCATCCCTCTATCCTAGGGGTAGCCGACTGGATTCTGCCGCTACCGGGGGGACAGGGGGCGCTACGATCAATGTCGGATGTCCTGATGGCCTCTGCTGCGATAGGCTGAGAACGTGCCGTTCCGTGATCGCCCGGTAGTCGTGGCTGGCAACGGGGCCTCTCTGGCGCGGTTGCCGCACGGGGCTATCCTGGCGGATGATTTCATCATCCGGACTAACAATTTCTTTTTTGAACCGCGTTTCTATCTAGGGCGTCGGGTGGATCTTGCTTTTATGGGCGGTGATCCTAGGGTTGCGCCTTTCATGTTTGAAACCCTGTATCGCTGCCGCAACGACTATGATCTCAGAGGATGGAGCAGCCATAATCCGCAGGTGATTCGGGCGGGGCGACGACGGTTTGCCCAGAGTTTTCAACCCATGCGGTATCGGGACAAGATGGTCGAACAGGCGGTGCGGCAGTTGATTGTCAGACACGGGCGCCACCCGACCACCGGGATCTATGCGGTATTGATGGCGCATGGCATGGGAGCGGAACAGATCCTCCTGCCGGGGATGGATTTTTACGGCACCCATCAGCGCTATCCGTTTTCGCCGGGCCCGCATTACCGGGACCTGATGGGGCAGGATCTGGGGCGGCGCGGTCTGGATGCCCACTTGCACGATCTGGATCTGGATCACGCGATTTTGCAGATGTTGCAGACCCGCGGAGATTTGCAGCTGTTACGTCTAGGCGACAGCCCACTGTTGCGCGACGTGAGCGATCCGGCCCCTGATCGCGGCGGGGCAGGGCTGGAGCAGCCCCGCGTTGACCCGCCCACCGACTGGGCCAGCTGGGCCGGACCTTATCCGATCAGAGCGCTGAAAGTTCTGCGGCGGGGCAGCGCAGCGTTACGGGGACTTAAGGAGAGGATATTATTTTGATGACAACCACGGATTTTAAAGCTCTGCTGCCGGTCTGGCTGCGGCAAGAGGCGCTGCCGCTGTGGAGCGGGGCGGGACTGGATCAAGCCACTGGCACCGCCTGGGAGGCCCTTGATCATAGTGGCGCCCCTTGCGCTGATATGCAACGCCGCCTGCGGGTGCAGGTCCGTCAAGCCTATTGTTTTGCCAAGTCTGAAGATCCAGCGCATCGGGCGCTGGCGTTGCAACTGTTCCGCTTTGCCATGGATCACGGCTTTGATGCAGAAAGTGGCAATCTGGCCGCGCGGCTGGCACCCGACACCTCAATCCTGACTGCGCCGCATGATCTCTATGATGTGGCCTTCATGCTGCTGGCGGCCTCGGCGTTGATCGCCACGGGCGCGGATGTCGCTGCGGATCTGGCCCGGCTTGAGGAGGAGTTAGCCAAGCTGAAAGCTCCGCGGGGCTGGTACGAGAATGCGGCTCACGATCTGCCGCGCCGCCAAAACCCGCATATGCATATGTTCGAGACCTCCACCGCGCTGTTTGCCGCAACCGGCGAAACCCGCTTTCGTGACATGGCGGAGGAAAGCCTGAGCCTGTTCCGCGAGGTTTTTCTCGCCGAGGATGGCCGGGTTCTGGAGTATTTTGCCGAGGATTGGAGCCCGCTTGATGAAGCCGACCAGGCCGTAGAACCGGGGCATATGGCGGAGTGGGTCTATCTTATTGATCGCTACGAGGTGGCCACTGGGCGCAACGCCGATGTGCCGATGAAGACACTTTATGACGCGGTGCTGGCGCGTCGCGATGCCAGCGGCCTGCTGCCGGACCGCTCCGATCCAGCGGCAGAGACCCGCCGGATGTGGCCACAGACCGAACTTTTAAAAGCGGTGATCGCCATGGCACGGCGTGGCGAGACCCCGGCAGGAGGGCCACTTCCCGAGGCGGTGCTGACCCTGATGTGGGACCAATATCTCGACACCCCCGTGATGGGGGGCTGGTACGACAAACGCTCCACCGCAGGGGTGCTCCTGTCAGAGAATATGCCTGCCTCGACCTTCTACCATATCCTGGTGGCCATCCGTTTCTACGTCTCGGATGGTCTCTCGGTCTGAACCGGTTCGAGACAAAAGATGTTGGTGTGGACATGCAAAACGGGCGGCGCAATGCGCCGCCCGTTTTTGGTATCTGGCCTTTGAAGAAGGTCAGACGATATCTATGTTGTCCGCCAGGCCATCAAGGCTGGTCATATTCGAGAGGGTGATGCGATCACCATCGCCAAAGTCAAAGACGGCCACGCCGTTCTGCAAGCTGGCAAAAGTGTCAATGACTTCCTGAGAGTTGCTCAGCCCATCGACCAACGCCGAGGAGAGTTCCAACCGATCATTGAAAATCTCAAAGTCGTTGATCTCGTCTGCGTCATGGCCAACGTCAAATACAAAGGTATCGACCAGGGTGCCACCGCGTAGGAGGTCGTTTCCAGATC
>NZ_JAATOX010000027.1 GCF_011806385.1 Phaeobacter sp. HF9A | reverse complement strand
GACCCCGCCCACAGCGAACGCTACCTGTTGGTCTATGGCCGTCGGCGGCTGGAGGCGATCCGCGCCTCTGACAAGGTGGAAAAGGTCCGCGCGCTGGTTGCCAAACTGGATGACGACAGCGCCGTGCGGGCGCAGATTTCCGAAAACATGGCGCGGCGCGATCTGTCCTTTATTGAAAAGGCGCTGTTCGCCCGGGATCTGGTCGAGAACGGCTTTGGCAACCAGAGCCAGGTCGCCGAGGTGCTTACCGTCAGCAAATCCGCCATCTCCATGGCCATGGCCATCGTTGAGACCGTCGGCGTTGATCTGGTGCGGGCAATCGGCTCTGCCCATGGGATCGGCCGGCCCCGCTGGGACGAGCTCGGCAAATCCATCGTCGCCAGCGACGCCGACCCGGCCCGGCTGATCCAGATCGCCGAGGATGTGCATACCGCCGCCACCGTGGCGCTCGTCAACGGCGAGCCCGCGCCGGAACAGGATCCCTCCGTCAGCGCCTTTGACGCGGTGATGAAAGCGGTGGGCAGCCCCCCTGCCCCGAAAGCCGCGCCCAGCAAGCCGCGCAACCCCGCGCGCCCGCTGACCATCGCAGGCAGCCGCAGCGGCAGCGTCAAGCGCACCGCCAAAGGGGTACAGATCGACCTCGCCGACAGCGCCTTTGCCAGCTGGGTCGAGGCCGAGGCCGAAGAGTTGATCGAAGAGCTTCACGCCCGCTGGCTTCAGCGGTCCGAAGACCAAAACCAATAAACAAGAGCAGCAAGCAAAGGAGGCACGAGCCGACAAAAGAAAAGGTCCCGCAAAGACACCGCTCCACGAGACCCTAACTTGTTTCTAGCACCTTCAAGGTAGTGTCACGCGATTCAAACTGCAAGTCCTATGTGATTCGCAGAACGGGATTTCTTTGTCTTCGTGAATAAAAAATGGGGTATCAACCTGTAACGCCTTTTGGGCGCACCGTTGAGTCTGTCCTGATCGCACGTCAAACGCAGCATCGGATCAGATCTCAGGCGGAGCGATTCGACGCCAACACGCCTGCGCCGGTGCGCAAGTGGGACATCCTGCGCGAACTGGCGACCGCCCGGCAGCATTTCGGGCTCAGTGATCGCGACATCACCGTGCTGCAAGCGCTACTCAGCTTCTGGCCCAAGACCGATCTGGACCCCAGCCAGGAACTGGTCATCCACCCCTCCAACCGCAGCATCTGCGAGCGGCTCAACGGCATGGCGAATTCCACCATGCGCCGCTATCTCGGGCGGCTGGTGGAGGCCGGGTTTCTGCTGCGTCGTGACAGCCCCAACGGCAAGCGCTACGCCCGCCGCTATGGAGGCGAAAAGGTTGCCTATGGGTTTGACCTCACCCCCCTACTGCATCGCCATGCCGAAATCAGCGCCGCCGCCGCCGAGACCCGCGCCGATGCGCATCAGCTCAAGCTCCTGCGCGAGACCGTCAGCCTGATGCGGCGCGACCTTGCGGGCCTGTCTGAATATGGCGCGAGCCTGCACCCTGATGCGGCGCTTTGGGACCGTCTTAGCGACCTTGCTGCGCTCACCGCCCGTGCTCTGCGGCGCAAGCTCTCCGCGTCCGAGCTGCGCGACATTCAAGCCGAACTCAAAGCCGCGCTGGAAGAGGCCCGCGACATTCTGGACCCCTTGGAAGAAGCTCAGAACACCACACAGATCGGCGTCGATACAGGCAAACTGAGCAGCAGCGCCGCCGAAATTGAGCAGCACCATCAGAATTCACAGAAAGACTCATTTGAATCTGAATCTGCGCTGAAGGTTCAGGACCCGTTGCCCAGGCCATCGCAAGACTCGCGAAAGCATGTGCAAGTGGTTAAGACGGAGCGCGCGAAGAAAAGAGAGCCTTTGCCCGGAGATGCTAAGCTCCCGAATATACCGCTTAGCCTAGTGTTGTCGGCCTGTCCCGATATTCAAGTCTACGCGCCCGAGCCGATCCGTCACTGGCACCAACTGGTTCGTCTGGCCCATACGGTCAGCCCAATGATGGGGATTTCTTCATCGGCTTGGGATGATGCGCTGAGGGTTCTCGGCCCTGAAGAAGCCGCCGTGGTTGTTGCTGCGATGCTGCAACGATTTGCAGAGATCAAATCCCCAGGCGGCTATCTGCGTCGCCTGACCAGCAAGGCGCGCGAAGGGGCATTTTCCTGTGGGCCCATGGTCATGGCATTGGTTCGTCATGCGGCTTGAGGGGGTGAGGGTCTGGAGTTCACAACTGTGAACAATGAAGGGCATTCCGTTTCCGTCCTTGGTTTTGGTTGGGTTCACAGCTGTGAACTTCTCAACCGCTGTGATCTTATTCCGAGCCATCGGCGAACGGAGGAGCAGCAGGGTCCGATCACTCTACCGCACAGAGATAAAAACCCCGCGACCACCGCGTGCGCAGGATTTACGCCTTCGAAACGATCTTCCACCCGCAATTCACGCAGTTGAGCCACTATCCGCGCTGCAACGCCATGAAATGCGGCGCAATCTATTGAAATGGCTCGACAAAACATAAAACCACTGCGTTTTCCTGCGTGACGGAGAATTTTAGGCCCAAATCAGACCAAAAAGCGGGAAATTCGAATGGCTTCGCGAGGATTTTCACCACCCGCCATCATAACCCCCGCGCTAAGCTGGGTTGTGATGGTCCGTCGCATGGCGGATGTCAGGAAATCGGCTCAGTATAGGGCGAGACGACAGATGATCCCGTGCGCTAGATCAGGCCGCTTTGTCCAAGACAGATGTCGCAGATCTCAATGATGCAGAACAAGGTAACAGCGATGACGACCCCCAAAGACGATTGCGCCGGGCAGGAACGGCTGGGCGGGCTGCTATCGCTGGGCGCGAGCCTGGTCTGGCTGGCCGTCGCCGCGTTGATTGCCGTTGTCTTTGGCCGGCTGCTGTCGGGCGCTGTGGTTCCTGTCGCGATGACGGGGGCCGGGCTGTTGCTCTTGTGGGGGCTGCGGGCGTGGCTGGACACGATGGCGCAAGCGCGACTGGGGCGGGCCGCGGATGCGCGGATTGCGGCGCTGCGCGAAGAGATCCTGACGGTGGAGGCCGGCGCGGCGGCGCAATCCGCGCTTGGCGGGGCCGGGGCGCTGGCCGCCTTGAGCGCCGAAAAGCTGGAGGCGCTGCGTCCGGCCTTGCTGCGCTATCGACCGGCGCGTTTGCGAATGATGGTCGTGCCGCCGGTGATCCTGCTGATCGCGCTTTGGCACAGTTGGGCGGTGGCGCTGGTGCTGCTGCTGGCGGGGCCGCTGATCCCGGTCTTCATGGCGCTGGTGGGCTGGGCGGCAAAGGAGGCCAGTGCCCGCCAGATGCAGGACGTCGGGCAGCTGAGCGATTTGCTGGTGGATCGGCTTGCGGCGCTGTCTGATCTGCGCCTGATCGGGGCCGGGCCGACGACGGTGGCCCGCTTTGCCGAGGCCAGCGACGACTTGCGCCAGCGCAGCATGGCGGTGTTGCGCATCGCCTTTTTGTCCTCGACCGTCCTGGAGCTGTTCTCGGCGCTTGGGGTGGCGATGGTTGCGATCTGGGTGGGGTTTTCCTTGCTGGGAGAGCTGAGCTGGGGCGGCTGGGGCAGGGCGCTTACGCCGACGGCGGGGCTCTATCTGCTGCTGTTGGCGCCGGAGTTCTTTCAGCCGCTGCGCGATCTTGCGGCGGCCTGGCACGACCGTGCGGCGGCGGATGCGGTGATGGAGGAGGTTGCGCTTTGGCGGCAGGATACGCGCCCGCAGCGCATGGGGCAGGGCGAGCGCGCGACCCCGCTTGCCCCGATCACAGGGCTGGAGACGCGGGGGCTGTGCCATCGCGGTGTCGCTTATCCTGATGTCCGTCTTGCGCCCGGTGACAGTCTTGCGATCGAGGGGGCAAGCGGGGCGGGCAAGACCACGCTCTTGCGCCTGATTGCGGGTTTGGAGCGGCCAGAGGCGGGCGCGATCCTGATCAATGGCAGCCCGCTGACAGAGCAAACGGCGGATGCCTGGCGGGCCTTGATCGGCTGGATGCCGCAGGCGCCGCATTTTCTGAATGGCTCGCTGCGGTATAACATCGGCTTTGGCGCAGAGGTTCGGCAGGACACCCTGACGGCGGCGGGACTGGCGGAGGTGATCGCTCGGCTGCCGCGCGGCGATCTGACCTTGCTGGGCGAGCGCGGTGCGGGGCTTTCTGGCGGCGAGGGGCGGCGGGTGACGCTGGCGCGCGCCCTGCATGGCGGGCCGGGGCTGTTGATCGCGGATGAGCCGACGGCGGATCTGGATGCGGAAACCGCGCGGCGGGTGGGCGACAGCCTGCTGGAGTTTGCAGACAAGGGCGGCATGCTGCTGGTGGCGACGCATGATCGGGCGCTGGCGGCGCGACTGGCGCGGCGCATCACCATCCCGGCACGGAAGGCGGTGGCGTCATGAAGGATCTGGTCGCGCTCATTTTCACGGTGCTGAAGGCAGAACGAGGGGCGCTGTTGCGCGGGGGCGTGCTTGCGATCACCGTGCTGGCCATGGGGGTGGCGCTGCTGGCGCTGTCGGGCTGGTTCATCCTGGCGACGGCGGCGGCGGGCATGGCGGGGCTGGGGGTTCTGTTCAACGTCTTTGCGCCCTCGGCCATGGTGCGTTTTCTCGCGCTGGGACGTACGGCGGCGCGCTATGGCGAGCGGGTGCTGACCCATGACGCGACCCTGCGCGCGGTCTCGGGCCTGCGGGTGTCGCTGCTGCGCGGGCTGTTGCGCCGGCCCCATCGGGCACTGGAGCGGCTGCGCGCGGCGTCGGAGCTGAACCGGATCACCGCGGATACAGAGGCGCTCGATGGGGCGCTGTTGCGGCTGTTCCTGCCGGCGCTGGCGGGCGGGATCACGATCCTCTCGGTGTCGCTGCTGCTGTGGTGGCTGGTGGCGCCTGTGGTGGGCGCCATCATCGGGCTGGGCTATCTGGTTCTGCCAACAGCGATTTTCCTGCTCGGACAGCGGATTGCGCGGCGTCCGGCGCGGCGGGCGGAGGCCGCGCTTCAGGCTGGGCGCAGCCGCATGGTCGATCTTGTTTCGGGGCGCGAGGATCTGGCCGTCTATGGGCAGCTGGCGGTGGCGCGGGCGCGGACGGCGGCGGCCTTTGACCGGGCGGCGCAGGCGCGCGACCAGTTGGAGCGGATCGAGCGCCACACCGGCATGATGCTGGATATGGTGAGCGCGCTGGTCACGACCGGCTGCCTTCTGGCCGGCATCACGCTGGTGCAGGCGGGGCGGATCCAGGTGGCCGCGGCGGCGGTTGGCGTCTTTGCGGCGCTGGCCCTGGCAGAGGCGGTGGCCCCGGTGCGGCGCGCGCTGGCGGAGATCGGGCGGATGCGGCAGGCGGCGCGGCGGCTGCGGCCTGCGCTGCGGGGCGATGCGCCCGAGGCAGAGACCGCGCTGCCGGGCGATGTTGCCGAGGGGGTCGAGCTGCGGGGGGTGACCTTTGAGGCCGCGGGCATGCCGTTGTTTGCGCCGGTGTCCCTGTCGGTCCGCCCCGGCGAGACGGTTGTGCTGGAAGGCGCCAGCGGCTGCGGCAAGAGCACGGTGCTGCTCCTGGCGATCGGGGCGCTGACGGCGGCGCGGGGCAGGGTGCGGCTGTTTGGCGTTGATCCGGTGCAGCTTTCGGTTGCGCAGGTGACGCAACAATGCGTGCTGGTGACACAGCGGGCGGCGCTGATTGCGGATACGGTCGCGGCGAACCTGCGTCTTGCGGCCCCTGCGGCCAGCGATGCTGCGCTCTGGGCGGCGCTGGAGGCGGTGTGCCTGGCTGACACGCTGCGCCCGCGCGGCGGCTTGGCGCTGCGGCTGGGGCCCCGGGGCGCGGGGCTCTCGGGCGGGGAAGCGCGGCGGCTGGTGCTGGCGCGGGCGATCCTGCGCTCGCCCCGGCTGCTGCTTCTGGACGAGCCGACAGAGGGGCTGGACGCGGCAACCGCCCGCGAGGTGATGAGGGGGGTGCGACAAAGCTGCCCTGACGCGGCGTTGCTTGTTGCGGCGCATCGTGCGGCTGAGCGAGAACAAGCTGACCGCTGCGTCAGAATTCGAAGGGCGTGAGGGACTGCGCGCCAATAATACCGGCATCTGGGATGCGCATTTGATTTAGATCATATTCGCATCTCGAATATTGAATATAAAAGGCGAAAATTCGCATCTCTCCTGCGAATTGAATTTGAAAGGATCACGCTCATGGAGATCGGACTGGTCGAGCTGTCGCGCATGCAATTTGCGCTGACGGCGATGTATCACTTCCTTTTCGTGCCGCTGACGCTGGGTCTGTCGATCCTCGTGGCGATCATGGAAACCGTCTATGTCATGACGAACCGCCCCATCTGGCGGCAAATGACAAAATTCTGGGGCATGCTGTTTGGCATCAACTTTGCCCTTGGCGTTGCCACCGGCATCACCATGGAATTCCAGTTCGGCATGAACTGGTCGTATTATTCGCATTACGTCGGCGATATCTTTGGCGCCCCATTGGCGATCGAGGGGCTGATGGCCTTCTTCCTGGAGGCGACCTTTGTGGGGTTGTTCTTCTTTGGCTGGGACAAGCTGTCGAAGGTGCAGCACCTGATGGTGGCCTGGCTGGTGGCGATCGGGTCGAATTTCTCGGCGCTGTGGATTCTGATCGCCAATGGCTGGATGCAGAACCCGGTTGGCGCGACCTTCAATCCTGAAACCATGCGGATGGAGATGACCTCCTTTTTTGACGTGGTGTTCAACCAGGTGGCGCAGGCGAAATTCGTGCATACAGTCAGCGCGGGCTATGTCACCGCCTCGGTCTTTGTGCTGGGGGTATCGGCGCTCTATCTGCTTCAGGATCGGCACAAGGATCTGGCGCGGCGCTCGATCGCGGTGGCGGCCTCCTTTGGGCTTGCGGCGGCGCTCTCGGTCGTGGTGCTGGGCGATGAATCCGGCTATTCCGCCAGCCACACGCAGAAAATGAAGCTCGCCGCGATCGAGGCGATGTGGGAGACCGAACCGGCGCCGGCGCATTTCACCCTTGTCGGCATCCCGGACCAGGAGGCGCGCGAGACCCATTACGCGGTGCATATTCCCTGGGTGATGGGGCTGATCGGGACCCGCAGCCTGGACGAGGAGATCCCCGGCATCAACGAGCTGGTGGCGCAGGCCGAGAGCCGGATCCGCAGTGGCATCAAGGCCTATGACGCGCTGATGACCATCCGTGCGACCCGCGGCAATGTTCCCGCCGAGGCACGGGCCGAATTTGACGCCCATGCCGCGGATCTTGGCTTTGCCTTCCTGCTGAAACGCTATGTCGAGGACCCGCGCGAGGCGTCGGAGGCGCAGATCAAGATGGCCGCTGATGACACCGTGCCGGGGGTCTTGCCGCTGTTCTGGGCCTTCCGCCTGATGGTGGCGCTTGGCTTCAGCTTTATTGCGGTGATGGCGTATTTCTTCTGGCGTGCCTCGTTTCGCAACATGCAGTTCCCGCGCTGGTCGCTCTATGCTGCCGTTGCGATCATCCCGACGCCGTGGATCGCGGCGGAGCTGGGCTGGTTCGTTGCGGAATTCGGGCGCCAGCCCTGGACCGTGGACGGGGTGCTGCCGACGGCAATGTCCGCCTCGCATCTGACGATCGCGGATCTGTTGATCACGCTGGCGGGCTTTATCCTGTTTTACACGGTGCTGTTCATCGTCGAGATGAGCCTGATGGTGAAATACATCCGCAAGGGCCCGTTCCAGGATGTCGCTGAAACCGAAGCCTGGCAGGCCCGGCACGAGGCGCGGCTGCGCCAGCGTCCCGACGCATCTGCCACCCCTGCGGAGTAACGGATATGATCCTTTATGAATTGATCGACTACGACATCCTGCGTGTCACCTGGTGGGCGCTTCTGGGCGTGTTGCTGATCGGATTTGCCCTGACCGATGGCTTTGACATGGGGGTGGGGGCGTTGTTGCCCTTTGTCGCCAGGACGGACACGGAGCGCCGCGTCGTCATCAACAGCGTCGGCCCGGTCTGGGAAGGCAACCAGGTGTGGTTCATCCTCGGCGGTGGCGCGATCTTTGCCGCCTGGCCGCCGCTCTATGCGGTGTCGTTCAGCGGCTTTTATCTGGCGATGTTTGTGGTGCTGGCGGCGCTGATCCTGCGTCCGGTGGCGTTCAAGTACCGCTCCAAACGCGAGAGCGCCGGATGGCGTGCGGGTTGGGACAGGGCGCTGTTCGTGGGCGGCGCGGTGCCTGCGCTGCTGTTTGGCGTGGCGGTGGGCAATGTGCTGCTGGGCGTGCCGTTTCACCTGACCGAGGACCTGGTGCCGATGTATGACGGCAGCTTTTACGGCAAGTTCCTGGGCCTGTTGCGACCCTTTGCGCTGCTCGCCGGGGTGGTGTCCTTTTCGATGCTGCTGATGCATGGCGCGGCCTGGCTGTCGCTGAAGACCGAAGGCGTGATCGCCGCGCGCGCCCGGCGCATCGGCACCCTGGCCGGGCTGGTCGCGGCGGGCGGCTATGCGCTGGCCGGCCTGTGGCTGGCCTTTGGGATCGACGGGTTTTCGCTGGTCAATGAGGCGGTCGTGGATGGCCCGTCCAATCCGCTCTATTCCGAGGTGAGCCATGGCGGCTCCTGGCTGGCGGCCTATGGGCTGCGCCCCTGGATCGCGGTGGCGCCGGTCATGGGCTTTGTCGGGATCGCGCTGGCGGTGCTGGGGCTGCGGGCCGGGCGCGAGGTTTCGACCCTATTGTGGTCGAAGATGGCGATCACTGGCATCATTGCCTCGGTCGGGCTGACGATGTTTCCCTTCATCCTGCCCTCGACCGTGAAGCCGGACAGTTCGCTGACGGTCTGGGATGCGTCAAGTTCGCATCAGACGCTGTTCATCATGCTGGTGTGCGCGCTGATCTTCATGCCGCTGATCCTGGCCTATACCGCCTGGGTCTATAAGGTGCTCTGGGGCAAGGTCACCGAGGACGACATCGCCGAACACAGCGAGACGCTCTACTGAAAGGACTGAAATCATGTGGTATTTTTCCTGGCTCCTGGGCCTTCCGCTGGCCGCTGCCTTTGCCGTGCTGAACGCGATGTGGCTGGAGCTGCGCAGCGATGCCTGCCTCGCGGACGAGGGCGATTGCCCGGTGGGCGAGCATAAGAGCTAAAAGAGCGGTCGGGGCCTGTGCGGCGGGCCCCGACCACGACGCCCGCCCGCCGGCCTGCGCCTGCGCTAGCTCAACGCGTGACCGGCGAGGCCGTAGACCGATGGCGCATCTGCCGTCGGGGTGAGGAAGGGGCGGCCCTTGGACATGGTGATGACCGTTTCGGTGGTGCCAAGACCACAGCGGTTGAGGAAGTCGGCAAAGGCGCCCTGCGCCTGCCGGGTGTCGATCCGCGCATGGCCGCCCTTGAGCGCCCGCAGATGCCACGCGGCGAGCTGGATCGCATCCTGGTCATTTTGCGCGACGATCGGGCCGATCACATGGCCGCGCCCAAACTCGTGGCGCATGGCATAGCCGGCGACGTCGCCGTCGCGCATCAGCACGCAAGAGACCGAGATCTCGGCCAGGAGCGCAAGCTGGCGCGCCCGGTCGGTGCCAAAGGCCCGCGCATCAAAGCCAAAGACCGCGTCGATATGATCGGCGGGCAGGGCCGTGAGCGTGCCATCCACAGGGCCGATGTCGGGACTGTCGCAGAGGCTGCCCTGACGCATGTAGACGGTCGCCTCGGTCTGGAAATCCAGCGACACATAGAGCGGATAGGCGACCTTGGTGGCGTTCAGGCTGAGGTTGCGGCCGTCGCAGCGTTCCAGCACCTGTTCCATCAGCCAGCGACCGGCCCCATTGGCCTGCGCGCGCGGCGTGGTGATGACCAGCCCGACGGTGGCGAAATCCGTGCCATGGGGAAACCACATGGCGCTGCCAAAGACCCGGCCAATGCCGTCCACGGCGACGATGCCTTCTCCGACGCGGCGCAGGAAGTCCCAATCCGCGGGCCGATGCGGCCAGCCGACCCCGATCGACAGCGCATGCAGCAGATCGACGTCAATCTCGTCAATATCCTGGGCCACCAGGTCGAAGGACTTCACGCGAACAGATTTAGCCATGAGAACTCCTTCATCAATGGGCGGGACGGCGACAGAAGCCCCTGTGAAAAACCGGATTTTCGCCGCAAGTCAAATGTGATCGCCTGTCAGGGACAGGATATGGCGCGCGGGGCAGCAGAAATAGCTGCAATCGCTGTGCTGTTCCGCATCTTCTGCCAAACTTCCGGGCCATTCCGCAGGGATGGCTCCGGGGTCGGGGCTATCCTGCGGGCAAGCGGCGCCGGTTTCAAATGCGCTGATCCCCGCCAGAGCGGCCTGCGCGCCCGTCAGAAAGGATACACCCATGAACGCGATCATGAAAACCGATGGTTTCACGGATGCCGGGCTGCTGCGTCAGCAGGGGCTGATCGGCGGCGTCTGGCAGGAGGCCATCAGCGGCAAGACCCTGGATGTGATCAACCCGGCCAGCCAAACGGTGCTGGGCAGCCTGCCCGATATGGGCGGCTCTGAGACCCGGGCTGCGATCAAGGCAGCGGAGGCGGCTTTTCCAGGCTGGAAGGCGCGCAGCCATGCAGAGCGGGCCGAGACGCTGGAGCGCTGGCATGATCTAATGATCGAAAACCTGGAGGATCTGGCGCTGCTTCTGACGCTGGAGCAGGGCAAGCCGCTGGCGGAAGCGCGCGGCGAGATCCGCTATGGCGCCTCCTTTGTCAAATGGTTCGCGCAGGAGGCCCGTCGGATTGGCGGCGCCACCATCCCGTCGCCCACCGCGGATCGCCGCATTCTGGTGCTGAAGGAGCCGGTCGGCGTCTGCGCCATCATCACGCCCTGGAACTTTCCCAATGCGATGATCACCCGCAAGGTGGCCCCGGCCCTGGCGGCGGGCTGCACCGTGGTGATCAAACCCTCGGAGTTCACGCCGTTTTCGGCGCTGGCGCTTGGGGTTCTGGCGGAACGGGCGGGCATTCCGGCGGGGGTGATCAACATTGTCACCGGCATGCCGACGGAGATCGGCACGGAGCTGATGGCGAATGAGACCGTGCGCAAGATTTCCTTTACCGGGTCGACCCGTGTGGGGGCGCTGTTGATGCGCGGCGCGGCCGATAGCATCAAGCGGCTGAGCCTGGAGCTGGGCGGCAATGCGCCGTTCATCGTGTTCGATGACGCGGATCTGGATCTCGCGGTGGAGGGCGTTATTGCGTCAAAGTTCCGCAATGGGGGCCAGACCTGTGTCTGCGCCAATCGCATTCTGGTGCAGGCGGGGATTTACGATGCCTTTGCCGACAAGCTGGGGCGGCGCGTGGCGGCGATGACGGTGGGGCAGGGGACGGATGAGGGCACCGATATCGGCCCGATGATCAACGCCGCCGCCATTGCCAAGATCGAAGCCCATATCGCCGACGCAAAAGCCAAGGGCGCGCGCGTCATCGGCGCGGCTGAGGTCATGCCGGAGGGGCAGCAATATGCCCGCCCGGTGGTGCTGGCGGAGGCCACAACCGAGATGCTGCTGGCCTCGGAGGAGACCTTTGGCCCGGTGGCGCCCTTGTTCCGCTTTGAAACCGAGGATGAGGCGCTGGCGGTTGCCAATGGCACCCCTTACGGGCTGGCGGCCTATTTCTATACCGAGAACCTCAAACGGTCCTGGCGGGTGGCCGAGGCGCTGGAATTTGGCATGATCGGGCTCAATACCGGGCTGATCTCGACCGAGGTTGCGCCCTTTGGCGGGGTCAAGCAATCGGGGTTGGGCCGCGAAGGCGCGCAGATGGGGATCGAGGAATATCTCGAAACCAAGGCGCTGCATGTCGGCGGGCTGGGATAGGGGCAGGCGGCTCGGGTCAGGAACCATCGCCCCGCGCGTCAGTCCTCGGCGGCGATGGTATCCAAGGGGAAATGCGGCTTTACGATCGGGGATTTCAGGATCACGAAGGTAAAATACTTGTCGATGCCGATCTCCATCTCGATCAGCCGTTCCATGATCGCCTGATAGTCCGAGATGCCGGAGGTCATGAATTTCACCAGGTAATCATAGCCGCCCGAGACCAGATGGCATTCGATCACGGAATCGATCTTTTCCACTGCCGCCAGGAACCGGGCAAAGTCGTGCTGGCGGTGGTTGCGCAGGGTGATCTCGGTGAAGACGGTCAGGCTCTGGCCCAGTTTGGCGATGTCGATCTGGGCTGAATAGCCGGTGATATAGCCCTCGGCCTGGAGCTTTTTCACGCGCATCAGGCAGGGGCTGGGCGACAGATGCACCAGCTCCGCCAATTCGACATTGGTGATGCGACCATTCTTCTGCAACTCCGACAGAATTCTGATGTCGATCTTGTCCAGCTTCATTTCCGTTACCCTGTCGTTGTCCTAACGAAGACTACTGTCGCAGGTCTCATCCGTCACTGAATTCATGGCCGCGCGGGTGATCTGGCCCGCGCGTTGCCTGTTTAAAAGTCCGCAACCTTGCCCCAGGCCGCACGATCAAGCCGCGCCGGCGCATAGGGGGCGGGATCGACGATCGGGTCCTGACCCGTGATCAGGTCGGCAATCAGATGCCCGGCGCCGGGGCCGATGCCAAAGCCATGACCGCTGAACCCGGCGGCGAGGATGAAACCGGGCACGCTGTCCAGCTCGCCGATGGCGGGGACGCCGTCGGGGGTGCTGTCGATATAACCCGCCCAGGCTTCCGTGATGGCGCAGTGGGCCAGGTCGGGCAGCAGTTTTCCGGCCCGCGCATAGGTCAGGCGGATCTGGCCACTGTCGGGTTTGGGATCGAGGATACGCATGCGCTCCATCGGGGTCACCGCGTCCAGCGCCCATGTTTTCAGGGTTTCATGACCCGACTGCCAGCCCTGAAGGCCGCCGGGCGCGAGCGAGCGCCAGCGGCGGGCGAACATCGGCAGGAATTCACGGCCAAAGCGGATCTGCTGGGGCGAGGGATCAACGCGGGCCCGACCGCTGATCGCCAGCGTATAGCCGCCGTTTAGCCGCCGGGTGAGCGAGACATCGGCGGTGTGCAGCGCGTCGGGCAGGTTCTCGGGCGCGGGGGAAATCGCCAGGATCGAAGAGCGCACGGAGGCCTGCGGGAAGCGGATGCCGAGCTGGCGGCAAAAAGACGACGCCCAGGCGCCGCCCGCCATCACAACGGTCTTGGTGCGGATGGTGCCGGCCTCGGTCACCACGGCGCTGACCCGCCCGCCGGCACGTTCCAGCCCGCGCGCGGCACAGTTTTGATGCACCGTGCCGCCAAGCGTCATGATCGCGGCGGCGACCTGCGGCACCGCGATCGACGGATCGGCGGTGCCATCGCTGGGGGAAAACACGCCGCCCCTCCAGCGGCGCCCGGTGGCGTGGCCGCGCTCGCTGGCCTCGGCAGAGCTGAGCACATGGCTGGTCACACCCTGGGTGCGGGCAAAGTCGCGCCATTTCGCCCAGCCCGCGATCTCGGCCTCGTCCTGAGACAGATAGAGCAGCCCGCAGCGCCGAAAGCCGACATCGGCCCCGATCTCGCTGGCCAGCGCATCCCAGAGCGCGAGGCTCTTGGTTGCCATCGGCAATTCGCGCGCGTCGCGGTTTTGCTGGCGGCACCAGCCCCAGTTGCGGCTGGATTGTTCGGCGGCGATGCGGCCTTTTTCCACGAGGGCGACCTTTATGCCCCGTCGTGCCAGATAATAGGCCGTAAAAACGCCCACCACACCGCCGCCGATCACAACGACATCGGTCTCGTGCGGCAGGGTGGGGTTTGACGTGATATGTAATAGCGGTGCGGGCATCGTCTTCCTCCGGTCTTGGCTCAATACTAGGGGATGACGCAAATCACCATGCAGTGGAGTTGCCCGCGTGCCAGCATTCCCTGCGGTATCGGGGCGCGAAATCAGGCGATTGTTCTGCCAGCCAGAGGGCGCGTGAAGATCCGGGCCATGCTGCGCGAGTCACCCCGACGCCGCGGCACCAGGTCAGGGGCAAGCCAGGCAGGGCAAGGCTGACCTCGGGTCAGATTGAGGCCAAAGCCGCCGGATCCGGGGATTGCGACGGCAACAGAATAAAATGCCTTTCGGCTCCTAGAGAGCAGATGATCGTGCCGGGGGGGGCGCGGATTTGAACGACTCTACCGTCCGGTTCGGGCCAACATCAATGAAACATAGCGTGAGTCCGGTTTCCCAACACGGCGCACAAGGAAGGAGAGACGATGACCGCAAACATCCACTCTATAGATACGCCTGACCTGGCGCTTTCGGTGCGCGGGTTGACAGTGAGCCTGCCCAAGGGGATGGAGCGCGCTCATGCGGTGGAGACTATCTCCTTTGATCTGTATCGCGGTCAGATCCTCTGCGTCATCGGTGAATCCGGCTCTGGCAAATCGGTCACGGCCAATTCGATCATGGGGCTGCTGCCACGGGCGATCCATGTCAGCGCCGGCGAGATCCAGCTGGAGGGGCGCAATATCGTTGGCATGGATCCCGAGGCCCTGCGCAGCCTGCGCGGGCGGGTGGTGTCGATGATCTTTCAGGACCCGCTGTCGGCGCTCAACCCGCTGATGACGGTGGGCGCGCAGATCGACGAGGCGATGCAGGCGCATGGGGTCGGCAGCCACGCATCGCGCCGCCAGCGCGCCATTGAGCTGTTGACCGAGGTGGGCCTGCCCGACCCGGAGCTGATGTATCACCAATATCCGTTTCGCCTGTCGGGTGGTCAGCGCCAGCGGGTGATGATCGCCATGGCGCTGTCGCTGGAACCCTCGATCCTGATCGCCGACGAGCCGACCACCGCGCTGGATGTCACCACCCAGGCGCAGATCCTGGAGCTGATCCGCGATATCCAGCGCCGCAAGGGCATGAGCGTGATGTTCATCACCCATGATTTCGGCGTGGTGGCCGAGATCGCCGACAGCGTGGTGGTGATGGAAAAGGGCCATGTGGTCGAGCAGGGCAGCGCCGATGCGGTTCTGCACCGCCCCACACATCCCTATACCCAGCGGCTGATCGCGGCGGTTCCGCATCTGACCGGCGAAGATCGCGCGCCGACCCGGGCAGGCCCTCCCGTGCCGATCTTGCAGGTGCAGAACCTGGAGAAGACCTATCGCAGCGGCAGCAAGCTCTTTGGCACCGAGCGGATTGTGCCGGCGGTGCGGGATGTGTCGTTCACGCTGTCGGCCGGGCAGACGCTTGGCATTGTTGGCGAGAGCGGTTCGGGCAAGTCGTCATTGGGGCGCTTGCTGGTCAAGCTGATGGAGAGCGACGGCGGACAGATCCTGTTCGGCGGCAAGGATATCGCGCCGCTGCCAGAGCCGGAATTCCGGGCGCTGCGCCAGAAGATCCAGATGATTTTTCAGGATCCCTTTGCCTCGCTCAATCCGCGGATGACGATCGGGCAGATCCTGACCGTGGGGCCGGTGGCCCATGGCATGGCGATCGCCACCGCGCGCACAGAGGCGCGGGCGCTGCTGGATCTGGTCGGGCTGGATGCCGGGGCGTTTGAGCGCTATCCGCATGAGTTTTCCGGCGGCCAGCGTCAGCGGATCGGCATTGCGCGCGCCTTGATGTTCAAACCCGAGCTTCTGGTCGCGGATGAGGCGGTCTCGGCGCTGGATGTGTCCATCCAGGCGCAGATCCTGGAGCTTTTGGACCGGATCCAGCGCGAGACCGGGGTGTCGATGGTTTTCATCACCCATGATCTGCGCGTGGCCAGCCAAATCTGCGACCGCATTGCGGTGATGCAGAAGGGGCAGATTGTCGAGGAGGGGCCGCCAAGCCAGATCTTCCTTGATCCGCAATCCGCCTACACCCGCGAATTGGTTGCCGCCATTCCGGGAGAACGACCTGCCGACCGCCCTGCGGTGGCGGCAGAAATCTGAAACCAAAACAATAACAAATAAAACAAGACCCAACACAGGGAGACGACCAATGACCAATCAAAATAATGGAAAGTCTGGTTTTTCACGGCGCGCCACGTTGCGGATGATGGCCGCAGGCGGGGCGGCGGGGCTGATCGCACCCAATCTGCTGGGCAAACCGGCCTTTGCCGCGACGCCGCCGGAAACGCCCACCGGACGCATCGTTGTCGGCCTGTCGCAGGAGCCGACGGTGTTCAACCCGCTTATGCCGCATATCGAAGTGGACGACGGGGTGGATTTCTCGGTGTTTGACGCGCTGTTCCGCATTGATGTGGACGGGGTGATCGTGCCGAACCTGGCCACCGAGGTGCCGAGCTTGGAGAATGGCGGCATTTCCGAGGACGGGCTGAACTGGCGTGTTCATCTGCGCGATGATGTGACCTGGCATGACGGCACGCCCTTCACCGCCGAAGACGTCAAATATACGCTTGAGCTGATCGTGAACCCGGATTTCCGCGCCTGGCGCACCACCGGCCATGAGCTGGTGCGTGATATCACCGTGGTGTCGCCGACCGAGATCACCTGGCGGATGGAAGAGCCCTTTGCGCCCTATCTTTCGTTCCTGACCGAAACCTTCATGGTGCCCAAACACATTCTGGAGACCGAGGAAAACCTCAATGAGGCCGCGTTCAATCAGGCGCCGATCGGCACTGGGGCGTTCAAATGGGGCAAGCGTTTAGCCGGGGATCGGCTGGAGCTGGTGGCCAACCCGGAGTATTTCGGCGAAGGCCCCTATATCGAACAATTGGTGTTCAAATATATCCCCGACATGACCGTGCTTTATGCGCAGTTCAAGAGCGGCGATATCGACCTCGTCGGTCAGGCCTATATCACGCCCGACAACTATGCCGAGGCCAAGACCCTGCCGGACCGGGTGGTGACGCCGGAGCCCAAAGGCTCGGTTGAATCGATCTATCTCAATCAGGATCTGCCGGTGTTTCAGGAACAGGCGGTGCGCGAGGCGCTCTATCTGGCGATGGACCGCACGTCGATCATCGACGCGCTTTATTACGGGGTGCCGAGCCCGGCGGAGACCTTCATGCCGCCGCAATCCTACTACTATAACCCGGATCTGCCGAAGCAGGAGTTCAACCTGGATCGCGCCCGCGAGATCCTGGACGCGGCCGGCTGGGTGCCGGGGAGCGATGGCATCCGCGAAAAGGACGGGCTGCGCCTGTCGTTTGCGAATTCGACCACGGTTGGCAACCATCTGCGCGAACAGACCCAGCAGTTCCTGCAACAGACCTTTGCCGAGATTGGCGTCGAGATGAAGATCGACAACCTGCCGCCTGCGGTGATGTGGGGTGATTTCTGGGGCCAGTCGCAGTTTGACTCGGTCATGGTGGGCATCACCTATCTGGTTGGCGGCGACCCGGATGTGACCTATCGGTTCCACACCGACGCCATCGCGGCCAAAGGGGGCAGCGGGTCCAACAACGCGCAGTATTCCAACCCCGAGGTGGACGCGTTGCTGATTGCCGGCAGCCGCGAGTTCGATCCCAAGAAACGGCAGGCGATCTACTTCAAGATCCAGGAGATCATCCGCCACGATCTGCCGTTCCTGCCGCTGTTCGTCTATACCAATGTCTATGGCTACAAGGCCGGCATCGAAGGCTTTGCGGTGAACAGCAACACGCGCACCGAATCCTGGAAGGCCGCGGCCTGGTATTGGTCCTGATCTGAGCGCCCGCCGCCCGGGGCTGCGTGCTCCGGGTGGCGGGCAGACCCCCTTGCGATCTGTCTTGGACGGAGGACACCATGCCCGCATTCCTGCTCAAACGCCTTATGCAGAGCCTTGTCTTGCTGGTGATCGTCTCGATCATCGGTTTTGTCGTGCTCAATCTCATACCGGGGGGGCCGATGGCGCAATATGCGCTGGATCCCGGCATGACCGAAGCCGACAAGGCGCGGCTTGCCGAGCAGCTCGGTCTGAACCGGCCGCTGTTGGTGCAATATTTCGACTGGGCCTGGCGGCTTGTGCAGGGCGATTGGGGCACATCCTTTCGCGACGGCAACCCGGTCCTGACGGTGATCGGGCGCCACCTCTTTGCCACCTTCCTGTTGATGGGGTCCTCGACCGTGATCGCGATCGGGGTTGGCACCTGGATCGGTATTCGCGGCGCGACCCATCGCTATTCGATCTTTGACTATGCCGCGACCGTGGGTGCCATGGCGGCGCTGTCGATTCCGACCTTCTGGTTTGGTCTCATCGGCATCTATGTCTTTTCGCTGAAGCTGGGCTGGCTGCCGGCCGGCAACATGTACTCGATCGGCGATGGTTCGGTGCTGGATTATATGCATCACCTGATCATGCCCTCGGTGGTGCTGGCGCTGGTGCATATCGCGATCTGGAGCCGCTACATGCGCACCGCGACGCTGGACGCGATCAGCCAGGAGTTCGTGAAGACCGCCCGCGCCAAGGGCGTGAGCGAGCGTCGGGTGTTGATGAAACATGTGGTCGGCAATGCGCTCTTGCCGATGATCACCCTGGCCGGGGTGCAGCTGCCCTCGATCCTCACCGGCGCGCTGGTGACGGAAACCGTCTTTACCTGGCCGGGCATGGGGCGGCTGTTCCTCGATAGCCTTGGGTATGCCGACTACCCGGTGGTGATGGGGCTGTTGATGTTCTCGGCCATGCTGACCATCGCGGGCAATCTCATTGCCGATATTGTTGTCGCGCTGGTCGATCCGCGCATTCGTCTGGCGTGATGCCAGACCCAAAGGAGAAGGAGGCCACCGTGATGACCACCCTGACCGTATCCCAGGCTCCCAGCCGCTGGTGGAAAAGCCGCGTGATGCGCCGTTTCCTGAGCCATCGTCTGGCGCTGCTGGGCCTTTTGATGATCTCGCTGCTGGCGCTTGCCTGCGTGATCGGGCCGTATCTTTTGCCCTATGACTCGCTTCATATCGACCTGCGCGCCCGGTTCGCGCCGCCGCTGACCGGCGATCACTATCTGGGCACCGACCCGCTGGGGCGCGACCTGGCGGCGCGGCTGTTTATGGCCGGTCGGATTTCGCTTTTGGTGGGGTTCTTTGCGATGGTGCTGTCGATTTGCGTCGGCACGCTGATCGGCGTCATCGCGGGCTATCGGGGTGGCTGGATCAGCGTTGTGCTGATGCGCACCGTTGATGGTTTCCTGTCCTATCCGACCATCTTTTTGCTGCTGGCGCTGGCGGCGGCGCTGAAGCCCAGCCCGGTGATGATCACCGTCATCATCGCGGTGACCAGCTGGATGGAGGTGGCCCGCATCGTCGAGGCCGAGGTGCGTTCGCTCAAGGAACGTGAATTCGTGCTGGCCGGTCGCATGCTGGGGCTGGGGCGGTCGCATATCATGTTCCGCGAGATCCTGCCCAATGCGATGGGGCCGATCATCGTGGCCGCCACGCTGACGGTGGCGCGCGCGATCCTGCTGGAAGCCTATATCAGCTTTCTCGGTTTCGGAATCCAGCCGCCGCTGCCGAGCTGGGGGAATATGCTGAACGGCGCGCAGCAATATCTGGCCACCGCGCCCTGGCTGGCGATCATCCCCGGCGCCGCAATCACCATCGCCGTGTCGAGTTTCAACTTCATCGGTGACGGGCTGCGCGACGCGCTGGATGTGCGCAACGATAATATCTGAGCCAGAGTCCCTCTCTCTGGCGGAGGAGGCGGAAAACAAAACGCCCGGCCAGACACATCGGTCCGGGCGGGTGTTTTGTTTCCGCCATCGCTGCTCCCCGTCCCGGCTTGCCCGCCGCCAGAGGGTGCGCCGTTCACGGGAGCCTGAAGGTCGGCTTCGAGTCCTAAAGAGCGAATTTGTTGCAGCGCCGCGAATGTCCGCATACATCGGAGATCGCGCTAGCCAAAGAACAAGACTAGTGAGTGAGGCTGACTGCGATGAACCAAATCGATACACCACCTTGGACACTTTCCGGATGGCTCTGGGGCTTAGTGGGCCTATTCTCAGCAATGCTCTATCTAATGGGGTGGTACTTTCTTTTCGCCAGCCCCTTGATTTTGGTCTTCCTGGCAATCGCGACAGTGGTCAGTTTCTTTACCGTGAATTTCGATTCTGCTTTTGGGTTAGCGTCTATCATCCTGAGCCCTCTATCAATCTGGTTCCTAGTTTGGCAGTTCTTCTATTTTCTCGGACCGGCTTACATCGATATACTTCGGTCGGGAGGGTTCTTCCTACAAAGAGCACATTGCCTGACACCAAGATCGGCCATTGCCATGGTGAGGCAAAGGCGAGTGCATGCCTCGCAACAGCTATTATGTCTTCTGAAAAGGCTATCTTCGCCGTTTAGGGGCCGACCTTCATAGTCAGGTAAGCGTTCCAAGAGATCGTTTGTTGAGCCGAGAGAAGTGCCACCAATCCAGTGCTTAAACATCGAGAGCAGACCTTGGCGCAGACGCAGCGAAAGCTCACTTTGTCCCGCAAAGCTGCCCGTAGGCAGCGCGCGTCACGGGCAATCGGCTAACTGGGAAGGCTTTTCTGTTCTGGTCGCCCAACCACAGATCAGGGGTAATATCCGAGGATGGCTTTCACTTCGAGATATTCCAGCATTCCCTCGACGCCATACTCGCGGCCATTGCCGGATTGTTTGACGCCGCCGAAGGGCGCATGGGGGTCCCAGGCGGGGTAGTTCAGATGCACCTGGCCGGAGCGGATCTGTGCGGCGACGCCCCTGACGATATCCATGTCGCGGCCCTGCACATGCGCGCCGAGGCCATAGACGGTATCATTGGCGATGGCGATCGCCTCTTCAATCGTGTCATAGGGCAAGAGGCAGAGCACCGGGCCAAAGATTTCCTCCTGCGCGATGCGCATATCGGTGCGCACCTCGGAAAAGATCGTCGGCTTGACGAAAAAGCCCGCCGTCAGCCCATCCGGTCGGCCCGGCCCGCCGGTGATGAGCTTTGCGCCCTCGGCGAGGCCGGCCTCGATCAGGGTCTGAACCCGTTCGAACTGTGCCCTGTTGGCGATGGCGCCATGGGTGCTTGCGCCGGACAGGGGATCGCCGATGGTGACGTCTGCGGCGGCCTCTTTGGCAAGGGCCTCGACCTTTGCCAGCTGTTCGCGGGGGACGATCATCCGGGTTGGCGCGCTACAGGATTGACCCAGGTTGCGAAAGGCGGCGGCAACCCCCGGCGCGACGGCGCGGGAAAGATCGGCATCGGGCAGGATCACATTGGGGGATTTGCCGCCCAGTTCCTGCGCGACGCGTTTGACCGTCGGCGCCGCAGCCTGCGCCACCGCAACGCCTGCGCGGGTGGAGCCGGTGATCGAGATCATGTCCACATCTTGATGGGCGGCGAGGGCGGCGCCAACGCTGGCACCCTCGCCCTGCACCAGATTGAACACCCCGGCGGGAAAGCCCGCATCCGCAATGGCTTCGGCAAAGAGCAGCGCATCGAGCGGGGACAGCTCGCTGGGCTTCAGCACCACCGTGCAGCCCGCCGCCAGCGCCGGGGCGACCTTGGCGGTGATCTGGTAAAGCGGCCAGTTCCAGGGCGTGATCAGGGCGCAAACGCCGATGGCCTCCCGGGTGATGGCGGTCTGGCCGCGCGGCGTGATGAATTTGAACTCCGACAGAACCTCGACGGCAGTCTTGATATGGGCCACGGCCAGCGGCACCTGCGTGGCGCGGGCATAGTCCAGCGCCGCGCCCATCTCCAGCGTCAGGCATTGGGCGAAAAGCTCCAGGCGCTCCTCGATCAGCGCGGCAAGGCGGGAGAGCGGCGCGGCGCGCTGCTCTGGCGCAGTGCGGCTCCAGGCGGGAAAGGCAGCGCGCGCCGCGGCAACCGCCGCATCCACATCCGCGCCATTGCCGAGGGGAAAGCGGCAGAGCTCTGCCTCGGTGGCGGGGTTGATCACGCTGGCGGTTCCAGTGCCCTGCGGGGCGACCCATGCGCCGCCGATGAAAAAGCGATTGAGCTGGCCGGTTGTGGTCAGATGGTCGAGGGGGGCGGTCATGTCATCAGATCCTTCATGCGGTAATAGACACCCAGCAGCGGCAGGAACCAGGGGCGGCCGAAATAGCCCGGGATCGCGGGCCATGTGAAATCCTTCCAGGGGTTCAGCGCGGGCTGGCCGTCCATGACATCGGCCATCACATGGCCCATCAGTGTCGCCATATGGGTGCCATGGCCGCTGTAGCCCATAGAATAGAAGAGGCCGTCGCGCTCGCCCGCGCGGGGCAGGCGGTCGCGGGTCATATCCACCAGCCCGCCCCAGCAGTAATCAATCCGGGTGTTGGCAAGCTCTGGGTAGACATCGGCCATGGTCGCCCGGAGGATGCGGCCGCTCTTGGCGTCCGATTGCGGGTTCGATCCGGCAAAGCGCGCCCGCCCGCCAAAGAGCATCCGGTTGTCGGGCGTCAGCCGCCAATAGACCACCAGGTTGCGGGTATCGACGACATTGCGCCCCGTGGGCATCAGCCGTGCAATCTGTTCGGGCGACAAGGGCTCCGTTACGATCAGGAAGGCCCCCACCGGCACGATGCGGCGGCGGATCCAGCCGAGCGGGCCGACCTGCGAGATGCCGCTGGCGAGCAGCACCTGCCGCGCGGTGATCTGGCCCTTGGGGGTTGCCACCATATGGCCGCCGTCAACCTTGCGCAGCGCCGTGACCGGGGCGTGTTCATAGATCTCGGCCCCATGGCGCGCGGCGGCCCGCGCCAGGCCGCGCACATAGCGGCCCACATGCATCTGCGCGCTTTTGGGATAGAGCAGCCCGCCGTGATAGCGGTCCGTTCCGACTTCGCTGTGCAGGTCGGATTTCGCGATCATCCTGGTGTCGGGATCGGCGATTTTTGACAGCAGCTCCTGACTGCGGGCGAGCTTGTCGTAATGTTCGGGCTTGGCGGCCAGCTTCAACTTGCCGACCCGTGCGAAGCTGCAATCAATGCCTTCCTCGCGCACCAGGGTTTCGACCAGATCGACGCCGGAATCAAACGCCTTGTAGAGGGCGTTTGCCTTTTTGGGGCCGAGCGCGCCGACCATGGTGCCATAGTCCTGGGCAAAGCCGTTGTTGCACATGCCGCCGTTGCGGCCCGAGGCGGCGCTGCCGATGGTTGTGGCCTCCAGCAGGGCGACGCGGGCGCCCTTCTTGGCAAGCGCCAGCGCGGCAGAGCAGCCGGTGATGCCGCCCCCGACCACCGCCACGTCATATTGGCCCTCGGGCAGGGTGGCGGGGCTTTGGTCGAAGGGCTCGGAGGTTGCGAGCCAATAGGGGGTCAGTTTCATGTCGTGTTCCGCCAGGGCGTTGGTTTCAGGAGGGCCGGGGAGGGGGCGGTGTTACCAGCCCCGCATGCGCGGCCACTGGGCGAGGATTTCGGGCGCTGTGCCCTCGACCACGGCGTAGCTGTCGTGTTGCGCCGCCATTGCGCAGGCGTGGTTGGGCAGAATGCGCAGGCGGGTGCCGATCGGCAGATCGGGCATGGGTTTGCCCACGCCGCTGCGGATCTTGAGGATGCCATGCTCCTGACTGGCCTCGGCGACGATCACGTCCTCCAGCACGTGGCCGCTCTCGTCGCAGACCAGCCCATAGCCCTGATCGACCCGCTGGTTCGCGGTTCCCCGGTCACGCGACAGCGCCATCCAGCCCGCATCGACCAGGATCCAGCCTTTTTCCGGCTTGGTGCCGATCACGGTGGTGAGCACGGAAATCGCAAGGTCATCCAGCGTGCAGACGCCAACGCCGTGCTGCACAAGGTCAAAGAACATATAGACCCCGGCGCGCAGCTCGGTGATGCCGTCGAGGTTTTCGGCGAAATGCGCCGTCGGGGTGGAGCCGATGCTGACGATGGGGCAGGGGTGGCCATGGGCGCGCAGGGTTTTTGCGGCCTGCACCGTGGCCTGGCGCTCGTTCTCGGCGGCCTTTACCAGTGCGTCGGGCGTGGAGAGCCCGTAGGATTCCCCCGCATGGGCCAGCACGCCGGCCAGCGTCGCCCCGGCGGCGACAACCCTGTCGGCGACCTCAAGCAGCAAAGGGTCGTCCGGCTTCAAGCCGCCGCGATGATCGTCGCAATCCAGTTCGATCAGCACCGAGGGCACCACGCCCGTGGCCTCGCGCGCGGCGCGCAGCGCATCGGCCTGCCCGGGGCTGTCGAGCAGCAGCTTCACCTCGGCGCCGGTGCGGGCGCAGAGCGCCATCGCGCGCTGCGCGGCGGCGGGCGAGAGGCCCACCGCATAGGTGATGTCGCGATAGCCATGGGCGGCGAAATACTCTGCCTCGGCCAGGGTGGAGACGGTGATCGGGCCGGGCCCGTCGGGAAAGGCGATCCTGGCGACGTCGATGCTCTTGGCGGTTTTCAGATGCGGGCGCAGCACCACGCCGAGCGCGCGCGCGCGATCCGCAAGCCGTTGGATGTTGCGCGTCAGCTTGCTGCGGTCCAGCAGCAGCGCCGGGGTGATGAGATCCGCGCGCGTTGCCGCCGGGCTGGCTGTTGTGTCCTGTGCCGTCGTCATGTTGTTTTCCTTGTTTCTAGCCGAGGGACTGGCTGGCCAGCGCATAGATGCGACCGGCGCCGTCGGGGGTGGGCTGCGCCCCCTTGACCATGGCGGTGACTTGATCGGTGCGGGGCAGGCCGAGGCTGTGCAACCAGTCGCTTAGCCCATGTTCCGCAGGGACGTCGATGCGCACGAACTGGCCTTGCAACTGCGCGAGCTGCTCCAGGATCAGGCGTTTGGCGTCTTCGGTGGTGGTGGCCGCAACCGGCCCAATCACCGTGCCGCGCCCAAAGCGGCGGGCGATGGAATAGCCGGAAATGCCATCGGCCTGCGCGATCAGCGTGACCCGGCCCGATGCGGTCAATGCGGCCAGCAATGCGGCGCGGTCCAGTCCGGTGGCGTGTTTGTCAAAGTCCTGGATCGCGGCGAGATCGGTGGCCGTGGCCGGTCGGATGCCGTCACCCTCGGCGGCCAGCGCCATGTCAAAGTCCGCCTGATGCTGAAAGACGGTGCCGACCTCTACAAAGCCGCGCCGCTGATAGAGCGCCAGCCCCTCCTTGGTGGAGCAGAGCGCCACGTTGCGCCCCCGGTTGGCCTCAAGCAGCGCATCAAAGAGCCGCGCGCCATGGCCTCGGCCCTGTTCGGACTCGGTGACGATGATCATCCCGGCGTTGGCGTTGCTTTGCCCCCAGCACCACCACAGGGCGGTTCCGATCAGCCTGCCGTGGCGCTCCAGCGCCAGGCCCTGGCCCGCGGCGAGCGCAAACTCCCAATCTTGCAGCCGATAGGGCCAGCGGATGTCCTGGGAGAGTTTCAATGCGCCTGGCAGATGCCGCGCGGTCAGCGGCGTCAGCGCCACCTCTGTGGTTGTGTCGTCTTTTGTGGCCTCAATCGCCATTGCGGGGTGCCTTTCGATCATTTTGCAACGCGGTTGCTGTGGCCCCTACCGTGCCATTCAACGCGCCGTTTTCACTGCTGTTTTAACCGCGCAACTCGGCAGGATCATTCGTTCTGTTGCCTCTCTCAGCATAAAAGACGGCGCCATTCGGGAGAGAAAGAAACACCCGCGAGCCAGCGCTGGCGGGCAGGATCATGGGCATGCAGACAGAACGGGAGACGAGGATGATCTATATCAGCGAAGAGGCTTCGGCGGCGCTTGTCAGCCATGATCTTGCCTATGCGGCGGCACGGGAGGCGCTGGTCGCCGCCGCCTCGGAGCAGAGCGGCGTGTTCCCGGCGGTTCTTGGGCGGTCCTGTGATCCGGGCAATACGTTTTCGGTGAAATCCGGTTGGTCCGATGATCTCACGGGGGTGAAGGTTGGCTCTTTCTGGTCGGGCAATCCGGCGCGCGGGCTGGCGCGGCACAATTCCACCATTGTGCTGCTGGATCAGGCGACGGGCCGGTTGCGCGCGGTGATCGAGGCCGGGGCGGTCAATGCCTATCGCACCGCGGCCTCGGATGCGGTGGCCGCCGATCTGCTGGCGCGCAGGCAGGCGCGGGTGATGGCGGTGTTTGGGGCGGGCAATCAGGCGTTGTTCGAGGTGGAGGCGCTGGCGCGGATCCGCCCCATCGACAGGGTGCTGGTGGCTGCCCGCCCTTCGCCGCGCCGCGATGCCTTTGTTGCGACACTGACGGCGCGCGGGTTGACCGCGCAGGTGGTTCCGGCCGAGGCGGCGGTGCGGGGCGCCGATATTGTGGTCAGTGCGACCCCTTCGCGCGCGCCGCTCTTTCAGGCCGATTGGGTCAAGCCGGGCACGCATGTGGTCAGCATGGGATCCGACGCGCCGGGCAAGCAGGAGCTGCCGCTGGAGCTGCTGTCGCGGGCGCGTCTGTTTTGCGATCTGCCCGCGCAATCGGTTCAGATCGGTGATTTTCAGCACGCGCGCGCCGATATCGAGGCGGGCAAACTGGCGCTGGTGCAGATCGGCGATGTCATTGAAGGGCGCGCGCCGGGGCGGCAATCAGAGGAGGAGATCACCGTGTATGACAGCTCCGGCATTTCGCTTCAGGATCTTTATATCGCCGAAGCGCTGATCCGGGCACAGGCGGAACGGGGCTGATCGGCGCTGGCCCTGCTCTCGCCGGTGAATACCAGCGAGAGCAGGGTGGCCCGCTGTCAGAGCCCGAACACGCCGGGCAGGCCGGAGATATCGCGGATCTCTGTGTATTCATAAAAGGGGTTGGCCGGCTCATGGCCGCGATTGACCCAGACCTTGCTCTTGATGCCCAGATCATAGGCGGACATCAGGTCGTGGCGGAAGGAGGACGACACATGGGTGATGTCCTCCGGCCCGCAGCCGAGCATGTCGAACATATATTCAAACGCTTTGAAATGCGGCTTGTAGGCGCCTGCGTCCTCGGCGGTATAGACGGCATGGAAGGGCGCGCCGAGCTTGGCGATATTGGAATGGATCTGCGCATTCATCGAGTTGGTGATGGTCACCAGCGGAATTTCCTTGGCCAGTTTGGCCAGACCGGCGGGCACATCAGCATGGGGGCCCCAGCTTGGGGTGCGGTTGTAGATCATCTCCGCGTCTTCGGCGCGAAAGGGGATCGCGTTGCGGCGGCAGGCGCGCTCCAGCGCGTTGTGCACGACATCCGCATAGGGTTTCCAGTCCTGCATCACCTCGTCAAAGCGATAGCCCTGGAAATTCTTGATGAACTCCTGCATGCGCGGCTCGTCCAGCATGTGGCCATAGAGGTCGCGGGCGGCCTCGGCCATCTCGAAGTTGATCAGCGTGCCGTGGGTGTCGAAGGTCACGTATTTCGGGCGGAAGTTGGCCATGGTTGCAGCTCCTGAAGCTCTGTTATCCTGAACAAACATAGCCTTGGGCCGTTGGCAGAATGTGCTGGATTGCGAAAACCGTCAGCAGAAGGCACTCCTGTTCGCCCCAAACGCAGCAGGAGTTTCCGAGGCTGGCGGGCTCAGCGGCGGGCCCGCCACCAGGCGAGGCGGTCTTGCAGCGCGTAGCCCTTGATCATCGCGGGCAGGAACCAGGGGGTGCCGCGATAGAGCGGCACCGCGGCAGGGGGGCGGGTGTCAAAGGCGCTGGCGGCCTGTTCCTTGTGTCCCAGAAGCCGATGCGCGGCCCGGGTGCCGACCCAGGGCGCCCAGACCACGCCGGAGCCGCAAAAGCCGCTGGCATAGACCACCCCGTCGCGCTCAAAGATGCGGGGGATCATGTTGCGGTTCATGGCGACATTGCCGAACCAGCTATGAGAGAGCGCAACGCCGTCGAGTTCGGGAAAGATCTGCGCCAGCCCTTTGCGCAGGCGGGTTGTCGGTGCCAGCGGGTCGCCCACGCGCGAGCTGTCGCGCCCACCAAGCAGGATGCGCGTGCCGTCGGGCGAGGGGCGGTAGTAAAACCCGAGCTGGCGGTTTTCGCTCATCATCATCCGCTGTGGCATCAGCCGGTCCATCTGCTCGGACGGGAGCTGTTGGGTGGCGATGATGCGGCTGCGGACGGGCACCAGGCGGCGGCGCAGAAACGGCGCGGCCCCATCGGTGTAGCCATTGGTGCAGACCAGAACCTGGCGTGCCTTTGTCACCCCGGCTGGGGTGGTGACGCGAAAGCCGTCGGCCTCGCGCTGAACCGAGGTCACCGGAGTCTGCGCATGCATCGTCAGCCCGGCGGCAAGGGCGATGCGCAGCAGCTCGGCGTGGAATTTCGCCGGATGCAGGCCGCCGATGTCCATGCGCACCGTGCCGCCGCGATAAAAATCGCTGCCGACAATGCCGCGGTGTTCGCCATGCGGCACGGCGTAGCTGTCGATGCCCAGCCTTCTGGCCAGCGTTTCGGCGCTGCGGGCCATCTTGTCGTATTGATCATAGCCAAGCGCGCCTTTGAAGGCGCCAACCAGTTTGAAATCGCAATCCAGCCCCTCGGTTGCGATCAGGTCATAGAGATGTTCCCGAGCGCGCTTGCCCTCGGCCTCGATCGCAAGCGCGGTATCCTCGCCGAAGTGTTTGGTGAGGGTGGCAAAATCGGGCCGGATGGTGCCGCTGGTGATGCCGCCATTGCGCGACGAGGCGCCCTCGCCGGGGGTCATCGCATCAAAGGCGGCGACCGCGCGCCCGGCGCGGGCCAGGGTCAGGCCGGCGGCAAGACCGGCATAGCCCGCACCGATAATCGCCACATCCAGCGCCCGCGCCAGGGGTTCTGCTGGCTGCGAAGAGAGGGGGGCCGCCTCCCACCAGTAAGGGGTTTTCTTCTGGGTGGGATTTGCTTTGTTCATCTGTGCCGCCTCCGGCGTTCACTGCGCAGGGCTCGCGCGCCGTTTCAGGTCAGGGCCGCCAGGACGGCTTTGGTGATTGTATCTGTTTGGTCTTGTCCCGGCACGGTGCCGATACCGCGCGCGGTGGTGCTCTCGATGGCGGAGATCACAGCCGCCGCCGCTGCGTGCTCGCCCAGATGGTCGAGCATCATCGCCCCGGACCAGATCGTGGCGATCGGGTTGGCGATGCCAAGATGGGCGATATCGGGGGCCGAGCCATGGACCGGTTCAAACATCGAAGGCGCGCTGCGGTCCGGGTTGATATTGGCCGAGGCCGCATAGCCCAGGCCCCCCTGGATCGCCGCGCCAAGATCGGTGAGGATGTCACCAAAGAGGTTGGAGGCAACAACCACATCGAGGCTTTCGGGCGCCATGACCATACGCGCGGCGATGGCGTCGATATGGTAGGGCGTCACCTCGACATCCGGGTAGTCCGCCGCCAGCTCGCGGGTGACCTCGTCCCAAAACACCATGGAATACTTCTGCGCGTTGGATTTGGTGACCGAGGCCAGTTTCTTGCGCCGCCTGCGCGCCTGTTCAAAGCCAAAGCGCAGGATCCGCTCCACCCCGGTGCGGGTGAAGATCGAGGTTTCCACCGCGACCTCATCGCCCGTGCCCTGATGCACCCGCCCGCCCGCGCCGGAATATTCGCCCTCGGTGTTTTCGCGGATGCAGAGGATATCAAAGCCCTCGGCGCGCAGCGGCCCCTGCACCCCGGGCAGCAGCCGGTGCGGGCGGATATTGGCATATTGGGTGAAGCGCTTGCGGATCGGCAGCAAGAGCCCGTGCAGCGAGACCGAGTCCGGCACCTCGGCGGGCCAGCCGACGGCGCCAAGCAGGATGGCGTCAAAGGCGCGCAGCGTTTCGATCCCGTCCTCGGGCATCATCATTCCGGTCTCGCGGTAATAGGCGCAGGACCAGGGAAACTCCGTCCCCTCAAGCGCAAAACCGCCCCCTTTGGCGGCGGCTTGCAGCACCTGCCAGGCGGCGTCGGTGACGTCCTTGCCGATGCCATCACCGGGGATAAGCGCGATTTTATGGCTGTTCACGGGGGGCTCCTTGTTATTGCTGCGGGGGCGCGGTCAGTCGGTCGCTCAGTCGGTCACTGTGACATAGATCTTGCGCACTGTCTCGATGGTGCGCCAGACGCCGATGAAGCCGGGCTTCATCACAAAGCTGTCGCCAGCGCGATAGGTCCTGGTTTCGCCGCCGGTTTCCTCGATCTCGATCACGCCCGAGAGGATGTGGCAGAATTCAAACGTCGTGCCCTTGATCGAATGGGTCACGCCGGGGGTGGCCTCCCAGACGCCGGTCTTGACCTTGTCGTCCCTGGAGGCGTCCTGCGCCCAGGTCTTGAAGGCGGGATCGCCGGAAATTAGCCGCTCGGGCAGGGGCAGCGACTCTTTCGGGGCGAAGCCGGGATTGGTGTCGATGGGGATCAGATTGGACATGGTTTCTTCCTGTCAGTAGCCACGGGTGTGATCGACCAGGCCGATCAGGTCCTGGCCAGCGCGATGACGCCGGATGTTTTCTGCGACCGCCCGGGCCGCGGTCTGGGGTTGGGTGACGGAGGCGATATGCGGGGTGATCGTCACCTTGGGGTGCGACCACAGCGGATGATCCTGCGGCAGCGGTTCGGGATCGGTGACATCCAGCATCGCGGCGGCGAGCTGGCCATTGTCCAGCGCGGCAAGCAGCGCGGTCTGGTCCAGCTGCGGGCCGCGCCCGACCTGCAAGAGCCGCGCCCCCCTGGGCAATTGGGCAAAGAGATCCTGATCCAGCATGCCGCGCGTCTGCGCCGTCAGCGGCAGCAGGCAGACCAGTATATCCGTTTGCGCCAGAAAGCCGGGCCGTTGCGCGGCGCCGTGAAAACAGCGGACGCCGGGGATCTGCTTTTCGCTGCGGCTCCACCCGGCGAGCGGGAAGCCGAAGGGTTTAAGCCGCTCGATCGCCGCCTGCGCCAGCCGACCGAGGCCGAGAAAGCCGATCCGGCAGTCTGTGGCCTGCCGGGCGGGCAGGCTCTGCCAGAGTTTGCGGCGCTGATGATCCTGATAGGCGGGCAGATCGCGATGCAGCGCCAGCACCCCGAGCGTGACATATTCCTGCATCATACGGATCAGACCGTCCTCGACCATGCGGATCAGTTTGACATGGGGCGGCAGCGTCTCTGCGTTGAACTGATCCACTCCCGCGCCGATCGAAAACAGCAGCTCCAGATTGGGATAGGCGGTGAGGTCTTCGGGCGCCGACCAGGTGAGCAGATAGCGGATCTGCTCTGGTGGCACGTCGTCGTCGCGCTGAAAGACTTCCAGATCGGGCAGCAGGCTGGCAAAGATCTCGCGAAAGATCGCGCCGCGCTCCGGGTCGGAATTGAACAGGAATGCCATGGCAGCGCTCTTCTAGGCCGAGGTCGCAAGAGGCAGGCGCAAGGCGGCGCCGAGCCAAGGGGGCATCGGGGTCGGCGTCGCGAGACTGTCTTTCGCGTTCATGGGGACCTCTCTTATTGGGGCGGTGTCTTGCGACGGGGCGCAATCCGGCTTTGCGAGCAGCCTAAGCGGGGCGCAAAGCATAGGATGCCGAATTCAATGCAGCTTTGGTCGAAAATTGCGAAATGCCATGCCGCGCCGGTGAAAGCTGCTGGCGGTCTGGGCTGAGGGTTCGCAAGGAGGCGAGACGCGCAAAACGCGTGGCGCCCGATTGGGGCGCGGGTTCTGTGTTCAGGCACGCGAAAGGCCCCGCCCAAAACGCGGGCAGGGCCAAAACATCAGTTCAGGACCTTGAACTCGATACGCCGGTTCTTGGCGCGATTGGCGGCGGTGTCATTGTCCACCAGCGGGGCCGTCTCACCGTAGCCGATGGCGATCAGCCGCGCGGGGTTGGCGCCTTTGTCGATCAGATAGCTGGCCACGGCGACGGCGCGCTGACGGCTCAGCTCCTGGTTCCAGTCGGCCTTGCCCCAGGCGTCGGTGTGACCGCCCACCTCGATTTTCAAATCAGGGCAACGGTTTACCACATCCGACAGCACATCCAAGAAGCCCTTGGCGTCTTCGGTCACGATGGCCTTGTTTGCGGGGAAATTGAGGCTGCGGCTTTGCGAGAGGATTTCAAACCGCCCGACGCATTCCTCGCGGCTGAAGGTGCCGGTGGTTTCCAGCGCCGCGGCGCCGCCGGTCTGCACCTGCGCCACCACCGGTGCCGCACCGCCGGAGCCCGCCCGTTTGTAGGTCAGATCCAGGCTGACAATCCCCACCGGCGTGATGGTGACGCTTGCGGCCTCTTCCAGCTTGCTCAACCCTTCCAGCAGGTCAAAATCCGCCAGCGACAGGATGATAGGCTGCACGGTGGAGACATTGACCGTATTGTCGTCCAGCAGAGTCAGGGTAATTGGTGCGGTGACATTGGCGTCCACCCCATGCAGCGAGAGGGTCACGGAGAGGTCGATCGTCTTGCGATGAAGCTGCGCAAGATCGGCGATTTGCGCGGGCGGAATCACTGCGGTGACGCGGGCATCCTTGTGCTTGAATGTCTCGAAGAACAAAAACCGCATGCGGACGTTGCGCAGGTCAACCTTGGTGTCGACCGAATCCAGCGCCACCACGATTTCCGCCTGGCCCTCGGGGGTGATCACGCCGGAAAATGTCGCGAACTCGCTGTATTCCGCAATTGTCCCTTTTTTTACGGAGAGGAAGCCAATGGTCGAGCTTTCCGCCTCGAGCTGCCAGCCACCGTCAAAGGGGTTGGCCGCAAGAGCGGCGGTTGAGCTGAAAATTATAAACGAAAACAATATGTAAAGACGTCTCAGCATCTCTATGGTTCCTTGTGTTTGAGCCGCTGCACCTGTGATATTGGCGCAAGTGTAGCATTTCCATCTCAATGAAGAACCGTTGGAATGGCTCTTCTGTGGTATCGAATTACAAAGACATGTAAATTATGACGTTAAAGAGTGATACCATGCGGGTGGCAAACCCACGCAACCAATGTCAATGCAGGCATCACCCCCCGTGATGCAACTATGGGCCGGGAATAGACTTGTGAGATTTTCTCTTTTGAAGCTGGGACATTGGACCAGATACCTGGTCCTGCTGTGCTGCATGTTTTGGGCCGGGCTGGCCACCGCCGATGAGCGGATGGCGCTGGTGGTTGGGAACTCCAGCTATGGCTCCGTCGCCTCGTTGGAAAACCCGGTGCATGATGCCCAACTGATGGCGCGCACGCTGGAGGAGCTGGGTTTTGACGTGACCCTGCTGACCGACGCCAGCCAGGTGGAGCTGAAACGCGCCATTGCCCAGTTCGGGCGCAGCCTGCGGGCGGAAAGCGAAGAGACGGTCGGCCTGTTTTACTATGCGGGCCACGGGGTGCAGAGCTTTGGCAACAACTACCTGTTGCCGGTGGACGTGGCGCTCAATGATGCTGCCGACCTTGATCTTGTTGCGGTGGAAGCGCAATCGGTGCTGCGGCAGATGGCCTCGGCGCGGAATGCCACCAATATCGTCATTCTGGATGCCTGCCGCAACAATCCCTTCATGAATGTCTCCGAGCTCAACGACAACGGCCTGGCAGAGATGCAGGCCCCGACCGGCACCTTCCTGTCCTATGCCACCGCGCCCGGCGATGTTGCGATGGATGGGGCCGATGGCAACAGCCCCTTCACCAAGGCGCTGGCGCAGGAAATGCGCAAGGCGAATGAGCCGATTGAACAGGTGCTGAAACAGGTGCGCCGCGCGGTGTTGGATGAAACCGACGGGCGGCAAACGCCCTGGGACAGTTCCTCCCTGGTGCGTGACTTTGTGTTTAACGAAAAGCAGGCGGAGGAAGAGCTGTCCGGCTCCGCCGCCGAGATCGCAGAAGAACAGCTCTGGACCATGGCGCAGGAGAGCCGCGATGCGGTGCAGTTGATGCTGTTCCTGCGTGCCTATGGCAAGAGCCCCTATGCGGATCAGGCGCGGGCGTTGCTGTCGGAAATTTCGATGGAAGCGCAGGCCACGACGGATGGTCAGGTGTCGATCACCGATGAAACCGCGATGTTCGAGGCGGCGCATGAGGAAGACGGCACCGCGGCGCTGGAGGCTTATCTTCAGGCCTTTCCCAAAGGACGCTATGCCGAGCTTGCCGAGATTGAGCTGGCAACCCGCCGCTCCGGCGCGGGCGAGGATACGGATCTGGCCCCGGCCCCGAATATCCTGCAAAGCCTGATGGACACGACCTTGCAGGCGCAGATCGAAAGCGGCCCGATCACCTATGATAAGCCGCTCCGGTCCGAGTTGGAGCAGATCAACGGGCTGACCATCGCCGAGGTGGTGACGCAATCGCCGATGTTCCCGCCGGTGGCGGGCTTGCCCGAAGAATATTGGAAAACGCAAAGCTGTAGCAATTGCCACAACTGGACGCGGGATGCGCTTTGCACCCAGGCAAAAACCTATCTGACGGCGGATTTGCAACGCTCCCTGTCCAAGCAGCACCCCTTTGGCGGCGCGTTGAAACAGGCGTTGCGCAGCTGGGCGGGTGCCGATTGCCAGTAACGCCGGGTGCAGCGGTCAAGGCGCTTCGGTGGTGATCAGGAAATAGACCCATTCGCCTTTGAAATCCGCATGCTCCTGGCGGGCGGCGCTGACCGCCTGTTTCAAGGCCGCCAGATAGGGCGCGGCGGGTTCTTGCAGCGGGCGCGGGGCTGTCGGTGCAAACAGCGGATGCGAGGCGGCAAAGGCCACGGCGATCTCCTGCCCGTAGGGCGGGCCGACGGAGATCTGCAAGCCCACATCGCCTTCCTCCTTGGCGCCGACGCGCAGGCGCGATTTCGGTGCGGCCTCGGTCAGCGGCACATAGCTGTTGGGCATCAGATGCAGCACCGCGCCCGCCGCATCGAAGTAATCCACATAGACATAGGCGGGGTAATCCGGCGCGGTGAGGTCAAAGAACAGCCGCTCGCCACCGCGATAGCTCAGCACCCGGGCAAAGCTGTCCGCGCCGACCAGCAGCGGATTGGTGATCTGGTCGGTGCTTTGCGGCAGGCCAACGTCGCTGATCCCCGCAAGGGCACCGCATTGCGGGCGCGGCAGCAGGCGCATGTCATCCGCAAGCGCGATGTCCTCTCCCATCTCCGCCCGCAGCGCCGCAAGGACAGGCGCGCGCAGGCTGTCCTCGGGGAGGTGACCGCGCAGATGCAGCGTGGCGCTGTCGGGATCAAAGGAGAGCTGCACCCGGGCGCAGGGCAGGCTGGCGAGCAGCCCCGCAAGCCCGTCGCGCAGCGCATCGCCTTCGCGGCCCGGATCCTGAAACTGCTGGAAGGCGGCAAGGGATTGCGGGTCGATCCCGGCGCTGGTGTCGCCAGGAAAGGCGAGATCGGCGCGGATGCTTTGCGCGGCCAGGGGCGCAGCGGGCAGCGCGGCGGCGGCATTGGCGGTGGGGCGCTCGGCCAGGGGCTCCGGCGTGACCGGGCTGGGCTGGGCGGCGCTGGCCTGCGGTGTCTCGGCTGCCAGGATATCGGCGGCGGGCGGCGTGGCGGGCACGGGCGGGGCGCTTGGCGGGGTCAGCGCGGCGCTGACCTCGGGTGCCGGTCGGGCAGGGGCGATTGCCTCGATTTGCGCCGAGGCTGCGGGCAAGGGGGCTGGCGCTGTGATGGCTTGGGGCAATGGTTCGGTCTTAGGGCGGGTTGTCGCCAATTGCTGCCCTGTGGGGGCGCTGGCTGCCACCTGTGCACCGGCGGCGGGTTGCGCCGTCAGCGGGTCACCCTCCGGCGGCAGCGGGCGGGCGTCGGACTGCGGAATGCCGCTCGCGCTCAGCGCGTCGCCGCGTGCGTCGGCATCCGGCAGCGGCGTGTCCTCGGTTGCAGCGGGGCGGGCCTGACTGCGCGGCAGGCTCTGGGAGCTGACCTGGAGCTCTGCCTTGGGGCGGTCCTGATCGGGAATGTCCTGCGCGCGCAGGCTGAGCAGCACCAAAGCGAGCAGCGCCGCATTGGCAACCAGCGACCCCGACAAGCCCAGCAGCCAAGTCAGCGGGCGCGGCGGGGCGGTGCTCTCTGCACTCAGGGTCATGGCGTGCCGCTCGCGGCTGGGGTGACCACCAGCACGATATCGCGCAGCCCGATCTCTTCGGCTTCGGCGATCAAGGGCAGGAGGCTGCGGACCTCGGCGTCCTTATGGGCGTTGATGCGCAGCCGCAGATCGGCGTTCTGCGCCAGCCTTTGGCGCAGGGTCTTTGCCAGCGCGTCGCGGTCGATGCTGTTGCCATCCAGCGCCAGATCGCCCGCCGCCGAGAGCGACAGCGTCGCGCCGCCTGCGGGCAGATCCTGACCGCTGAGGGCCTGTGGCGGGCTGACGTCAAAGGGCGCGGTGGCATCCATACGCCCGATCAGCATGAAGAAGACCAGCAGGAAAAATACCACGTCAATCAAGGCGGTAATGGGTTCGCCCTGGGATCCGCGCGCGGGGCGGCGCAGCTTCATGGTTCCGCCTCCAGCCGCAACACGCGCAGCTGCTGCACGCCGAGTTCCGCCGCGAGATCCAGCAGCGACACCAGCGCCTGGGTGCTGGCCGCGCCGGAGGGCAGGATCAGCACCTGGGTCAGCGGCTCTTCGGCCAGCGCAGCCGCCAGCCGCGGGCGCAGGGTCTGGAGCGTATAGCTCTGGCCTTGCAGCGCGGGGGCGCCATCCGCGCCCAGCCGGATCATCAGCCGGGGCGTGTCGGCCGCGGGCTGGCCGGGCGGGCGCGCGCTGGTTTCCGGCGCGGTGGCCGGGATCATATCAAGGTTCAGATAGGTCGAGGTCACCATGAAGAACACCAGCAGGATCAACAGCACGTCGATCATGGGGACCAGCGAAATCAGGCTGGCGGCGCGGGCGGGACGGGCGAGCTTCATGGGGATGTCCGGGCGCTGGCCTCCACGGGTTTGGCCGCTTCATGGGCGAGCATCAGCCGCCCGACGCCGTCTTCGATCGACTGTGCCACCCGCTCGATCCGGGCGGAAAACAACCCCGCGGCGATGGCGGCGGGAATCGCCACCAAAAGCCCGGCGGCGGTGGTCAGCAGCGCCTGCCAGATACCGCCCGCAAGGATCGAGGCATTGGCGGCCCCTTGTGCCAGTTCCAGCTCCTGAAAGCTCTGGATCATGCCGAGCACGGTGCCCAGAAGCCCGAGCAGCGGTGACACCATGGCGATGAGTTCCAAGAGCCGGATGCGCTGGTTGAGGCGCGACAGCTCCGCCTGGCCGCGCCGCTCCAGCTCCGAGGTCAGGAGGGCGGGGCGTAAATTCCCCGCAAGCCCCTTCATCGCAAAGCCGACCACCCGGTCCGCCGGTGTGGTCTCGCCCAGCTGGCGCATGGCCTCGCTTTGCTTGCCGGCCTGCCAGGTCTTGAGGGCGCTGCGGCGACTGTCCTCGCCGCCGAGCACGGACCAGAGCTCGATCCATTTCATCACGATCACGGTGAGCGAGA
>NZ_JAATOX010000262.1 GCF_011806385.1 Phaeobacter sp. HF9A | reverse complement strand
TTTACCGGGGCGGGCAGATGCGGAGAGCGCTCGGCCTCAAAGCGCAGCTCAACGGCGGAGGAGACCTTGTTCACATTCTGCCCGCCGGGGCCGGAGGCGCGCATGAAGCTTTCGGTCAGCTCCCAGTCCTGAAGGATTATGTCGTCACTGATATGCAGCATGGGCCAGAGGATAACTGTTTGATGTCAGAAGGAACACAAGAAAAGGGCCGCCCCCCGAAGGCGCGGCCCTTGACGAAAGTATCTGTGAGCAAAGGCAGGTTAGGGCGCATGGCCCAGCCGGTTGGCCGCTGCCAGAGAGGGCTGCCTCAGGGGCGGGCCGCTCCGGTTGTTGCTGCCTCTTGCTCCAATCCCTTTCTTGACACTGGATCACCTCCTTTTCTCACTGTTGCTGTTAGGGACAGCGTGACACGGAAATCTCGGATCACCAAATGAAATTCGCGCGAAATCAGGCGTGCGCGGGTTTTGCGCCCGTCAAACGGGCAACGATCAGACGGAAGGG
>NZ_JAATOX010000026.1 GCF_011806385.1 Phaeobacter sp. HF9A | reverse complement strand
ATCACCACGTGATCCTCGCGGACATCGACGTGATCGACCCGGTTCTTGCCCCGCAACTGGATCGGCGCGCCGGCGGCCTGCGCCTCGCGCACACGCTCTACGAGGAAGCGTTCGAAATGCGGCTGTTGCAGGTTGATAAAGGCGGGGTAGCGGTGCCCCTCTTCCGGCAGCAGGTTGAATTCATAGACCTGCCGGTCGTCATGGAACACCTTGCCCACATTCCAGACCACACCCTTGTCCAGCATCGCCTGACCGCAGCCATAGCGGTGGGCGATTTCCAGCGCGCGCTTGGCGAAACAGATCGCGCGGGAGCCCTGCCCCACCCCCTCGTGATCGTCCAGCAGCACCACAGGGATACCTTGCAGACCCAGGTCGAGCGCCGTGGCGACCCCGATCGGGCCACCGCCCACCACCACCACGGGGTGGCGGGGGGCGGTGTCGGCGTCCTGATCGGCGCTGCGCTCATAAGGGTACAGCTTGAACGCCAGTTGATAACGATCATCCAATGGCATGATCTTTCCTCCTCCCGAGTGACGTGATTAACCTTGCAGCGCTTTCCACATCTCCAGGTCGCGTTCCGCCGTCCAGATCCGCGGCGTGTCGATCCCCCGGGCCTCGTCATAGGCGCGGGCGACGTTGAAGGGCAGGCAATGCTCGTAGATGGCGTAATCCTTGAATTTCGGATCACATTCCGCGCGCACCGCGTCCCAGGCCTCCTTGAGCGATCCGCCACGTGCCGCCACCCGTGCAACCGGGCGATAGGTGCTTTCGACGAAGTCACGGGTGTTTTCCAGCGCGGCATGGACCATGTCCTTGCCCACCAGCGCATCGCCACGACCCGGTGCAATGGCATCGACGTCAAAGGCGGCGATATTGTCCAGCGTGTTGCCCCAATCGCCGAAGTGACCATCGCCGCAGTAGCAGGCGGAGTGGTATTCGACGATGTCGCCGGTGAACATCACGTTTTCATCGGGCACGTGAATGACGATGTCGCCCGCGGTATGCGCCCGGCCCAGATGCATCAGATCGACCCGGCGATTGCCCAGATAGACGGTCATCTCGTCGTTGAAGGTCGTGGTCGGCCAGGTCAGGCCGGGAATGCTCTCGTGGCCCTGGAACAGGCGCGGGAAACGCTGGAATTCGCTGTCCCAGTCTTCCTGTCCGCGTTCGACCACCATGGAGCGGGCCACATCCGACATGATGACCTGCGGCGCCTCAAAGGCCGCAGCGCCCAGCACGCGCACCGCGTGATAATGGGTGAGCACCACATGGCTGATCGGCTTGTCGGTGACTTCGCGCACTTTTTCGATCACCTTGCCCGCCAGCCGCGGTGTTGCCTGCGCTTCGACGATCATGACGCTGTCGTCGCCGATGATCACACCGGAGTTCGGATCGCCCTCGGCGGTAAAGGCATAGAGCCCCTTGCCGATCTCGGTGAAGGAAATCTGCTTCTCGGCGGTGTCGCCTTGCGACGCGAATCCATTGGCCATCTGTAATCCTCTCTGCTTCAGCGCATTGCTGCCCTGCATGTCCCTATACGCACCTGCGACGGACCGTTTCGCTCCCCGCGCTGCGTCTCGAAAGAGCGCGCTTTGCCGCAGGAGGCGCAGTACAGTCGTTGCAAGTGCAACCAGTTATTTATCGTTGCACTTGCAACGAAAGTCAATATCATTTGCCAGCATGTTCCAGGAGCCCGGCCCCATGTCAGATGATTTCCGCCTTTCCGCCTTTTTGCCCTACCGGCTTGCCGTGCTCTCTGAACGGGTCAGCAAGCGGGTCTCGGTCGAATACGAAAGAGCCCATGGGCTGGCGGTGCCGGAATGGCGGGTCTTGATCCACCTTCTGCGCTGCGGTGCCGTGTCGGTGCGCGACATCCACAACTGCGTGAACCTGGAAAAGCCAAGGGTCAGCCGTGCTGTTTCGCGCCTGGAAGCGGAGGGGCTGGTGCAAAAGGCGCTGGGGGAGAAGGATGCGCGCCTTGTGGCGATCTCGCTGACCGACCGGGGGCGTGCCGCATTGGCCGATATCATCCCGCCCGCCCGCGACATCGAGGCAAAGCTGCGCGCCGCCGTCAGCGCCGACGAGCTCAGTACCTTCTTTCGGGTGATGGAGCGCATGCATGCGGTGCTCGACGACGATCCAAAAGCGCGCCCGCGCTCCCGTATGGATCTTGATCTCGCGCCCGAAATCCTGGACCGACCCGCATAGATCGACCCGGCCCGGCCGGAACGGGTCACGCGGGCGACGGATCTGCCGCCCACGTGACTCTCCCCATCAGGGCAGCGCTTTGAACCCGGCATCCAAGGCGCTCAGGATGGTTTCGACATCCGTTTCCGACAGGATCAGCGGCGGCGACATGATGACATTATTGCCAGACACGCGCACCATCGCCCCGTTTTCATAGGCGACCCGCTGAACCGCGCCGATGCTCTTTTTGTCGATCGGTGTCTTTTGCGCGCGGTCAGAGACCAGCTCCAGCGCGCACATCAACCCATGCCCGCCCCGCACATCACCAATGACATCATATTTCTGCGCCAGGGCCTGAAGCCCCGCAAAGAGCTGCGCGCCGCGTGCGGCTGCATTGTCCTTGACCTGCAAGCGCTCGGTTTCCTTGAGGCAGGCAATCGCCGCCGCCGCACCCACCGGATGGCCCGAATAGGTATAGCCGGAGCCGATCGCCCCCTTGCCAGATGTGTCCTTTTCAAAGACCTCGGCAACACCCCCCGACACCATGACGGCGCCATAGGGGAAATAGCCGTTGGTGATCGCCTTGGCCGTGCACATCAGATCCGGCTGGACACCCCAGTGGCGCGACCCGGACCATGACCCGGTGCGCCCAAACGCGGTGATCACCTCATCGGCGATCAGCAGGATCCCGTATTTGTCGCAGATCTCGCGCACAGCGGGCATGAAACTCTTGTGCGGCGGCAGCACGCCACCCGCCCCAAGCACCGGCTCCATGATAAAGGCGGCGATGGTCTCGGCGCCCTGGAACTTGATCTCATCCTCCAGCGCCGCCACGCAAAGCTGCGCCAGACGCTCCGGGTCCGTCTCGTTGAAGGGATTGCGATAGGGATAGGGCGCCGGGATATGATAGCACCCTGGCATCAAGGGTTCGTATTGGGTGCGGAAATTGGCATTGCCATTGACCGAAGCCCCCAGCGTGTGCGTGCCGTGATAGCCCTTCTTGAGGCTCAGGAACTTCACCCGCCCGGCCTCGCCGCGGATCTTGTGATACTGACGCGCCAGGCGCAGCGCCACCTCGACGCTGTCAGAGCCGCCGGAGGTAAAGAACGCCCGGGTCAGCCCGTCCGGGGCAAAGAACTCCTGCAACATGTAGCTGAGCTCGATCACCGCGTCATTGGTGGTGCCGCGGAAGGTCGAATAATACGGCAGCTTGTCCAGCTGCGCCGCGATCGCCGCTTTTACCGGTGCGCAGGAATAGCCAAGGTTGACATTCCACAGCCCGCCGACCGCATCCACGGTGCGGTGGCCATCGACGTCGACGATTTCGACCCCTTCGCCTTGGGTGATGATATCGGGCGGATTGGCCAGGCTGTCCGCCGGATGCGCCATCGGATGCCAGAGATGACGGGCGTTGTTTTCCTTGAGGAAGTTCTCGTCCTTCATGGGTGTTCCTTTCAGGATATAAGCAAGTCGAGCGCCGGAACGGCGATATGGGTCGGTCGGATCACAGTTTGATCCAGGCGGTTTTCAGGTCGAAAAACTTGTCAAAGGCATGCAGCGACTTGTCGTGGCCATTGCCGGATTGCTTGACGCCCCCCAGCGGCACGGTGACATCGGCACCGCCATAGGTGTTGACATGCACAACCCCCGCCTTGATGCGCCGCACCATGCGATGCGCGCGCGACAGATCCGCAGTCCAGACCGCGGCGGCGAGGCCAAAATCGGTGCCATTGGCGATCGCCACGGCCTCGTCCTCGCTGTCAAAGGGGATGACAGCCAGCACCGGGCCAAAGACCTCTTCCTGCGCGATCGCATCCTCGGGGGAGACCCCGGCCACGATCGTCGGCGCCATGTAGTAACCGCCCGTCTCTTGCAGGATGCGCTCGCCGCCGGTGACGATCTGCCGCCCGGCCGCGCGGGCCTCCGCGACAAAGCGCAGGTTCTGTTCCAGCTGCGCCTCGGAGTTGATTGCCCCGGCCGAGGTTTCAGGGTTCAGCGGATCGCCGACCACCATGGTCTCTGCCACCTGCTTCAGCTTTTCGACAAAGGCGTCGTGGATGCTGCGCTCGACCAGCAGGCGCGAGCCCGCAACGCAGACCTGGCCGGAGTTGCGAAAGATCCCATAGGCGGACACCTTTGCCGCCTCATCCAGATCGGGCGCATCTGCAAAAACCACATTGGGGGATTTGCCGCCCAGCTCCAGGTAGACCCGTTTGAAATTCGACCGTGCCGAGGCTTCGAGCAAACGCCGCCCCGTCGCGCCGGAGCCGGTAAACACCAGCGCATCGACCGCATTGCTTTCGGCAATCGTGGCGCCCACAACCGCGCCCTCGCCGGTGACCACGTTCAGGACACCGGGCGGCAGCCCCGCATCCAGCGCCAGCTTGGCAATCTCCAACAGCGTCAGGGAGGCGGTTTCAGCGGGTTTCAATACCACAGTGCACCCCGCCGCCAGCGCCGGGCCCAGTTTCCAGGCTCCGATCATCAGGGGGAAGTTCCACGGCACGATCGCACCGACCACGCCCACCGGCTCCTTGTGCACCAGCCCCAGCGTGCCGGGGGCGGTGGGAGCGATTTCACCATAGATCTTGTCGATGGCCTCGGCGAAATAGCGGATCGTGCCAGCCGCGGAGAGAGGCTCCGCCTTCAGCGCCATTGCGATCTCGGTGCCATTGTCGCGCACCCCCAACACCGCCAGTTCCTGCGCCTTGGCCTCGATCAGATCGGCCCATTTCAGCAGGATCTTCTTGCGCGCCGCTGGGGCAAGGCCGGACCAACGCCCATCGTCAAAGGCGGCCCGCGCCGCAGCGATCGCCGCCTCGGCGTCCTCGACGGTGCCGCGCGCCATGGTCGTCAGGCGCGTGCCGTTCAGCGGCGAAATCACATCCATCGTGCCGCCATCCGATGCCGCCTGCGACAGGCCGTCAATCAGGTGGGAAGCCGGGCCGACAGGCGCCTTTGAAAGGTCATGCAGCAAGGTTCTCTCCATAATCGGTTTATTATTATCACCAGTGTTGCATATATCGTGCCAACTGAGAGCGCGCCTGTCAATCCTGAATAGCGGATGCCCCGGCCCGCACCCGTTGAAGGGCGCGCAGGGTGAGTTCAATCGCGGGGGCCTGAGGCCAGCAAACCCGCCACCTGATCCGCGTAGCCCCGCGGCCTTTGCCCGCCAAGACCGGCGGTAATATCCTCTGCCGCCCGCAGGACCGCGGCGATGCTCAGCTGGCGCTGCTCCGCCGTCATCCGATGCGAGGGGGTGGAGACCGACACCGCGCCACAGGCCCGCCCGGAGCGATCAAACAGCGGCGCCGCGAGCCCGTGCACGTCTTCCTCGTGGGCCTGATCGGATTCCGAAAACCCATTGGCCCGCACAACCTCGATCCGCGTCAGGATGTCGTCGCGCTCGGTCAGGGTGAACCGGGTTCTCGCCTCGCGCGGGGCGGAGAGCACACGGTCAAGCAGCTTGTCATCCGCATAGGCCAGCGCGGCCAAACCCGACGCGGTGCTGTGATAGGGCAGCACCTCGCCCGCCACGAGAGAGACGCGACTGCCCTTCTTGCTCTCGCATGTTGCGATATTGGCCAGCGCCCGCCCCGAAATCAGCGAAGCATGTGCGGTTTCGCCGGTTTCCGTGGACAGGCGGAGCAAAATCGGCTGCATCATCGCGCTGACCGGAAACGCGGTTTCCCGCACCCGCGCCAGGCGCAGCACCCCGGCCCCCAGGCGATAGAGCCGCGAATCGGCTTGCTGCTCTACCAGGCCGGACTCCGCCATCGAGCCCAGCATCCTGTGAACCGCCGCCTTGTCCATGCCCGACCTGCGGGCCAGATCCGACAATCCCAGTTCCGGTTCGTCCTCGGAGAAAAACTCCAACAACGAGAGCGCCTTTGTAACGGTTGATGACATCCTGCCTCCTGTCTGCACGGCTGGGCGCGCGCGCACTGGAACAGCAATCCTTGACACACGCGCAATCGCAACACTAAAATCACCAGTGTTGATAATATAACACCACAGGGAATCCGTCAATGACCAAAACCAAATCCATCCTTGGAGGCGTTTTGCTTGCCGTGCTGGCATCGCCCGCCTTTGCCGACTACCCCGAAAAACCCGTCAGCTTCATCGTCCCCTTCCCGCCGGGCGACCTTGAAGACGTGCTGACACGGATGATCGCAGAAGATTTCGAAGAGAAATACGGCGTCGCGGCGGCGGTCGTAAACCGCCCCTCCGACGGTGGCCCCTTCCCGGGTGCCGCCTCCGTCGCGGCGGCGCCGGCAGATGGCTACACCATTGGCTCCTTTGTGGTGGACGTGCCGGTGGTCGGCCCGGAAGTGGGCGTGCCCGGGCTCAGCCCCGATCCGTTTGATCCGCTGGGCATCTTCCTGACCTATCCCTTCGTGATTGCCGCCAGCGCCGACAAACCCTATGCGACCTTGCAGGAACTGGCCGATTACTCCGCTGACAATCCCCAGGTCCTGGGCCATTTCGGCTCCTTCATGCTGCCGACCCAGGCGACCTTTGCCGCGGCGCAGGAAATGGGCTTTGACTGGGGTGCCGAAGCCTCCTCCGGTGCGCTCGACTGCAATTCGCTGGCCTCTGGCGATTTCGACGTGATCAATACCACGATCCAGCAGATCCTGCCCTGCCTCGACAGCGTCAACATCCTGGCCACCATCACCGAAACAGCGATCCCGGTCGCGCCCGACGCGCCGACCCTGGCGTCGATCACGCCGAACCTGAATATCTCGCTCTGGAACGGGTTGTTTGTCCGCAAGGAAACACCCGCCGACGTGCGCGAAAAGATCATCGCTGTTGCCAAGGAAACCCTGGCCTCTGAGCGGGCGCAGGAACTGGCCAAACAGACCGGCGCGATCATCTACTGGACCGACGCCGATGATGCCGCCGCGCGCATCCTGTCCGACAAGGAAACCGCTGGCACCATCAACGCGATTATCGCTGAATAATCCCAATGGTCTGACCGGTCGCGCCGCTGGCGCGGCTGGTCCCTCTAGAGATCAGTCCCGTTTCGAGCCCCTCGCAACGGCAGGCTCCCCTGCGCCCGGAGGAATGATGAGCGAGCCCACACAAGACCAACCCCATATCTTTCCCGAGGGGCGCAAGCCCGGCGAGATGCTGTTCAGCATGCTTTTGCTGATCCTCGCCGCCGCGCTGCTGGCCGCCCTTCCCTGGCAGACCACCTGGATTTCCGGCAAGGGACTGGCCGCACAACCGCGGTTCTGGCCGGCGTTGTCGCTTGGCGGTGTGATCCTGTTTGCGATCCTGCACAAGCTGATGCGCCACCGGGTTGACCGCACTCCGGGCCGCTGGAGCGAGGGGCTGAACTGGATCCGCTCGCTGGAATACATCGGCTGGTACATGCTCTATGTCGCGACCATTCCGGTCATCGGCTATCTCTTCGCCACCGTGATCTTTTGCACGCTTCTGTCCCTGCGGGTCGGCTATCGCGGCCGCATGAATGTCTGGGCTGCCCTGTTCGGGCTTGTGGTGGTGCTGTTTTTCAAGAGTGCGATGAACGTCAAAATCCCTGGCGGCGCGATTTACGACTACGCGCCGGACGGGCTTCGCTACATCCTTCTGCGCTATTTCTGAGGTCAATCACATGGATATCCTGCTATCAAGCATTGAACTCATCGCGCGCTGGGACGTCATGGCCGCGCTGCTGATCGGCTCGATCGGAGGCGTGATCGTCGGCGGCCTGCCTGGCGTCGGCGCGGCGGTGGCCATTGCCATCGTGCTGCCGGTCACCTTTTCGCTTGAGCCCATCGTCGGGCTGACCGCCCTCCTCGGCATCTATGGCTCGTCCATGTTCGGCGGTGCCATTCCGGCGATCCTGGTCAACACCCCCGGCACACCGGTCAACGCGCTGACCACCTATGACGGCTATCCGATGACCCAACGCGGCGAGGGGCGGCGCGCGCTCAGCCTGGCCTATTCCGCATCCTTCTTTGGCGCGCTCTTTTCCATTGCCGCGCTGATGGTGCTGGCGCCGGTTCTGGCCAAGGTCGCGCCCATGTTTGGCGCCCGCGAGATCTTCCTTGCCGCCCTCCTTGGCATTCTGCTTGTGATTATCACCCACCGTGGCCAGGTGCTGGCGGCCGCCATGCTGTCCTGCGTCGGGATCTTCCTCCAGACCATCGGCATCGAGCCGACGGCCTATACCCAGCGCTACACCTTCGGCATGGGCTGGCTGCAATCGGGGATCGACCTGATCGTCGTCGTTCTCGGGCTCTTTGCCATCAGCCAGGCCCTGATCCTGTTTATGGACAAGGACAAGGCCATCACGCTCCCCCATGTGGAGAAGGTCGGCTTTTTCGCGCAGATGAAGGATCTTTGGGTCTATCGGCGCATCGCCGCGGTGGGGTCCGCCTTTGGTGTCATCTGCGGCATGATCCCCGGCGTGGGCGAGTTCATGTCACAGTTCATGTCCTATTCCTACGCCCAGCGGACCTCCAAGACGCCCGAGCGCTTTGGCAAGGGCAACCCCGAGGGCATCGTTGCCTCCGAGGCGGCGAACAACTCGGTGCCCGCTGCCGCGATGATCCCGCTGCTGGCGCTTGGAATTCCGGGCGAGGAGCTGACCGCGATGATGCTTGCAGTGTTTTACGTGCATAATGTCATCCCCGGCCCGCAGCTGTTCGCGCAGCAGATGGATTTCGTGATCGCGCTTTATCTCTGCCTGTTGTTGCTGAACATCATCGTCGTGATCTTCCTGTTCTTTGCCACCGACACGCTGATGAAAGCGATGACGATTCCGAACCGCTTCCTTGGCATGATGATCCTCACCTTCAGCCTGATCGGCGTCTATTCGCTGCGCAATTCGCTGACCGATGTGGCAATCGCCTCCGGGTTTGGGGTGTTTGGCTTTATCCTCAAGCGGCTGGATTATCCCACTTCGCCGATCATTCTCGGCATCGTTCTGGGCAAGCTGATGGAGGACAAGCTGCGCACCGCCATGGCGCGGGTGCGAGAGCCCTGGGATTTCATCGACCGCCCGATCGCCTTCATCCTGTTTTCCATGATCCTGATCGCAGTCATCGTGCAGGCCTGGACGGTCTGGAAAAGCTGGCGCGCCGAAGAGAAGAGCCCCAAAGATGCCTGACCTCCTTGCCCGCCGCCGGGCCCTGCTTGGGCCGAATGTCTCAACCTTTTATGATGACCCCATCCATGTCGTGCGTGGCGACGGGGTCTGGCTTTGGGACGCGGCGGGCAACCGATATCTCGACTGCTATAATAATGTGCCCCATGTGGGCCATTGCAACCCAAGGGTGGTGCAGGCGATCACAACGCAGGCCGCAAAGCTCAACACCCACAGCCGCTATCTCTACGAGGGTATTCTGGACTACGTCGAACGGCTGACCGGCACATTCGATGACCCGCTGACAACCGCCATCCTGACCTGCACCGGATCCGAAGCGAACGATATCGCGCTGCGCATGGCCGAAGCCATGACCGGCAAGCGCGGCATCATTGCAACCGACGCCACCTATCACGGCAACACCACGCTGGTCAGCCAGCTCTCCACCTCCAACCCACCCGAGGTCGGCTTTGGGCTGGACGGCTATGTCCGCCATGTGGAAGCCCCCGACAGCTATCGCCTGCATGATCCCGACGGGCAGCGCTTTGCCGAGAAGGTGCAAGAGGCGATCGACGCGCTCAACGCATCCGGGGTGGGGTTCGCGGCGCTGATCGTCTGCCCGCTGTTCCTCAACGAGGGTTTTCCACGGCAGGCCGAAGGCTGGCTGCGCCCAGCAGCAGAGGCCGCGCGCCGCGCCGGCGGGCTGTTGATCTGCGACGAGGTGCAAGCAGGCTTTGGCCGCTGCGGCAGCCATTTCTGGGGACATCAGAAACAGGGCGTCATCCCCGATGTGGTCACCATGGGCAAACCCATGGGCAACGGTCATCCGGTGGCCGGCCTGGTCACCACCCCCGAGATCATGGCGCGGTTTCGCTCTTCTTTTCGCTACTTCAACACCTTTGGCGGCAACCCGGTCTCCTGCGCCGCGGCCATGGCGGTGCTGGAGGAGCTGGAGGACAAGTCACTGCAAGCCAATGCCGCCCGGATTGGCAAACTGGCCGTTGAGCGGCTCGATACGCTGGCGCAAAAATACAGCGTCATTGGCGACACCCGTCAGAGCGGCATGGTCTTTGGCGCGGAATTCGTGCTGGATCGCACCAGCAAAGAGCCCGCCAGCGCCTATGCTGATCGTGTGGTGAACGCCATGCGCCATCAGGGTATCCTGCTGCCCAACCTGGGCCGCCAAAAAAACCCGCTAAAGACCCGCCCGCCGATGCCCTTTGCCGAGGCGCATCTGGACCTGCTGATCGACACGCTTGATCGCGTGATGGCAGAAACCCCGGTGCAGGCATGACGTCGCCGCTCATCGCAAGCGCGCTGGCGCGATGGGGCCTGACGCAGGCGACGTGCCAATTTGTCGCCGGACGCGAAAATCAGGTGTTCCGCGTCACCGACGCCACGGGGGAGTTTGCCCTGCGCCTGCGGCGTCCGGGACTGCGCAGCCCGGCAGAGCTCCGCTCCGAGCTGGAGTGGCTGGACGCAATGGCGCGCGCGGGCCTTTCCGTGCCCCGCCCAAAGCCCTCGCGCGCGGGGAATTTCCTCGAAGCTATCGAAGGGACGCAGGTTGATCTGCTGGCATGGCGGCCGGGCCGCCCGCTCGGCACCAGCCGCGAGCCGCTGCGCCTGGAAAATCCCGAAGCGGTCTTTTTCACCCTCGGCCAGGACATTGCCCGGCTGCATCAGGCGAGCGACGCCTTTGCACCAAAGGAGGGTTTCACCCGCCTGCGCTGGGACATCGAGGGCCTCTTGGGTGAGGTGCCGCTCTGGGGGCGTTTCTGGGACAATCCCAGCCTCGCACCCGAGACCCGCAGCTTGCTTGTGGCGTTTCGCCAGCAGGCCCGGCACGATCTGACCCAACTGGCGGGCGCGCTCGATTTCGGGCTTACCCATGCCGATCTCGTGCGGGAGAATGTGCTGCTTGACGGTGATCAGCTGCATCTGATTGATTTTGACGATGGCGGCTATGGGTTTCGCCTGTTTGATATCGCAACGGCATTGTTCAAGAACCGCAAAGAACCCGCCTATGAGGCGCTGAAATCCGCCCTGATCGCGGGCTATCGCAGCAAGCGGCCGTTGGACACCGCGCCGCTGGATCTGTTTCTGGCGCTGCGCGCGGTCACCTATGTGGGATGGATCATTCCCCGCATGAGCGAAGCTGGCGCGCCCGAGCGCAACCGGCGTTTCATTTACGAGGCCCGCGACCTTTGTGCGGCCTATCTGGCCAAGACCCCTGACCCAAAGAGGACCCGACCATGACAAAGACCATTCTTGTGATCGGCACGTTTGACACCAAAGCCGACGAGCTCGACTATCTCATCGGCCGCATCCTATCCCAGGGCGGCAAGGTGCTGACCATGGATGTCAGCGTCCTTGGCGACCCGCCGCAGCCCGTGGATGTCACCAAGCACGAGGTCACCGCCGCGGTGGGCGAGACCATTGACGGGCTGATCGCGCTGGGAGAAGAAGGCGAGGCCTTTGAGAAAATGAGCGCCGGGGCCGCGCTCATGACCCGCCGGCTGTATGACGCCGGCCGCTTTGACGGGATGATTGCCCTGGGCGGTACCATGGGCACCGATCTGGCGCTGGATTGCGCGCAGGCGCTGCCTATCGGGGTGCCGAAATATATTGTCTCCACCGTCGCCGGATCTCCGCTGATCGCGGCCGAACGGATGGCGGCCGATGTCCAGTTCATCCTCTGGGCCGGTGGGCTATATGGTCTCAATCCGCTGTGCAAATCCTCCCTGAGCCAGGCCGCCGGTGCCGTGCTGGGCGCCGCCAAATCCGTCGAGCCGCCAAACTTTGACCGTCCCGTGATCGGGATGACCTCGCTGGGCTCCTCCTGTCTGAAATACATGAAACGCCTGCACCCGGAGCTCTCGGCGCGGGGCTATGACGTGGCGGTGTTTCACACCACGGGCATGGGCGGGATGGCCTTTGAACGGCTTGCCGCCGAGGGTGCCTTTGCCTGCGTGATGGATTTTTCCCTGCAAGAGCTGGTCAACGTGCTGCATGGCTCGCTGGTGAGCGCCGGCAGCGATCGGCTCAGCGGTGCCGGGCGCAGTGGCACCCCGCAGATGGTTGCGGCGGGGGCATCAGACATTCTGGACCTGGCGGGCTGGCAGGAAATCCCGGAGCGCTTTGCCGAGCGTCCGTTCCACCAGCACAACCGGTTGATCAAGAATGTCGCCTTCAACGCCGAGGAGCGCAGTACCCTGGCCCGCGAAATCGTGGATCGTCTGGCCAAGGCAGCCGGCCCCACCCAGTATTTCCTGCCAAAGCAGGGGATCGAGGAATGGGACAAACCGGGCGAGCCCGCCCATGACCCCGAGGGCCTGCGCGCCTTTGTTGCCGCCAGCCAGGAGGCCGCAGCGGAGCGTATCCAGATGACCACATTGGATTGCCACATCAATGATGATGCCTTCTGCGAGGCGGTTCTGGCCCAGCTCGACACCTGGGTCGCCGAGGGCCTGGTCCCCGCCGGCGTCACCGACTAGGCCTCCGCGCGCCGCGCGCCGTCAGATCGACAAGAGTCTGAAACGGAGCCCCCGTTTCAGACCTCCACCTCCACCTTCCCGATCGGTTTCGAGCAGCAGGCGAGGATATAGCCGCTGTCGATATCTTCTTCGGAAATGCCACCGTTGTGGACCATATGCACAGTCCCGGCGGTCTTGCGGATCTTGCAGGTGCCACAGACGCCAAAGGTGCACCCCGAGGGGATGACGATCCCCGCACTGCGCGCCACCGCGAGAACCGTATCGGTCTCGAAACACTCCGCGGTTACCTCGGATTGCGCAAAGGTCACGCTTGCGGCGGCCTCCTCGTCCGGCACCAGGTCATCATGCTCGGGCAGCTGCTCTTCTTGTTTGACCGGCGCGCCAAAGCTCTCCTGATGGTAGCGATCCATGTCATAACCAAGGCCGATCAGCATTTCGCGCACCGCCTCCATGAAGGGTTCGGGGCCGCAGCAATAGACCTCGCGCTCCATATAGTCCCCGGCGATCAGGCCGATCATCAGCTGATTCAGCCGCCCGCGCAGCCCAGTCCAGACGCGATAGGGGTCATCCTCTTCAACGATAAAGAACAGCTTGATCGAGGGCACCCGAGAGGCCATCTGCTCCAGCCGCTGACGGGCGATGATGTCCTGTGGACGTTGCGCGCAATGCACGAAGGTCACATCGACATCGGTGCCCCGATCATAAAGATAGGTCGTCATTGCCAGCGACGGTGTGATGCCGGACCCGGCCGAGATGAACAGGTATTTTTTCTGCTCCTTGCGCGGCAGGGTAAAGATACCGGCGGGTCCGGTTGCCTTGATCGACATGCCCGGTTGCAGATGGTCCAGCATCCAGCGCGTGCCAACGCTGCCCGCCTGCGCCTTTACCGTGACCGAAAGGGTCAGCGGTCGCGACGGCGAGGAGGAAATCGTGTAGGTCTTCCACAGCGTGCTGCCCGACACCGGCAGCTCCAACGTCAGGAACTGGCCCGGCTCGTAGCGGAACTGCCGCCCGGAGGGCGACACGAAGCTGAAGGTCGCGGTATTAGGCGCTTCGGGCACCACGGCACAGCACACCAGCGGTTCAGAGTCCCGCCAGATCCCGTCGTCGCCAGAGGTGGTCATATCAAGGTCCAGGCTCATGGCTTTATTCCGCCGCAACCGGGGTCGCGCCGGTGGTGATCGCCCGGATCATCGTGTCGGCATACCAATCGGTGAACTGGATATTTCCGGCCTCGTGTTTCGGGGAATAGGGCCCCGGAATATAGGCGGGCGAGCGAATGCCGCGCTGGTTGTTCTCGACCACTTCCCGGTCTTCGTCATTGGTCGCAAGCCAAACCTCGGTGAGGCGCTTCAGGTCATAGTCCTGGCCTTCAACCGCGTCCTTGTGAACCAGCCATTTGGTGCAGACCTCGGTCTCCATCGGGCTGATCGGCGTGACCCGGAACAACAGGATGTGATCCGACAGGAAATGGTTCCAGGTGCCCGGGTATTTGTACTTGAGCAGCGAGCCCGCATCGCAAAACGGCAGGCTGGAATTCGGCTTACTCACCGCGACCTTGCCATTCATGGTATAGCTCTCGGCGCCCTCAAGCAGCGGCGTGCGCACATAGCGCCAATCACCGGTCGCCGAGGCCCGAAAGGCCGAAGCCGCGCCCACCGCCTCGCAGCGGTCGGTATGCTGTTTTTGCAGATCATTCAGCCCGCCGGTGGGATCGCTGCCGATATAGGCGGGATCCTCCGGGAAGGTGCGGCACAGCGACGGGTGATTGCCTGCGCAGTGATAGCATTCGCGGTTGTTTTCCCAGACCAGTTTCCAGTTGCCATGCTCGATAATGGTGCTTTCATAGGCGATCTTGGAGTTTTCCAGATCATGCGCACCCAGGTAACGTGCTGTCTCTGCGGCGAATTCCTCGATGTCGGGCGCGTCCTTGGCAAGGCAGATATAGACCATGCCAGAGAGGGTACGACAATGAACAGGGCTCAGCCCGTGCTTGGAGGCATCAAAATCCGCGCCCATGTCGCGGGCCCAGAGCAGCCTGCCGTCCAGCTCATAGGTCCATTGGTGATAGGGGCAGACCAGCTTGGGGCCGGTGCCCTTTTTCGCCTTGCACAGGACCGAGCCGCGATGGCGGCAGGAATTGTGAAAGGCGCGGATCTCGCCATCGTTGCCGCGCACGATCACCACGGAATAGGCGCCGATCTCGTGGACAACATAATTCCCGGCCTTGGGAATCTCGCAGGAGGGCAGCACAAAGAGCCATTCCTTGTACCAGATACGGGCCATATCGGCGTCAAAGACGCCCGGATCACAGTACAGATCCTGCGCCAGTGAATAGCCAGGCTTTCGGCGCATCAAAGTGGAGAGAACATCGGATTCACGCAGCATGTGACACCTTCGAGATTACGTCCGCAAAATCGCGGAAACTGGAGGATATTGGCCGTTCCTTGAGATGAAACAGCGGCCCGTTCGTCCTGTCCTGTCCTGTCCTGTCTTCTGTGGCATGGCATGAGACGCGCGAGCTGGCGTATTTTTTGTTGTCTTGGGAAAGGCGCCGTTCCAGCGCCCCTCCGAACCTTGTGACGTCGCATCCCGGAGCCACCGGGAGCGCGCGCAGATCAGATGTCCTTCATCAGCCGCAGCGCGTCATAGATCGCGGCATGGGTGTTGCGCGCACTGACCGCGTCGCCAATGCGGAACAGCTGAAAGCCGTCCTTGGGACCGCGCAGCGTTTCTTGCCCGCGCCCTTCGATCAGCGCATCATAGTCCACCGCGCCGCCATTCGACGACAGCGGTCTGAGCGCGAAATAAAGGTCATCCATCGGCAGGGTGCCGTAGTTCAGCACCACCTGATCATAGGTCTTGTCGGTTTTCAGATCGCTGTAATCGGTGCCGATCACAGCCCTGAGCTGATTGCCGTCACGTTGCACATCCAGCAGCCGGCGGGTGACGGTAAAACTCACGTCCTTGTCCTGAAGCGCCCGCATATAGGGCACCAGGTTCATCGCCATGATATCCGGGGCAAAGGTGCGGTCCGGGGTCATGATCTCAACCGTGCTGCCCGCATTGGCGGCCACCTCGGCGGCCATGACGCCCGCGTGATCGCCGCTCTCGTCATAGATCAGCACGTTTTGACCGGGCTTCACATCGCCCGCGATCAGATCCCAGGCGGTGACGACCAGACCCTGCTCCTTGCCGCTCTCGAAGAGTTCCGTGTTGGGCAGGCCGCCGGTGGCGACGATGACCACATCGGGGTTCAGCGCGGTGACATCCTCGGCCTCGGCCCAGGTGTTGAAGCGGAATTCGACATCGCGCGCCGCACATTGCGCCATGCGCCAGTCGATGATCGAGATCATCTCGCGACGGCGCGGGTTCTGCGCGGTCAGGCGGATCTGGCCGCCGGGATCGGGCTGGGCTTCCATCACGGTCACATCATGACCACGCTCCGCTGCCACCCGCGCAGCCTCCAGCCCGGCCGGGCCAGCGCCAATGATAGCGACTTTCTTGCGGGTCTCGGCGGGGGTGATGGTGTGCGGCATGCTCAGCTCGCGCCCGGTGGCCGGATTGTGAATGCACAGGGCCTCGCCCGCCGCATAGATCCGGTCCAGACAGTATGTGGCACCGACGCAGGGGCGAATGTCATCCTCGCGCCCCTCGATGATCTTACGCACGATATGCGGATCGGCCATATGGGCGCGGGTCATGCCAACCATGTCGAGCAATCCGGCGGATACCGCATGGCGCGCGGTGGCGACATCGGGGATCTTGGAGGCATGGAAGGTCGGCATGCCGGTGGCCTTCTTGACCCGCCCGGCAAAATCCAGATGCGGCGCGTTCTTCATGCCCTGCACCGGAATGATATCGGTCATCGCCGGGTCGGTATGGATGCGGCCCCGGATCACATTGAGGAAATCCACCATGCCAGAGCCCGCAAGGCGTTTGGAAATCTCGATACCCTCGTCCTCGGTGATGCCACCGGCCTGAGCCTCATCCGCCGTGTAGCGCAGGCCCACGATGAAATCATCGCCGACACGCTTGCGGATGCCGCCCAGCACATCCATCAGCAGCTGCATGCGCGTGTCCAGCGTCTTGCCACCGTAAGGGCCATCCAGATCATTGGTCAGCGGCGACCAGAATTGATCGAGCAGGTGACCGTAGACCTGCAATTCGATCCCATCCATGCCGCCCGCCTTCATGCGTTCGGTGGCGTCGGCAAAGTCACTGATGATGCGCTCGATATCCCAGTCTTCGGCAAGTTTCGGAAAGGCCCGATGCGCAGGTTCGCGGTGCCTGGAGGACGACACCGAGGGCAGCCAATCGCCCTTGTTCCAGGCGGTGCGGCGGCCAAGGTGGGTAAGCTGGATCATCACCGCGCACCCGTGATCGTGGCAGGCATCGGTCAGCTGTTTGATCCATGGCACCACCTCGTCCTTATAGGCGAGGATATTGTTGAACACCGGCGGGCTGTCCTTGGAGACCGCCGCCGAACCCGCCGTCATTGCCAGCGCCACGCCCGCCTTGGCCCGCTCCGCATGATAGGCGGCATAGCGTTCCTTTGGCATGCCATCCTCCGGATAGGCCGGTTCGTGGCTGGTGGTCATGATGCGGTTGCGCAGGGTCAGGTGCTTGAGCTGATAGGGCTGCAACAGGGGATCATTGGACATGGCTTGGCTCCGTTTGATTGGCGAAACATTTCCAGAAATGTTCACACCTGTCAAATAAATGTTCATCAGTGTCGATTTTCTTGCCGCCACCGCGGAAACCCTTTATGTTCAGGGCATGACGATACAGATCGAAAAAACCGAAGAGACCAGCGGTTGGCGCGGATCGCGCGAGGTTTGGCTGGCCGCCGCACGCGACGCCTTTGTGAGCTCCGGGCTTGATGCGGTGAAAATCCAGCCGCTGGCCAATCGGCTGAACCTGTCGCGCACCAGCTTCTACTGGTTCTTTTCGGATCGCGCCGCCCTGCTGGAGGCGCTGCTGGAGGATTGGGAAGCCACCAATACCGGCAGCCTGGAGCGCGCATCGCAGGACTATGCGGAAACGATAGTCGAGGCAGTCCTGAACCTGATCGGCGTCTTTCTGGAGGGCGGCGCTTTTGAGACCCGGCTTGACCTTGCGGTGCGCGGTTGGGCGCATCAATCGGACGAGGTCGCCGCCCGCGTGCACGCCGCCGATGCCGCCCGGCTGGCGATCATCCGCGACATGTTTGCCCGCTTTGACTACCCGCCCGGCGAGGCCGACGTGCGCGCCCGCACCCTCTATCTGACGCAAATCGGCTATATCTCGATGCAGGTGTGCGAACCGATGCAAGACCGTCTGGCGCGGGTCCCGGACTATGTCATGACCTTCACCGGGCAGGCCCCGACCGAGCGAGAGATCGCCCGGTTTCGCGCCCGTCACGGGATGACATAAGCCGCAGATAGGGGACATTGCTCAATACCACGCATCGGGCACGGCGGCTTTTTTCTGGGCGATATAGTCCCGCAGCGCCCCATCAATGGCGGGATCAAGCGGCGGTGCCTCAAAGCGGTTCAGGGTCTCTTTCCACCGCGCATTGGCGCGCTGCGCGGAATCGATTTCGCCCTGCTCTGACCAGCTCTCGAACGGCTGGTCGTCATTCATGCCACTGTCCCAATAGGCCGTCTGATAGTGGCGCAGCGTGTGATCGGTGCCGAACAAATGCTCGCCCGGGCCATATTGCGCCAAAGCGTCAAAGCCCAATGTATCCTCGTTGACCTCGATCCCCTTCAGATAGGCATGCAGCGCACCGGCCATATCGCAATCCAGCATGAATTTCTCGTAGGACATGGACAGGAGCCCATCCGCAAACCCCGCCGTATGCAGCACGAAATTGACGCCGCCCTGCACGGCCGACATCATCGACATCATGGCTTGTTGCATCGCCTGCCCATCGGGCCGTTTGGAGGTGCTGAAATTGCCCGCGCAGCGCAGCGGAAGCTTCAGCCGGCGCGCCAGCTGCCCCATGACCAATGATCCAAGCGCAGGCTCCGGCGTGCCAAAGGTGGGCGAGCCGGAGCGCAGCGACATCGACGAAAGAAACGCCGCCAGCACCGCCGGCGCGCCGGGGCGCACCAATTGGGTCAGCGCACAGGACGCCATGGATTCCGCCAGCGCCTGCGCCACCGATCCGGCCATCGTCAGCGGCGACACCGCGCCCCCCAAGAGGAACGGCAGGTGGATCGACCCCTGCCCCGCCGCAGCATAAGTGCGAATGCCCGCGCTGGTGACACCGTCCAGCACCAGCGGCGAGGTGGTGTTGAAATTGCCCATGATGACGCAATTCTGATCGACAAACTCGGCGCCAAACAGAATGCGACACATCTCGATATTGTCGGCAGCGCGTTCCGGCGCCGTGACCGACCCCAGAAAGGCCCGGTCGGAATAGCGCATATGGGCATAGACCATATCAAGGTGGCGCTTGTTGACCGCCACATCGGTCGGCTCGCAGATGGTGCCGCCGGAATGGTGCAGCCAGGGCGAGGATTGCGCCAGTTTCACGAAATTCTCAAAATCGGCGATGGTGCCGTAGCGGCGCCCCTGATCGAGATCCATCACAAAGGGCGAGCCATAGGCAGGGGCAAAGACCATGGCATCGCCGCCAATCTCCACCGTATTGGCCGGGTTGCGCGCATGTTGGGTGAAGCGCTCCGGCGCGGTTTTCAGGATCTCGCGGAGCAAGCCGGGTTCGAACTTCAAGTTCCAGCTCTCGCCGCCAAGCTCGGTCACCTTGGCGCCCGCCTCGCGGTAGAGCCGCATCGCTTCGGCGTCGTCGCGCAGCACGATCCCGATTTCGGCAAGGATCCGATCCGCCGTCGCCTCGATGCGGCTCAGGGCCTCGTCGCTCAGCAAATCATAGGTGGGAATGCCGCGCGTAATAAAAGGAACCCGCAAATGCAGGTTCTGGCCCGGCGCGGCGTCGCGCCCGGCTTTGCTCTTGCCTCTGCGGGACCGGCGGGCCCGGGCTTGCGTGGATACTGCATCGCGCATGGCTGAACTCCTGACTGGACGGGGGGTCGGCTGATGGCAATGCATCAGGCCAAGTGGTCAGACGATGACGGCGATCCAAGGGCCTCGCAATCGTGGAAAAACTAGCCTAGGCTTAGCTCAATTAAGCCATATCCGTGGCTCGACCCTGCATTGCTGCGAATAGAAAACACCACACCCGAGGTGAATTTGTCCAAACGCCCCTACAACCTGCCCCCGATGAACGCGCTGGTCGCCTTTGAGGCCGCCGCCCGGCACGAGGGGTTCAAGGCCGCCGCGCAGGAGCTGAACGTCACGCCTGCGGCCATCAGCCATCAGGTCAAGGCGCTGGAAGCCGAGCTGCGCCGCCCGCTGTTTCAGCGTCACCACAGGGGCGTGAATCTTACCGAAACCGGCGCCTATCTGCTGGTCGCGCTGCAACGCGGGTTTGAAACCATGGGCGACGCGGTCGACCAGCTGCGCCAAAGGTCCAACCGCGCCTCGGTGACGATCCGGGTGACCACGGCGGTCAGCTCGCTCTGGCTCACGCCCAAGCTGGCGCAGTTCTGGAAATCCCATGGCGATGTCTCGGTCGCGCAGATTGTCAGCGACACCTATGACGCGATGGAAGATTGCGATCTCAGCATCCATTTCGGCGATATGTCCCGCGAGGGCGGCACCTGTAGCGCCTTGTTTCGCGACAGTATCATGGCGCTTGCAAGCCCGGAATTCGCCGCCGCCAATCCGGTCACCACACCACAGGAGCTGGCACGGCTGCCGCTCATCCATTTCGACTCCGGGGTGGCGGGCTGGACCGATTGGCCGGATTGGTTCCACTGTCTGGGCTATGATGGGCCGGTCAATGCCAGTCACCGCGTCAACAATTACATCATCGCCCTGCAAGCGGCCCGCGACGACATGGGCGCGGTCCTCGGCTGGGTCGGGCTGACGCAGGGCTTTCGCAACAGCGGAGAGCTTGTCCCGCTCTTGCCGCTGGAGGTCGAAACAGCCGAGGATTTCTACGTCAAACTGCACCCCCATGCCACCGACCGCGCGCGGCTCGTCTATGACTGGCTGGTGCAGGCGTCCTGACCCGGCTAGCACCATTCACCCGGGGCCGTTGCTGTTGTATTTGACCGCACAAGCGGCATAGTTGCCTGGACCTAGGACTTTGGAAGACGGTGATGCCGAATTTGCAGCGCGGGACTTTGACCAAGCAGCTGACGCTTCGGCATCTGCGGGTGATTTGCGGACTGGCCGAACATCGGCTTGTCGCGCGGGTGTCGGCCGCGCTGAATGTCACCCAACCCGCTGTCTCCAAGCAGATCGCAGAGCTGGAAGAGATCGTCGGAACCCCGATTATCCGACGCGAACGCAACCGGTTGCATCTGACGTCGGTGGGGCTGCGACTGGCCGAACACGCGCGTCAGGTGCTGAACCAGCTGGACCGGGCCGAGTTCGACCTGCTGGCCATGGCCAGTGGGATTGCCGGGTCAGTAAACGTCGGCGTCGTCAGCTCTGTGGCGCCCATCCTGCTGCCACGGGCGATAAGCCTGTTCAAGAACGGCGCGCCGGATGCCAGCCTTTCGGTGACCGAAGGGCATTTCGTCTCGCTCAAGCCACAGCTGGAGGCCGGGCAGATCGACCTTTTGATCGCCCGGATATGGCAGCCCAGCGACATGGAGGGCATCGAACAGCGGGTGCTGCTGAAGGAACCGCTGGTCGTTGTCGCCGGGCGCAATCATCCGCTGGCCGCGATGGAGCGGATCGCCTGGAAGGATGCGGTCGATTGGCCCTGGATTCTGCCGCAACCGGATTCGGTTGCGCGCCGGGCGGTGGACGCGCTGTTTGCCGAGCATGGGGTCGCGCTGCCGGGCAATACGATCTCGTCGCTGTCCCTGTCGCTCAATCTCGAGCTGCTGCGGCAGATGCCGACCCTCTGCCTGTTCCCTCAGCGCCTGGCCAAGGCCTATGCCGCGCGCGGCGATCTTGTGGAAATGCCCCTGGACACACGGAACTTCCTGTCCGAGGCCCGCTGTTTCTGGAAAAAGGGCGCACTGCAAGACAACAGTGCGCTGGCGCTCTTTATGGATTGCCTGTCGCAGGCGGCAGAATACAATAAAACCATTCCCTTTAGTTAAGGTTGTGGGCGGAAAAGTCATTATTTTTGCCAAAAAATTCATCATACCTTCAACAAAATTAATGGGAGGAGCTGGGGATCGCGGATCATGATCGCCAGTTGGAGAGAGTATGAATGACGCCACGACTGTTGGGCTGCCGGCCCGACAGGTCCTTTCCGCATTTGCGCGGGGGGACCTCACACCAAGCGCTTATCTTGAGACATGCCTCTCCCATATTTCGCGGGTGAATCCGCTGATCAATGCGCTGACCGCCTTTGATACCGAACGCGCCATAGCCGAGGCCGCCCGCGCCACCACGCGCTGGCGCAACGGCACGCCGGCAGGGCTCCTTGATGGCTTGCCTCTCGGGGTGAAGGACCTCCAGGACACTGCCGGCCTCCTGACGACCCACGGCAGCCCCCGCGCCAAGGCCAACCTGCCGGCCCGCGACCTTCCCATGGTGGCGCGGTTGCGATCTGCTGGCGCGATCGTGCTGGCCAAGACCAACGTGCCGGAGCTGGGCGCAGGCGGAAATACCCGCAACCCGGTCTGGGGTGCGACCGGCAACCCCTTCGATCCGCGCCTGACGGTTGGCGGATCTTCGGGCGGATCAGCTGCGGCGCTGGCCGCCAACCTGCTGCCGATCTGCACCGGCTCGGACACTGGCGGCTCGCTGCGCCTGCCAGCCGCGATCTGCGGAATCGTCGGGTATCGACCGTCGATCGATGTGGTGGCGCATCCGACGCGGCCGCTTGGCTGGTCCGGGATTTCTGTCATCGGGCCCATGTCGCGCGACGTCGATGATCTGATTCTGATGCTGCGCGCGGCCCATTGGGCGCATCCCGACGATCCGCTCTCGGTCGCCTATCCTGCCGACCGGTTTGAGGCGCTGGCGGAACGGCCGCTGCGCACCCTGCGGCTTGGATATTCCGAGGATTTCGGCGGCGCGCCGGTCGATGCGGACATCCGCGCCACCTTCCACAACCGCATCGAGCGGCTGGCACCGCATGTCGCGGAGTGCCGCCCGGTCGATATGAACCTGGGCGCGATGGACCGTGTCTTTGACATCCTGCGCGCCGAAAGCTTCCTGACCGCCTTTGACGGTCCGGCGCGGGAAACACCGGAGCTGTTCGGGGCCACGATCCACGCCAATGTCGATCTGGGCCGGACTTTCACCCTGGCCGACCGGGGCTGGGCACATGCGGAACAGACCCGTATTCTGCATGCCTTCAATGCCCGGATGCAGGGGCTCGACGCGATCCTCTTGCCGACCGTGCCCGTCTCCGCCTTCCCCTGGACCGAGCCACACGTCAAAGAAATCGACGGCAAGGAGATGGATATCTACTATCGCTGGCTGGCGCTGACCTATCGCGGATCGCTGACCGGCGGCCCTGCGATCACCCTGCCCGCCGGACGGGACGGGGCCGGACTGCCCTTTGGGCTTCAGATGCTCGGCTCGCCCAGAGGTGATACCGATCTGCTGGCCGTCGCCCGCACGATGGAGACCTTCCTGGAGTCTGATCCCGACACAGCCCGCCCCCGCCCCGACCTGTCCAAACTGCACCCGGCTTCCCCGGATCTGCGCTCGATCGTGACGCATCCGCCCGCTCTTCATCCGCCACGGTCGGGCGCCGACGCCTCCGTTCGCACTGCTGTCTGAGGGTCTTGACTATGTGGTTTCTCCCCCTTCTTTTCCTGGTGCTGCTGATCAGCGGCACCGCCTTTGCCTACCTCATGGGCGCGGTCTCCGTCTTTGCCTTCATCCTGGCGGGCAAGGCGCAGTTCCTGTCGGTGATGCCGCAGCGGATCTTTGCGCAGCTTGATGTCTTTGCCTTCATGGCGATGCCGCTGTTCATCCTGACGGCGGAAATCATGACCCGGGCGGGTGTGACGCGCAGCCTGATCGACTTTGCCCTGTCCATCGTCGGACGCCTGCGCGGCGGGCTGGGGCATGTGAACATCCTGACCAGCGTCTTCTTCGCCGGGATCTCGGGCTCGGCCATCGCCGACAGTGCCGCGCTGTCGCGCACCTTTGTGCCCGAAATGGAGGCGCGCGGCTATGATCGCTACTATGCCGGTGCGATCACCGCGGCCTCGTCGATGATCGGCCCGATCATACCGCCGTCGATCATCATGATCATCTATGGCGGCCTGACCGGGACCTCTGTCGCGGCCTTGTTTGCCGCCGGTGTCATTCCCGGGATCCTGCTGGCTGTGGCGCTGATGGTGCTAAATGCGGTGATTGCGCGTGTTCGCAACCATCCCGGCGGCCCCTCGCCCGACCTGCCAAAGTTCTGGCCCAGCCTGCTGCGCGCCGCCCCTGCGCTGCTGTTGCCGGTGGTGATCCTCGGCACGCTTGTCCTGGGGCTTGCCACGCCGACCGAAGGCTCTGCCGTTGCCGTCCTTTTTGCGCTGATCGCCGGACAGTTCTACACCGGGCTGAGCCGCAGCATGATCCTGGACGCGCTGGAGGCAACCGCGCGGCTCACGGGTACGATCTTCATCATCCTCGCGGCGATTTCGATCCTCGGCTTCCTGGCCGGGCAGCTGGGCTGGAGCAAAGCCCTGGCGGAATGGGTGGGCAGCTTTGGCCTTGCTGGCACGAAATACCTGTTCTTCCTTGTCGGGATCTTCCTCATTGCGGGCATGTTCATGGATACGCCGGTAGCGCTGACGCTGCTGATCCCGCTGTTCGCGCCCCAGGCCCTGGAACAGGGGATCAATCCGATCCACCTCGGAATCGTGCTCTGCTTCAACCTCTGTGTCGGGCTGATCACGCCGCCGCTTGGCAAATGTCTGGTGGTTGTCTCGGCGCTGACCAATCTCAACTACTGGCGACTGGCCTACACCGCACTGCCCTTTGTTGCCGCGCAGGTGCTGCTGCTCGCCTCGCTTGCCTATTGGCCGGAACTCTGCCTCCGGCTGCCGCGCCTTGCTGGCTTTTCCGTCGATTGACATCATTCTGGGAGGACTGAAATGAAACTGAAACACATCGCACTGGCGGCGCTCATGGCGACCGCAACCGCCGCATCGGCCGAGGTGAAAATCGCGCTGGATACCGCGCCAGACCCCAAGGTTTCCGGCACCTACAACTGGGTGCAGGCCTTCGGCAAGACCCTGACCGACGCCGGCATGGACGTGCGCGAGATGCCGCGGGATTCCGTTGGCAACGAGGCCGAGAAGCTGGACCAGCTGTCAACCGGCCTGCTGGAAGTATCGCTGTCGGATGTCCGCTCCATCGCCCAGGTCGATCCCTTCATCTACGGTCTGCGCCTGCCTTATATCTTTGACGATGCCGCGCATATGCAGCGCGCGCTGGCCGATGGCGAGATCTTTGAACGGGTGAACGACGCGATCGCCGGTCAGGACATCATGCTGCTGGCCATCGTGCCGCTCGGGCCGTCCTCGGGGATCATCACCACCGATGCCGCCGTGCGCACGCCCGAAGACATGGCCGACCTGCGGATGCGGGCGCTGGATGACGCGCAGATCGCAATGTACAAGGCCTGGGGCACCACAGGCACCATCGTGCCCTGGGGCGAAGTCCCGGCGGGGCTGCAAACCGGCGTGATCGACGGCTATCTGAACTCGCCCTTCGTCCCGATCGCCTTTGGCCAGACTGATTTCGTCAAGAACTTCGCGGATTCCCGCACCATCATCCCGATCCGCGCCGTGATCGTCTCCAAGATGTGGTATGATGGGCTGTCCGACGACGAGCGCAGCGCCGTGAATGAGGCCGTCACCAAGGGCAATGCGGCAACGCAAGCCTGGCTCGACGAGGTGTCCGCCAGCTCGCTCACCGCGCTGGAAGACGCGGGCGTAACCGTGCAGCGCCTGAGCGACGAGGAACGCGGCGCCTTCCGGGATCTGTCGCGTCAGGTCTATGACTCCGGTCTGATGCCCGCCGAGGACGTCAAGGTCTGGACCGATCTCTCTGAGGCCAGCCGCTAAACGCCCGGGGGCGCCGCAGCCGACGCCCTCTCCTCCCTCCACGTTTTCCAATCAGACGAGCCAGCCCGTGACCAATATGATCATCGCACTCAGCAACGGTCTCCACCGTATCGCCCGCAGCGTTGCAATGCTCGCGGTGGCGGGCATGTTCACCACCGTGATGATCCAGGTCGTGGCTCGCTATGTGTTTTCCTCGCCGCCGATCTGGACCGAGGACGTGGCGCGCTACATGATGGTCTGGACCGGGCTTTTGGGCACCACGCTGTCGTTCAAAGGCCGCGCGGATGCCGTCCTCATGCAGAGCGTCTTTGCGCCGCGCCCGTCTTTCGCGGGGCTGTTATCGGAGGCGATCCGCTCGGCCGCGGTGCTGAGCTTCATCCTGCCGGTGATCTGGTTTTCCTTCATTGGCCTGCGCGGCGGCTTTGCCAAAGGATATCTGGCGCGCCAATCCGGCCTGACCGCCGATACCCTGGGCATCGCCATGGCCTGGATCGCGGTGATCGTGCCGATCACCATGATCATCATCCTGATCCACCTCATGGCGCAATGGGCGGGGGATACCGACGCACAGCCCGATGTCTCCAGCCCGGAGGCCGGGCTGGACTAGGCGCTACTCCGCCATCAGCGCCTCGGCGAGTTCGCGATCCAGCACCAGATGAGTGACCAGCCCGCCCTTGATGGCCGCGCGGGTCGCCGCCAGCCGATCCCGACCACAGACCACCAGCAATTTCTTGGGTGCCGCCTTGATATCAGCGACCGAGGCCGCGATCACGCGATCATAGGGGGCGGTGCGGATCTCCTCGCCGTTTCCGTCGATGTAGCGGCAACAAATGATCCCCGTCGCGCCCTGATGCCGAGCCTGATCCAGTTCCTGAACCGAGGCAATATCCGCCGCAGCCATATGGGTGTCATCCCCCACATGGCCGATCGAGGCGATGGTCATATCCAGATCCGACAGCCGCGCAAGCTGGCTCTGGATCGTGGGTTCTGAACGCAGCGCGCTGGCCAGACCGGCGCTGGACACGATCCCTGGGGCATGCAGCGTGTGGCATTGGGCGCCCAGCTTGTTGGCCACTTCGATGGCGCAGATTTCAGAGGCCGGAACCCGCGCCGATTCCTGCGAACCGATCAGCTGGCAGACCTGGGTGTCGGGCACCGGATTGCGCGGCATGGCCTTGGCGACGGCGGCGATCGTTTCGCCCCAGGCGACACCGATCTGATCCCCGGGTTCAACAATATCGAGGATCGCCATCGCCGCGACACGCGACACCTGCGCCAGCTGGTCCCGGCGCGGCGTCGCCTCCGCGCCTTCGCCCCGGTCCAGCGCGACATAGACATCCTGAAGCCCGTATCGCTCGGCCAGATCCCGCCCCAGGCTGGAGGCCGCCAGCAACTGGCCATCCACGCGGATCTCGACAACCCCACGCTCGCGGCATTCGCGCAGCATGTTGACGATCGTCGCCCGCGACAGCTTGTAGCGCTTGGCGATTTCGTTCTGGGTCAGACCCTCGCCATAGTACAGCAAGGCAATATTGGACAGCACCGCATCCTTGTCATTGCGACCGGCGGACAACTTCTGGCTCTTGTTCATCACTCACTCATTAATGGCTTTACGTCCCGATTGCCCATAGTTTTTACGGAACCACTGATAGCACCTATCAATTTCTTCCTGCGGCAGTTCGTCAACCGGGCCGCGCAACATGGCCAGATGCGTGGTCATCGCCGCCTCTTCGAGATACATCGCGTTGGATGTCGCCTCTTTGGCGTCACGCCCCATGGTGAACACGCCATGCGCCTTGACCAGAACCGCCCAGCCACCCTCGGCGGCCTCGATGATCGCCTCGCCGGTATCGACCTCGCCCGGCGTCGCATAGCGCGAACACGGCACGTCGCGACCCAGCATATGGGTGATCGGGGTCATCACCGCCGGAATGCGTTCGCCGCGCGCGGCAAAGCTGCTGGCATAGGGCGAATGAGTATGCGCGATGCCAAAGACATCCGCACGGTTGCGATAGATATAAAGGTGGATGCCGGTATCAACCGAGGGCTTCGCGCTGCCCTCGATCACATTGCCATCCAGATCGACCACCACCATCGTTTCGGGGGTGAGTTTGGCGAATTTGATGCCCGAGGGTTTGATCACCACCAGCCCGGTTTCTGGATCCCGTCCAGAAACATTGCCGCCAGAGCCCACCACCAGCCCATTGGCGGGCAGCTCAAGGTTCTGTTCGCAAACGAGTTCTTTCAGCGCCTCAAGCATGGGTCTGTTCCTTTTTGTCTTCGGGGATGCCATGGGGGTAGACCACGATCTTCAGCGATTTTTCGGCCTCGACCAGCATACGGAACGCCTCGGCGCTGTCGTTGATGTCGAAACGGTGCGAAATCGCCTCGTCGGCCTTGATGCGACCGGATTCCAGCAGCCGGATATAGCTGTAGGTGTCCGTATGGTCCGAGCTATAGCGCGAGGTGATGGTGATCTGGTCGAAATAGGCCTTGTGGCCGCTCTGCACCCAATCCGTGTCGGGCGGCATCGGCGCGCCCAGGTGCAGACAGCCGCCGACCTCGGTCAGCGCCAGCGCCTGATCCCAGGCAGATGGGAACGGCGCGATGACGATCACGGTATCCGCAAGCCGCCCGTTGTTGAGCGCGCGCATCGCCTCGACCGCATCTTCGCGCTTGGGGTTGATGGTGTGGGTCGCGCCAAAGAACTTCGCCTTCTCCAGCCGCCAGTCGGAGAAATCCAGCGCCACGACTTTGCCCGCCCCAAAAAGCGGCGCCATATGCACAAAGCCCTGCCCCATGAACCCCGCGCCCACCACGGCCACGGTGTCACCCGGCTGGATGTTGCAGCGCTTGAGACCCGACAGCACGCAGGACCAGGGCTCGATGGTAACGGCGGCCTCGTCGGAAATACTGTCGGGCAGCTTGTGGGTATCCATCGCAAGATGCTGCGCGGTCACACGGAAATAATCGCAAACGCCGCCGGGATCGAGCTTCATGGTCTTGTAGAACGGATCGCGGGTGAAATGCCCGCGCCGGGACAGGTGGCTGTCCACCCGGCCCACGTGGTGATTCACAAACACACGGTCGCCGATCTTGTAGTCGGTCACCCCGGCGCCGACCTCGACCACCTCGCCACAGGGCTCGTGGCCCAGCACCTTCGGTTCGGTCTTGTACCAGGCCATCGTCTCGCCACCACAAAGCCCACAGGCGCGGGTCTTGAGCAAGAGCTCGCCCGGGCCGATCTCCGGGATGGGGCGTTCTTCGATGCGAATGTCGTCGATGGCGTATTGTACCGCCGCTTTCATCATATTGCTCATGGCGTCGGGTCCTTGACTGAATTTAGCTCTTTCTGAAGCCGCCGCATCGCGGTCGAGATCGTCTCGTAGCGTCGATAGACGTCGCAATAGGCGGCATGGTTTGCCGGGTCGGCGGTATAGGTGGTGGTGGCCTCTTCGCGGCAGGCCAGCTCGATCGCCGCGCCCAGACCGGCGGCAGCGGCGCCAAGACAGGCCGCCCCCCAAAGGCCCTGATCCGATTGCGCGCTCACCACCACGTCCTGGCCGATGATGTCCGCGATGATCTGGCACCAGACCGTGTTCCGTGAGCCGCCGCCGGTCAGTTGCACCGGTTCGCTGGGCAGGCCGGAATGGCTCTCGAAACAATGGCGCAGACTCATCGCCGTGCCCTCCATCACCGCGCGCCCCAGGTCGGCCTTGGTGGTGTCCGAGCGCATGCCATGGAATCCGGCGGTGATATCCGCCGCAACAAAGGGCGCGCGTTCGCCGTTGAGATAGGGCAGAAAGGTCACCCCATTGGCCCCGACCGGCACCGTCTCGACCAGCGCATTCAGCTTTGCCGCCACCTCTGCGGGGGTATCACCGCCGAGGCTCTTGGGGTGCAGCTGGGTGAACCAGTCAAAGGCCGCCGCGCCGGTAGAGGGGGCAAGGATTCGAATAATCGCGTCGCTGGTGGCATGCAGCGCCGAGGCGCCAACCGGCACCGGCACGCGGTCCGAGGTATCGGTCAGGATGTTGACCACCGCCGTGGTGCCCATAATCAGCATGGTCTGACCCGGTTGGTCCAACCCCATCCCCACAATCATCGCAGCCAGATCGAGCGTGCCGACGGAGACGGGCAACCCCTCGGGAAGCCCCGCCCCACGGGCGACCTCCGCAGTCAGCCCGCCCAGCGTTTCAGAAGCGCGCCGAGGCGTCGCAAGCCGGGTTTTCAGCCCCTCGCAGCCAACGGAGGAAAACTGATCGTCATTATAGGCGCGCGCATCCAGGTCGATGAAGGGAATCGATCCGTTGGACATATCGGTCGCCACCTGGCCGGTCAGCCGATAGCCGATCCAGTCCGCGCAGGTGAAAACGGTGGCGATTCGAGCCACGGCATCACCGCCCTGGGCGTTCAACCACCGCCACAACATCGCAGAGGTGCCGGGCCACAGCGCGGTGCCCGAGCCAATGCCGATCGCATCCGTCGCGCCAGCCTCGACCAGCCCGTCCAGATCCGCGGCCGCCCGCGTATCGCTCCAGAGCATCGCGTTGCCGACCGGACGCCCCTGGGCATCCATCGCCCACAAGCCATCCCCCTGGCCGCAGACCCCCAGCGATTGAACAACATCGCCCGCACAGCTTTTTGCAATATCCGCAAGGCAGGCCAGCGCGCCTTGCCAGACCTGCTCCATGTCCTGTTCCGCCTGGCCAGGCCCCGTGCGCAGGACCTTGTTTCCCCGCTCAGCCCGCGCGACACAGGTGCCATCCGCCCTATAGGCCGCCGCCTTGATCGCCGTCGTTCCGACGTCCAGACCAATCCTAATTTCGTTCACGTCTCGTCCTCCCGACTTCTACAAATGAATTGTTTATTGACATTTGTAAAGAAGGTTGTTCTCTTCCCCCACATTGGTGCAGGGAGGAAACTTGCATCAAAAGGGAGGAACCAACATGAAGACTCTGTTCGCAGCCACAAGCACAATCCTGGCGCTTGGCCTGTCGCCCGCATTCGCAGACAACACGCTGAGCCTGGAAGGAAAAACCATCGGTGTCGCCGTTGTCGGCACACAGCATTTCTGGGATCGCGAAGCCTTTAACGGCGCAACCAGCATGGTCGAGGAACTGGGCGGCACCGTTGTTCCGGTTGACGGCGGTCGGGACAATCAGGTCCATGCCGACAACCACGACGTGCTGATGAACCGCGGCGTGGATGCGGTGATTTCAATCCTGGGCGATGGCTCGGTGGAACCGAAGTTCGAGGCGCTTCAGGCCGCCAACATTCCGGTATTTGCCGTCGATCACCCCAGCCCCTATGCGGTGAACAACACCACCTCCGACAACTATTACATGGGCACCACCATCGGTCGCTACATGGCCGACGCCATCGGCGGCGAGGGCAAGGTTGCGGTGTTCAACGCCTTTGAAAACTCCCTGCGCATCTGCGGCATCCGCACCGGCCTGTGGAAATACGTGTTGCAGGATTATCCGAACATCGAGATCATCCAGCCCGAGCTGGCCGAAGAATTCGCCAACGCGCCCGAAGATGCGCGCCGCCAGACGCTCGACCTGCTGAGCCAATACCCCGAGGGCACGATCGACGCCATTCACGTGGGCTGCTGGGACCAGCCGGCCATCGGCGTCGTCCAGGCGCTTGAAGAAGCAGGTCGCACCGATATCGTGGTGACCGCGCTCGACGGTGGCCCGGAAACACTCGAAATCATGGCCGAAGATGACAGCCCCTTTGTCGCCAACGTGGCGCAACAGCCGCGTCTGATCGGTCAAACCGCGGCCGAGAACGTCGCCCGCTACTTTGCCGGTGAAACCCTGCTGCCGCAGACCTATGTGGACGTGATTCCGGTCTATGGCCAGGACGGCGCCAAAGCTGCCTATAGCAAGCTGGGCTACGGCGAGATCGAGTAAAACCCTGCTGCGGTTTACAGCATGTTGCGGCAGCCGGGAGACCTGGCTGCCGCAAGCGACACCTATCCGCAGATCTTCTTGAACAGACGAGGCGACATGACCGAAGCAGCGTTCCAGCTGAGCGGGATCGTTCAGACATTTCCAGGGGTGCGGGCACTTGATGGGGCCGACCTTATGGTGCGTCCCGGCGAAGTTCACGGACTTGTCGGCGAAAACGGCGCGGGAAAATCCACAATCATCAAGGTCCTGGCCGGGGTCTATCAACCCGCCGAAGGCCGTATCGAGGTGGGCGGCAGCACGATCAGCCCCGCCACGCCCGAAAAAATCCGCGATGCAGGCGTGCGGTTCATCCACCAGGAACTGCATCTTGTGCCGTATTTCACGGTCGCGGAATCGGTGTTCATGGGGCAGGAAATCTCTGGCCCCTTCGGTCTTTGCAAAAGAGAGATGCGCAGCCGCGCCGAGGCCTTCCTGCGCGAGGAGCTGGGATCGGAATTGCCCGGCAACCGGTTGATCCGCGACCTGAGCCCCGCCGAGCGCAAACTGGTGCAGGTGGCGCGCGCGCTGGTCGATGGGGCCGCAAAGGTGGTTGTCTTTGACGAACCCACCGCGCCCCTCGCCAGCGAAGAAGTGCTGAAGATCATGACCGCGATCGCCAAGCTGAAGACGCGCGGCATCGCCATCCTCTATGTTTCTCATTATCTCAATGAAATCGTTGATATCTGCGACCGCGTCACCGTGTTTCGGCAGGGCAAGAACGTGGCCATCTTTGACGAGATCACCACCGATACCGGCCCCGCGCTCGTGTCGGCCATGATCGGTCGCGATCTCGATGCCTTCTTTCCCACCAGCAGCCGCAGCGCCGGCGAGGTCGCCTTGCGCCTGGAGCACTTTGATGATGGGCAGGCCTTTTCGGACGTCAACCTTGATATCCGGCGCGGCGAGATTTTCGGCATTGCGGGGCTGATCGGTTCAGGCCGCGAAGAGCTGATCGACGCGCTCTACGGGCTGCGCAAATCACAAGGCACGCTGACGCTGGACGGTGCAACCGTGGACACAAAAACCGCCGCAAAGGCGGTGGCAAACGGCATGGTGCTTGTCCCCCGCGACCGGCGTCACGACGGTTTGGTGCTGCCGATGACGGTGGCAGAGAACGCAACCCTGGCCACGCTGGACGAAAACGCCACCTTTGGCCTGATCGACCGTGGCAAGGCCCGGCAAGTGACCGAAGCGCTGATCAAGGATCTCGACATTCGGCCCAGCAATGCGCAGGCGGTGACGCGGTTTCTGTCCGGCGGCAACCAGCAGAAGGTGGTGCTGGCCCGCTGGCTCGCCAAGAGCGCCAAGGTCTTCATTTTCGACGAGCCCACGGTTGGGGTCGATGTCGGCGCCAAGGCCGAGATCTATCAGCTCATTGAGAACCTCGCCAGCGAGGGAGCCATCATCCTGATCTCCTCCTCCGACCCGGTGGAGCTTGTCGGCACCTGTGACCGCGTGGCGGTGATGATGCGCGGTGATGTCCGCACGATCATCGAAAAACAAGACCTGAACGTGGATCATCTGGTGGCTGTCACCACCGGCGCCACGAGTGTTTCGGAGACTGAACATGCAAGTTAGCGCGCGACACCAGAAACATCGGCTCGCCACGCTGGTCGGATTCTTGCCGCTGATCATCTTCCTGGCGCTGCTGCTCTATGTCGGGCTCAACGCGCCAAATTTCATGACGGTGGTGAACCTGAAACTGGTGTTGGCCCAGAGCCTGCCCGTGGTGCTGTCCGTGATCGGCCTGTCCGCGGTGGTCATGGCGGGCGGCGACGATGTGGTTTCGGGTGGGATTGACCTGTCGACCCCCGCCACCGCCGTGCTCTGCGCCGGGATTGTGTCGGTGATGACAACCGCCGGTCAGCCACTGCTGATTGCGGCCGGCGCCTCGCTGATCGCCTGTATGCTGGTGGGCGTCGTGAACGCCGTCTTGATCACGCGCCTGCGGATGGCGCCGCTCTTGGCCACGCTTGCCATGTTCGTGGCCGTGGTGGGCATCAACAATGTGATCACCGCCCGCAAACGATTGAACCTGGCCGCAGAATCCATCGCCAGCCTGCGGCAGGATTTCGTGTTTGGCATTCCCCTCGGCATCCTGCTCGTCGCGGTGCTGGCTCTGCTGGCCTATCATTTCCTGCATCGCTCCAAATGGGGGCTGAACCTGCAAGCCGCTGGCGGCAGCCGTGACGCGGCCGAAATCTCGGGCATCCGCGTTGACCGACTGGTGGCGCAGACCTACCTGCTGGCGGCTTTCATGGGCTTTGTCACCGGGTTCTTCATGCTGGCCAGAGCCAACGGCTATTCCCCCGGCGCGCAGGACAATCTGATGCTGGAGATGGTGCTGGCGACCTTCCTTGGCGCCGCCTTCTCGCCGCGCCGGATCGTCACGGTCTGGGGCGCCATTCTGGGGGCGGTGCTGGTGGCGGCGATCTCCATCGGGCTCAAGACCATCGGGGTCAATGTCTTCTGGACCGACCTCATCAAGGGCGCATTGATCGTGATCGTCGTGGCGCTTTCCGCAATTTCCGAACGGGTGCAGTAATGGACAATGTTGTAAGACAGAACCGCCTTTCGCTGCGCAGCATCCTGATGCGCTTTGGCTTCCTGATTGTTTTTGCGCTGTTCTTCCTGTTCTTCGCGGCCTGGAACCCGGTCTTTGTGCAGGGGCAGAACCTGCTGAACATCGTCGAAGGCTCGGCCATCCTGATCATCGTGGCCATGGGCATGACACTGATCGTGGCGACCGGGGGGATCGACCTCTCGGTCGGGATCGCGCTCGACTTCGGGGCAGCCTTTGCGGTGGTGGCGATGAAGTCCTACGGCATGGGTTGGTTTTCCGCCGCCTGCGTGGGGCTGATCGGCGGCTCCCTGGTGGGTCTGTTGAATGCGGCCCTTGTGGTGGGTCTTCGGATCAGCCCGTTTCTGGCGACGCTTGGCACCTTCTTCATCGGCTCCTCGGCGCAGCGTATCTTTACCAATGGCGGCGGGCCGATCTCCTATCGTAAGATGCCGGAGGGCTTTCGCGATATCGCACAGGGCGATCTCTATGGCATTCCGACCGAAGTCATCATCGCCGCGGTTTTGGTGCTGATCTACTATCTCGTGCTTGAACGCTCCGTCTGGGGACGTCGGGTGCACGCGATGGGCATGCAGCGCTCGGCCTCGATCGTCGCAGGCATACGGGTGAACCGCATCCTGATCGCCTGTTTCGTCTTTGCCTCGATCACCTGCGCCGTGGGAGGGCTGATCGCGGCGGCCAATATCCGCATGTTCACGCCGCTGTCGGGCTTTTCCTACCTGCTTGACGCTATTGCCGCGGTGTTCATCGGCGCCGCCCTGCACCCGCGCGGGCGGCCAAATGTGCTGGGCACCCTGGCGGGCGTGCTGTTCCTGGGCATGATCACCAACGGGTTGAACCTGATGGGGCTGAACTTCAACACCAAGGACGCGCTGTCGGGGATCATCCTGGTCTCCGCCCTCGCCCTCGCCGTGGCGCAGCGCAATATGCGCAACGCCGACGGCGACTGATCACAGGCAGTACCGCGCCCGGTCAGGGCGCGGTGATCGGCGGCGTGTTGATCGAAAGGGCCGGCAAGCTGCCGGTCCATTTTTCTGCCCGCACCAGACAGGAATGGGCGATATTGCCCTGCGAGAGCTCCGAACAACCCGCATCGCGGGTCAGGGCGTTGGGGTTTCCGTGCACCTCCAGCCGTTCGCCCGCGATGGTCTGCGGATCGAACCAGGCCCCGGTCGGCAAAGAAACGCAATCGCGCCGCAACCCGTCATTCAGCCGCACCCCGGCGAGACACGCGCCCCGCGCATTATAGAGCCGCACGATATCCCCCGCAGCCAGGCCGAGGGCCGCTGCCGTGTCGGGATGAAAGCTCGCCGCCTCGCGCCCGTGGATCTTGTCGGCCAGGGCCTCGGATCCCCGATCGTTCTGGGAATGCAGTCGCGTATCGGGCTGACCCGAGATCAGATGCAGCTCGCCCTCCTCGGCCCGCGTCAGGCAGGTGCTTGGCTCGATCCAGGTGGGATGGGCCGGGCAGCTCGGCAGGTTCATCGCGCCGATGGTCTCATTCGTCAGCGTGATCCGCCCGCTTTCGGTCGCAAGCGCGTGGGCCTCCGGGTCCGCCACGAAATTCCCCAGCGCGATACGCGCCTCTGCCGCATCTGGCACATCAAACCTGCCGTTGGCGCGGAAGCTCTCGAAATCGGGCAGCGCAAAACCATGCGCCTCTGCCACCTCTTGCGAGCGCGCCCAGAGCCAGGCCAGCCAGCCCTCGGTGTCGCGCCCTTCGGTGAACGCCTCGCCAAAGCCCATTTTCTGCGACAGACGCGCAAAGATTTCGAAATCATCCAGCGCCTCGCCGACGGGGGCGTGGAATTGCGACATCCACAGCAGCGTCGGATCGCGTCGGTTCATCAGGATATCTTCCCGCTCCAACGGTGCCGTCGCGGGCAGAACGATATCCGCGCGCCGCGCAGTGGCGGTCCAGCTGTGATCGTTCACGATCACCGTTTCGGGACGGGTCCAGGCGTCTTCGAGGCGGTTCAGCTCCTGATGGTGGTGGAAGGGGTTGCCGCCGGTCCACCAGATCAGCTTGATATCGGGATAGCGCCGCGTCTCGCCGTCGTATTTGTAAGGCGCGCCGGGGGTCAGCAGCATATCCGCAATGCGCGCCACCGGGATATAATCCGCCACCGGGTTGCGCCCCTGCGGCATCGAGGGCCAGGGAACCAGCCGCGCCGCACGCCCCACCGGGGTCGTCGACCCATAGCCGAATGCATAACCCGTGCCCGGCTGACCAATCTGTCCGATGATCGACGCCAGCGCCAACCCGGCCCAGATCGGCTGCTCGCCGTGTTCGGCGCGTTGCAGGCCCCAGGCCAGTGCGATCATGCTCTTGCACCCTGCCAGATCCCGGGCCAGATCGCGGATCACCTCTGCATCCAGATCACAGATCGGCGCGGCCCAGTCGGCGGATTTGGGCGTGCCATCCGCAGCTCCGGTCAGATAATCGCGGAACCTCTCCCAGCCGCTGGTATAGCGCGCCAGGAAGCTCTCGTCCGCCAGGCCGGCGGCGTGGATCTCATAGGCGAGCGCAAGCAGGCAGGCGGTGTCCGTGCCCGGCCGGATCGGCAGCCATTCGCCATTTCCTTCGCCGCGCGCGGGTGAGAGCTCGATGATCCGTGTGCCCTTGGCCCGCATCTCCGCCAGCCACGGGCCGACCTCATGCCGGGTTGTGCCAGAGGAGGTGATCTGCGCCGTGCGCCTTGAGATCCCACCGACCGCCAGCAGCAGCTCGCAATGTTCGGCCACCAGCGGCATCGCTGTCATCTGATCCTGAAACGCCTTGTTGCTGAGCCCCAGAACATG
>NZ_JAATOX010000261.1 GCF_011806385.1 Phaeobacter sp. HF9A | reverse complement strand
GGCGGAGAGGTGGCGCGGGGTTTCCGCGTCTGGCCGGATCCCCTGCACCCGGGTGAGGGTGGTCTCTGGGGGCCTGTTCTCCTGCTGGCGGCGGGCGTCACCCCGCCGCCGATGTCGCGACGTGGCCAGTATGTCAGATCGCGATGAAGGGCGGCCAAAGGCGGCGCGCGGCGGGGGCGCAACGGCAGCTTACATGCGGCCCTTGGTGATCTGGCGGATCAGGCTTTCTTCCTTTTCCTTGCCGAGTTTTTCTTTTTTGGCCAAGGCCTTGGCCAGTTTTACCGCCTCGTCTTTGCGGTCGCTGTTGGTGAGGATGAAGATCTCGAACAGGGCCTTGTCGTCCTTGATGCCCTGGGCCTTGGCTTCCTTCTTGGCGTCCGTCTGGCCGAGCTGCTTGATCACGAAGTCGCGGAAGGTCTTGGAGTCCCAGAAGTCCTTGCGGAAGTGATCGAGCGGGCCGGTGATGAACTTCTCCGATTTCTTGAGGATCACCTTGAAGGCGG
>NZ_JAATOX010000260.1 GCF_011806385.1 Phaeobacter sp. HF9A | reverse complement strand
CCTCTATTCCGAGCGGTTTTCGTTTCACTCCAGCCGCATGCGGATGAAGAAGGTCACCAGGGAAGAGCTCGCCGCGATGGACAAGGACAGCGACCGCTGCGCCTTGGAGCTATCGGATGCGGCGGTTGACGGGATGGGCTATGCCTGCCTTGTTGCGATCATGTCGATGGGCCGCGGGTATCACCGCGAAAGCCAGGCGCGGCTGCATCAGGTGACGGTGGACAACGGCCACCCCGCGCCGGTGGTCAGCTCCGCCGGGGCGCTGGTCGATGGCTTGCATCTGATGGGGGCCAAACGGGTGTCGATCGTGACACCCTATATGCGCCCACTGACCGATATGGTGGCCGACTATATCACCGCCGAAGGCGTCGAAGTGACCGACAGTATCGCCCTGGAGATCCCCGACAACCTGGAGGTTGCAGCGCAGGATCCCATGAACCTGACCGAGATCTACAAGCGCGCGAACCTGAAGAACATCGACGCGCTTGTGCTTTCCGCCTGTGTCCAGATG
>NZ_JAATOX010000259.1 GCF_011806385.1 Phaeobacter sp. HF9A | reverse complement strand
CATCTGGACAGCTACGAGGACCGCAAGGCCAAGCTGGACATCGCCATCGCCCAGGTCAAAGACGCTGTGGAGGGGCTGAACTCCGAGGGGATCACCTGCGAGCTGGTCTCTGGCGGTGGCACCGGGTCTTATTATTTCGAGTCCAATTCCGGCGTCTATAACGAGCTGCAATGCGGCTCCTACGCCTTTATGGATGCGGATTACGGTCGCATCCTCGACAAGGACGGCCAGCGTATCGACCAGGGCGAATGGGAAAACGCCTTCTTTATCCTGACCTCGGTCATGTCCCACGCCAAGGCCGACAAGGCCATCGTTGACGCCGGGCTGAAGGCGCAATCGGTGGACAGCGGCCTGCCGGTGGTCTTTGGCCGCAGCGATGTCGAGTATGTCAAATGCTCTGACGAGCACGGCGTGGTGATGGACCCGACCGGCGCGCTGAAGGTCAACGACAAGCTGCGCCTGGTGCCCGGCCACTGCGACCCCACCGCGAATGTGCATGATTGGTAAGGAGGTGTGCGGGGTGGCAAGGTCGAAACCCTCTGGCCTGTTTCCGCGCGCGGGCTGGATT
>NZ_JAATOX010000258.1 GCF_011806385.1 Phaeobacter sp. HF9A | reverse complement strand
CTCGTCTGCGTCATGGCCAACGTCAAATACAAAGGTATCGACCAGGGTGCCACCGCGTAGGAGGTCGTTTCCAGATCCGCCTTCAAGCCGGTCGACGCCTTGGTTGCCCAGCAGCACGTCGTCATCTGCGCCGCCCCTCAGGGTATCCTCGCCGGTGCCGCCATAAAGCTCATCCTCACCCAGACCTCCCGACAAGACGTCGGACCCGAAATTTCCATAGAGCGTGTCATTGCCGGAGTTGCCGTAAAGGGCATCCCATGCCGAGCCACCCGACAGCCAGTCGTCGCCGGTGCCACCGCTAAGCTGGTCGTCGCCTTCGCTGCCAACCATGCTGTCATCGCCCTCGCCGCCGAGCAGAGTATCCCAGCCGGAGCGCCCATAGATGGTGTCATTGCCTTCACCACCTTCGACATAATCAACACCATCGCCCGAGGAGATGTAATCGTCGCCCGCCCCGCCATAGAGGGTATCCAGTGATGTATTGCCGAAGAGGCGGTCATTGCCGTCACCACCATAAATGGTGTCGTCACCGGTGCCACCTGTAATGCTGTCGTTGCCCTCATCCCCGTAGATGATATCGGTGGAGGTATCGCCATGGAGGGTATCGTTGCCATAACCGCC
>NZ_JAATOX010000257.1 GCF_011806385.1 Phaeobacter sp. HF9A | reverse complement strand
ATAACAATCACTTACACCCCGCTTCGGCGGGGTTGTTCGCGTTGCGACAAACGCACTGGAAGCACTACGGAAAAAAACAGCGCCAAACCGCCATGTGGCCGAAGGGCAACGCCTGGCGGAACGCCGCAAAGCGCGACGTGCAACTCGGAGTTATGAGGCAGCCCGCGAGTGCGCGGTTCTCCATCAATCACCGTCACCGATGCAGTTCAACCGCCGTCGCAAATCGCTCGCAATGCGTTCTCAAAGCATAGACGACGGGCAGCGATGCGCGCGATCAGCGCGGGTCAACCTTCCCAAGGCTCTACGAACCCGCTCTCAGCCCGAAGCGGCCATAGACCGAAGACCCTGGGCCGACGATGCTGTGCGTGCGAGGCTTCTGGGGCTCATTCCCGGAAGCGGACCCTCGGCCAGGCTAAGCTGCCTCATGTGTTGCGGTCCGGACTTTCAGCTTGACCCAATGCAGGTGATGCACGAACCATTCGATCATTGTTTGAACGGGAGCCTTTGAGTTTGGGTGAAATCGATGCCGCTACGGAAACGGCGCACGCGCTTATTGAGCAGCCCCACTTGAGTGGTCCAAATTGAAAGTTAGTGCATGGTTGGCCTTTGGTCCATCGAGCCGATGGCCTCTGGAG
>NZ_JAATOX010000256.1 GCF_011806385.1 Phaeobacter sp. HF9A | reverse complement strand
GGTCGGGGTTTGTTGTCAGCTGCGTCCAAATAGGCGCATCAGCGCGCCGTATTGGCTGAGGGCGACGCCGATCAGGATCAGCGCCAGCGCCCAGATCAGCGTGCCTGGCACGGGTTCATGGAGCAGCAGCGTGCCAAAAAGCACGGCGCAGAGCGGCACCAGATAGTTGGTCAGGCTCATGAAGGTGGGACCGGCGCCCCGGATCACCAGCACCCGCAGGAGATTGGCCCCGGCGGTGGGGATCAGCCCGAGGATCGCCAGCCACATCCAGGTCTCATTCGAGATCGCGGGCGGCGGGCCTTCGGCGAGCCAGGCGGCGGGCAGGATGCCGAGCGATCCGATCAGCATCAGCACCGCTGCCAGCCCCAGGGAATCGACGTCCGGCAGGTTGCGCACCGAGATCGAGGAGACCGCGTAGCAGGCGGCGGCAGCAAGGCAGGCGAGGCGGCCGGCCCATTCCATGCCGGTGCCGAGATGGTCAAAGGCATCGCCACCGATCAGCAGCATGACACCGAGAAAGCCGATGACCACGCCGGAAAAGCGGCGCAGGGTCAGCGGTTCAGCGGCGAAAAAATGCGCCAGGGGCAGCACCATGAGCGGGATCGCCGACATGCTGACCCCGGCAAAGCCGGAGGTCACATGTTGCAGCCCCCAGCTGATCAGGATGAAGGGGAAGGTCGAGCCCAGAAAGCCCACGAGGATCACCAGAGGCCAGTTGGCCCGGCCCGTAAACAGGCGAAAGCCTCAAAAAACCCAGACGGCGCAGAGCAGCAGCGCGTCTCCCCCTCTCAGCCCCGCGGCGAGCCAGACCGGCGT
>NZ_JAATOX010000255.1 GCF_011806385.1 Phaeobacter sp. HF9A | reverse complement strand
ATGACCCCCGCCCAGAAACTGAGAACGGCCGCGTAAATTCTACGACCAAGTCCCCGCAGAAACGGGGGGATTACCGACCCAGCTGAAGCTCTACGGCATGAAGGCCGCCTACGATGAGATCATCACCACGGCGGTGAAGCGTCAGCACGAGCCCCAACAGATCGTCGTGCCGCAGGCACGCCTCTGGCGTGGCGAGCTGCTGAATGCCGAGATCAGTGAGAGCGAGCCATTGTGCGCCATTGGTTCAAGAACAATGGCGAGCGCGCTCTCGATCAAATACCAGATGATGATCGCCAAGCTGCCTCTGGCGAAAGAGGTCGACGAGTTCAGCTTTGAAGAGACGCCAGTCAACGAGACGCTGGTGCGCGATCTGGCCGCCGGTGAGTTCCTCGAACAGCAGCGCAATGTCGTGCTCATCGGTGGCACCGGGACCGGTAAATTCCACCTTGCCGTGAGCATTGCCCGGGCCTGTATCCGGCGCGGCAAGCGGGGGCGCTTCTTCAATGTCGTAGACCTGGTAAACAAGCTCGATGCCGAAGCCCGTGCCGCCCGGCAGGGGCGCACTGCGGATCTCTTGTGTCGCCTCGATTTCCTGATCCTCGACGAACTCGGCTATCTTCCCTTCGCTCAGACCGGTGGCTAGCTGCTGTTCCATCTCATCAGCCGCCTCTACGAGCGCACCTCAATCATCGTGACGACCAATCTCGACTTCGGCGAATGGCCTTCGGTCTTTGGCGACGCCAAGATGACCGCTGCGGTGCTCGACCGGCTGACCCATCACTGTGACATCGTCGAGACCGGCAACGAGAGCTGGCGCTTCAAGACCCGTGAATGACCGAGAACCCGC
>NZ_JAATOX010000254.1 GCF_011806385.1 Phaeobacter sp. HF9A | reverse complement strand
CAGCCCCTTGCGCGGCCAAAAGGTCCGAGCCTAACCCGACGAGTGTCGGGCCAACCCCCAGGCCGATCAGGTTGAATAGAAATAGAAAAGCCGCCGTCACCATCGGCCTTAGATGCGGCACGACCTGAGTGTGCGCATAGGCAAAGGTCGGCCCCCAAAAAACCGCTGCCAAGCTGACGCTGCCGGCCATGGCCCCCAGCGCGACGGTCCTGTCAGAGGACAGCAAGAATACAAGAACCAAGGGTTTGGACAGCAGGATCGCGCCCAGCACAACTCCGATCCGCCACCAAGGCGCGTGCCGCCCGAGATGATCCGCCAGCCGCCCGCTGAAGACCGTGCCGAGGCCCCCGATTGTCCCGGCGGTAACGGCCAGGAACACGCCCGCCTGCGCCTGCGACAGGCCATGGGTGCGCAGTATGAAGGTCGGCGTCCAGGCCAATGATCCAAAGGTAACGATACCCGTCGCGGCCATACCCCAAAGCGCGTGCCACAGCCCTTTGTGGGCGCGCAGCGTGTCCCAGGTCCGTGCCATCAGGGCGGGAGGCGTAGCGGCGTGCTGCCGCGCGACCTCGGCCGGGCCATAGCGCCAGAAAGCCATCGCAAGCACCAATCCCGGTAGCCCAGCCAGGATGAATGCCGCGCGCCAGCCGTAGAGCTGGCCCACCACGCCGCCGATCAGGAAGGCCAGCAGCACCCCTAGGTTCGCCCCCGCAGCAAAGGCTGCCATGGCTGAGCTGCGCCTTTCTTCTTCGACACTGTCGGAGATTACCGAATGCGCGGGCGCGACAGACCCACTTTCCCCTGCGGCCACGCCAAGCCGCGCCAACAGAAGATGGCCAAAGCCCTGTGCTGCTGCGGTAGCCAGGGTGAACAGGCTCCAGACCGCAGCGGCCATGGCGATCAGCTTGCGCCGTGACCCGGTCGCCGCAAGCT
>NZ_JAATOX010000253.1 GCF_011806385.1 Phaeobacter sp. HF9A | reverse complement strand
CCAACGCTTTGGACAGTGGCTTTGCCGCTGGTGAAAAGGGGCGGGAGAGCGCCCGCCTGTAGAGTGTGAGGCCCGCGATATCCGCAGGTTTCGGGTCGCGCTGTTCCGAGCCTGTCGCTAGACTTGTGACAGAACACGTGGGTGACGGAACAGAAGGAGGCGCGGCATGGCGAGGGATGAGCAGGCCTATCACTACGGGGTGATCCGCCGGGCCATCGAGCTGATAGATGCGGGCGGCGAGAGCCTGTCGCTGGAACAGCTTGCGGCTCAGATGGAGATGAGCCCGGCGCATTTCCAGCGGGTGTTCTCCGCCTGGGTCGGGGTTTCGCCGAAACGCTACCAGCAATATCTGCGTCTTGGTCACGCCAAGAGCCTGTTGCGGGCGGAGCTGCCGCTGATGGAAACCGCCCATGCGGTGGGGCTCTCGGGGTCTGGCCGGCTGCATGATCTGTTCCTGCGCTGGGAGGCAATGAGCCCGGGCGACTACGCGCGCAAAGGTGCGGGGCTGGTGGTGCGCTGGGGCTGGTTTGACAGCCCCTTTGGTCTGGCGCTGGCCATGGGCACCGAAAAGGGGCTCTGCGGCCTTGGGTTTGCCGCCGAAGTGGGGGCCGAGCCGACGCTGGCAGATATGCGCAGCCGGTGGCCCCGGGCCGATTTCGTTGAGGACCCCATGGCGCTGCGCCCTGCCGTGGAGGCGGTGTTTGCCCGCAAGGGGCAGGCGGCGCTGCACCTGATGGGGGCGCCGCTCCAGATCAAGGTCTGGGAGGCGCTCATGAGCATCCCCGAGGGCAGCGCGATCACCTATGGCGCGATTGCCGAGGCGATTGACAGCCCCCGGGCGGTAAGGGCGGTGGGCACGGCGGTGGGGAAAAACCCGCTGAGCTGGCTGATCCCCTGCCACCGGGTGCTTCGCAAGGGCGGCGCCATGGGGGGCTATCACTGGGGGCTGCCGGTCAAACGCGCGATGCTGGCC
>NZ_JAATOX010000252.1 GCF_011806385.1 Phaeobacter sp. HF9A | reverse complement strand
GCGCGCCCCGAAGGGGCGCGCGCGGCGCCGGTCGCTTCGGGCTTTGCCCGAAGCGAAACCCCTCTTTTGCGCTTTCTATACCCTTCTTGCGCTCGGTGCTTGTGTGTCCCCCATGCGACGCCTAAGTGTTTTGAGAACCAATATTCGGGCCCGCCGCGCGCAAAGGGATCTTTGCCGCCACCCGCCCCAAGAACGCAAACGGAGGCTTCATGTTTCAACTCCCCTTCCCCGTCCGCGATGCCAATGCCAGCTCCGGCAGTGATGATCTCGGCAAGCTGCCGGTCTGGGATCTGAGCGATCTCTACACCTCGGATGAGGCCCCGGAGCTGACCCGCGATCTGGAGTGGCTGCAACAGGAATGCGCCGCCTTTGCCGCCGATTACGAGGGCAAACTGGCCGATCTGGACGCCGAAGGCCTCCTCGCCTGCGTGCTGCGCAACGAGAAGATCAACAATATCGCCGGGCGCATCATGTCCTACGCCGGGCTGCGCTATTACCAGCTCACCACCGATGCCGACCGCGCCAAATTCCTGTCGGATGCGCAGGAAAAAATCACCGTTTTCACCACGCCGCTGGTCTTCTTCACGCTGGAAATCAACCGCATCGAAGACGACAAGATGGAAGCGCTCTTTGCCGCCAACGCGGATCTGGCGCGCTATAAACCCGTCTTCGACCGTATCCGCGCGATGAAGCCCTATCAGCTCTCGGATGAGCTGGAGAAATTCATGCATGACCTCGGCATCGTCGGCGACGCCTGGGAGAAACTCTTTGACGAGACCATCGCGGGCCTGACGTTTGAGATCGACGGCGAAGAGCTCGGCATCGAGGCCACGCTCAATTTCCTGACCGAACAGGACCGTAGCAAACGCGAGGCCGCCGCGCGCGAACTGGCCCGCGTCTTTGCCGACAACATCAAGATCTTTGCCCGCGTGCACAACACGCAAGCCAAGGAAAAGGAAATCATCGACCGCTGGCGCGGCATGCCCAGCCCGCAGATGGGGCGTCACCTCTCCAATG